>CAZVUZ010000036.1:0-23517 GCA_964630485.1 uncultured Ignavibacteriales bacterium
GAGAAACTGCTCCACCCGGTATGCGATTCCCGCCGATCCGGCAGGGGATATGTCGATTTCGCTGTGGCATCGGTTTGCCCGTCCCCTCGGACATATAGTACCGGCGGGCGTCTTTCACACAACATATTGAGCCCCCTCATAAATTAATGCCCAATATACGATTTTGACTTGACACCTGCACAAATGTGCAGTATTTTGTGTTCGTCAAAGTAAATATCAACCCGACAGGATGTGGAGCTTGATCATGATACACGACGGATTCGAGGCTGAAGTATCTCCCGAAACGGCCTTCGAAGGGTCGGAGGTAGTCGGTGCCGTATTGTGCCCGGAAGGACTGCCGGACGAACACTGCCACTACCAGAATGCCGCCACCTGTCCGGACTGCGGTTCAGGCATGGTGCGTCTGGGAAGCTGTTTCAGCTGCCCGCTATGCGGGTTTGGGGCCTGTGGATAAATAAACAGCCATACACGGGGAAGTGGGCTCCGGGCTTTGGATCGGAGCCGCGAATGAGGAGGAGATCGTTATGAGACTGAGTGAACTTGAAAATTACGGACTGCCACGCCGGGTGATCGACATCTGGCGCCAGAGGCAGGGAGAGACCCTTCTCCCGGTGCAGATCAGGGCCCTGCGGAAGGGTCTGCTGGGCAGGGGAGGCGGTCTTGCCGGCGATGATGAACCGAGTCGGTTGATTGTTTCGGCCCCGACATCGTCGGGGAAATCCTTCTGCGCCGAGATGGCCGCCGTTCGCGAGCTGATGCATCGGCGTCGAACGGTGATGCTGTTTCCCCTGAAATCCCTGGCCGAGCAGAAATACGCCCTGGTCCAGTCGACCTATGGCCCCCTCGGGATCAAGTGCCTGGTGGTGTCCGGCGACCACCCCGAGAATGATGAGCCGTTTGCTCAGGGCAAGTACCAGGTGGCTCTCGTCATCAATGAGAAACTCGACCGCCTGCTGACTTTCAATCTCGATATGCTGGCCAATATCGGCCTGGTGGTGGTCGATGAACTCCAGACCATCGCCGATCCCTCCCGCGGATCGGTTCTGGAGATGCTCCTGACGAAAATCCTGGCCTCCGAATACACACCGTCACTGCTCGGTCTTTCGGCGGTCATCGGCGATGGTGACGCCTCGGCCGGGCGGCTGGCAGAATGGCTGGGGGCGACTCTGGTCGAGGAAATGTCGCGGCCGGTGGATTTGATCCGTGGTGTCGCCGCCGAGGGATCGTTTCGCTACCGTTCATATAACAGCGGCCTCGACGGTTCGGAGGCGTTCACGAGTTTCGATGTGGCGGAAGAGCCGGTGGACGGTTTCATCCGGCATCTCAAGTCCACCGATTCGGCAACACTCGTATTTCTCAAATCGCGCTCCGAGACGGTGGAGGCGGCCAATCGTCTGGCCGCGGCCGTGAAATGGCCACCGGCAAAAATGGCCATGGCCCGGCTTGAGGACGAAGAACCCTCGTTCCTGGTTCGCTCCCTGAACCGCGCCCTCAGCCGCGGGGTTGCTTTTCACAACTCCGACCTGTCGCAAACCCAACGGGACGTTATTGAGCATGCATTTGTAGATGGTGAGGTTAGGGTGATCTTCTCAACCACTACTTTAGCTATGGGGGTGGACTTCCCGGCTGACACGGTTTACCTCGAAACGGTTAAGTACACCTCCGGCAGTCACAGTCACCGGCCCTGCCTGGTGCCGCTGTCGCGCTCCGAGTTCGAGAATATGAGCGGTCGCGCCGGACGGCTTGGGGCGAGGAAGGACGGCCGCGCCGGTCGCGCGGTGGTCCTGGCGGAGACGGAGTTTGATCGTGACGTTCTCTGGGAGAGCTACATCGCCGGTGACTCACCCCGTTCGTTGACCTCGGCCCTGCCCGGGACGGGTTGGGATGATCGGATTCTGGATATCATTTGCAGTGGCTTGGCCGCCGATGGCCCCGGCCTTGAGCGATGGTTCGAAAAGACCTTTTACGCTCGGTGCGGCGATTTGCCTTACCCGGACATTGACCGCGAGCTTGAATCGCTTTCGGAGCGATCCCTGATCGAATACGAGTCGGGTGCTTTTGAGGCCACGTCTCTCGGACAGGCCGTGGCGCACTCGGGACTCCGGATAGACCAGGCAGAGCACCTGGCGGACGAACTGACCCGGCATCAGCCCTCATCGCCGACAGGCTGGCTGGCTCTGGCTCTCAGCGCTCCCGACTGGCCCTTGCCGCCGGGAATGCTCTCCCGTTACGAGCAGGCGAGCGGTGCGCCGCTCAGGGGTATTTATCAGGACTATGACCACCTTCTGCCGGATCTGGCTTGTATCCTCGGGGAGAGGGGGAATCGTCAGTCGTTGACATTCAGGGCGGCCGCCGCTTTGAAAGCTCTGCAGGTCCTTGACCAGTGGCAGAGGCTGACACCCGTGCTCAAGCTCGAGGAGCGGTTCCAGATGCATCTCGGGCAGATAATGTCCCTGGGTGACGCCGCGGCGCATCTTGTCGGCGGTCTGGCGGCAATTCTCAGGGCCGGAGACGCCGATGCTCTCCGCGGGGCGATGTTGCAGGAGATGGTCTTCAGCCTGCGTTTCGGTATCCCGGGATCTATGCGGGACTTGTACGAGACGCTGGGCAACCGGCTGAACCGTTCGGATTATGCCGCACTCGAAAAGGCTGGTATTGAGACTCTCCGCGATCTCGCGACCGGTTCCGATGAGATCCTTCGGGCGACATCATTGTCCGACAGTAAGATATTATTGATAAACAACATAGTAGAATCACTTAAACTGGAGGTTGACATGGAAGGGATGCAGACGAATGTTGCCGTAAACAGTTCTGCGGGGCTCTTTATCGTGGGTGACACACCGGGGTCGATCGAGATTGACGGTTCCAATGAGCGCGAACGGTTCCTGGTTATGGTCGATGGCTTTCCGGTTTTGCTGACCGGCAAGTCCTTCAAGTATTTTGTCCGCCTGGCCTGGGCGCGGGTGCATGACGAGGCCGGGTGGCTTTACAAGGAGGATATTGAAGTCGGTTTCAATCAGGCCCGCTATCTTTACCGGATGAAGAATGAAATCAAGGCCTGTCTTAAATCGAACTGGCCGGTGGTGGAAAACAACCGCCTGGGTTACTATCGCCTCAAGATCGACCCGGCTCAGATCACGATCAACACCGCCAATCTCAGGGAGCATCCCGATTTTGAGGTGCGGCAACTCGTGGCCGAGGCCGCTGTGCAGGCCGTGAATTGAACCGGTGACAGAAGACGGCTGGATTGTGGGGAGACGTAGTTCCGGTGACCTTTTGGACATTCATTTGCCCTATCCTGTTTAGGGAAACGGGGATTAGCCGATACATAAGCAAATGGATGCACAGTTAATTATCAGGAGCCGGAATCGTCTGCCCGTCCAGGCCGGCGACAAAAAAGATCGGGTCCCGGTGCTGAGACTTCAGACCGGCGTTCTTTTCCCCGGCTGTTTTTTGACCATACACGTCAGGCGTCGTGAAAGCCTGCGTTTGCTGGACGACTGCGTTCCTTCCGAACGTGAATTCATCGCCGCTTTCTCGCCGTTCCAGGCCGCCGCCGACAGCGCCGCGCCGGTTCACCAGGTGGGTGTCGTGGCGGTGGTGCGCGATGTCGAGGAACATCCCGACGGCTCCCGTCAGATAGTCCTCGAGGGCCTTAAGCGGGCCGTCATCGATGTGATTCTGGAGACGGAACCGTACATGACGGCGGCGATCAGCTATTTGCAAATACCCAAAAGATCCGACAGCTCTCTCAAGAGCCTCGCTCACGGTGTCATTTCGACCGTGGCCGCCTTGACGCAACTTGACCCGTCCTATTCGCCGGAACTGCTGGCCGTTCTGAATCTCAATCAGGATGATCCGGCCCTTCTTGCCGACCGGGTGGCCTGGACCTTCCATTTGCCACTGCCATTCAAACAGGAAGTCCTTGAAGCCGTCAATGTGAAACGACGTCTGGATTTGATCGATGATGCCCTGAAGAGGGAAGTGCAGCGGGCGATGTCACTCGGTGACGGTCGTGTACAGGGGAGTGTTGCCTATCAGGGTATCACCTCGCCCGGGACGACATCGACCGGCGACGCCGGGTCGGTTCTCACCACCGTGCCCGTCGAGAGTGAAGTGGCGAGGATCCGGGAACAGATGAAAAGTTTGTTGCACCTGCCGAAACAGGTAATCGATCGCGCCCGTATCGAGCTGGATCGACTCTCAAGACTGCCCACGGCCTCGGCCGAATACGGCGTCACCAAGAATTATCTGGAATGGCTCCTTTCCCTGCCGTGGGGCAAGCACTCACCGCTGCAGCGGGAAATTCCGGCCGCCAAACGGATCATTTCATCCGAATATTTTGGCCCGAATACCATTAAAGAGCACATTTACGAACGTCTTTCGGTGCGTAAACTGGCCGGCGGTGTTGACGAGGGACCGACCCTCTGTCTGGTCGGCGCCCCGGGGACGGGCAAGGCTTCGCTGGCCAAGGCAATTGCCACGGCGCTCAACAAGGAGTTTATCAGGATTACCGTTGGCGGTATCAGCGAGGTGGCCGAGATCAAGGGCACCCATCGCAATTTCCTGGGAGCGTTTCCCGGCAAGATTATCCGGGCGCTCAAGGACACCGGGTCGAGCGATCCGGTGGTGCTTATCGAAGATATCGACTACTTCAATCTCGACAACGACTCCTCGGTCAATATGGCTTTGCTGGAGGTAATCGATACCCGCTTCAACGACAAATTCCTGGACGATTATATCGGCGTACCCTTTGACCTGAGCCGGGTCCTGTTTATTTGCAGTGTCCGCGCCTTTGAGGAGATCCCCGAGCAATTCGTGCCGCGATTCGAGATGCTGGAGATACCAGGTTACATCGAGAAAGAGAAAATAGCCATTTCCAAGCGGCACGTGATTCCCAAGCTGCTCAAAAAGCACGGCATCCTCAAGGGTGAATTCAGGATTGCGGAGAAGACCCTCGCGAAGGTCATTTCCAATTATACCCAGGAGGCCGGTTTGCTGGGCCTCTCTCAGCAGATTGAGAAGATTTTCCGCCGTATTGCCCTGCAGAAGGCCGAAGGCAAGAAAAAGTCCTGGACGGTCAATGAGAAAAACCTCGAGTCCTTTCTTGGACGGGCTGTGTTTATCCCGGAGAAGGCCGAATCGTTGCCTGAAATCGGCACTGCCACCGGGTTGGCCTGGACCGGCGCCGGCGGCGATCTGATGTTCATTGAGGGGCTGAAAATGAAGGGTGACGGCCAGATTATCACCACCGGGTCGCTCGGCGAGGTGATGAAAGAATCGATTCAGGCCGCTCATTCCTATGTGCGTTCCAAGGCCGATATGCTGGGCATTGATTTTTCCGACTTCAACGATTTCGATATTCATATTCATTTTCCCTCCGGAGCCATTCCGAAGGACGGTCCCTCGGCGGGTGTAACGGTGTGCCTTGTGGTCGCTTCCGTCATGGCCGAGCGGCCGATCCGCAACGACATTGCCATGACCGGCGAGGTTACCCTGCGCGGCCGCGTATTGCCCGTCGGCGGCATCAAGGAAAAGATCTCGGCCGCCTACCGGGCCGGTATCCACCATGTGGTGGTACCCAAGGAAAATTATAAAGATCTCAAGGATCTCCCGCGGGAGATGTTGCGGAAAATGAAGTTCACCTACATCGCGCGTGTCGATGAGCTGTTCGAAGTGTGCCTCATGGACTTTACGCCGTCTTCATACACGCTGGAGAAGATCTTCGCCGAAGAGATGGAGAGTGCGAGAAAGAAACCGGCGGCGAAGTCGAAGAAGAAACCGACCAAGCGGCGTTCGCCGCGGGGCACCGGCCGGGCCGCCCGGGAGCCAAACGAGAGTTAGTTCTCTGTCAGGATGCGGTCGCCGCAAGGGGAGACCTCCGGGAATACGGCTGTAACCCGGGGTCCGCGTTCTTACTCTAAGCTGTTGATTACCTGTAAATTATTTCGCCCGGTGGGGATGAAGGTCGCCACCGGGCGGTTTCTTTGGCGTCTGCCAACTTCACTGGCCGGCAGTGCGTACAACATGCAATTCGGGAATTGTCTTGACAATAATCGGGTTCGCGGGTTTATTTGATAATGTAAAGGACGATAGAGGGTCTTCACCGGTCAGGCCGGTAGTTATCCTCGATTTACATTCAGACTGCAGGATCTAAGGGATGAGTTGCCTGTAAGCGGCGACGAGTCGCTGTTGTACGAGTCCGGCGCTACGATGAAGCCGCACCCGGGACCGCGACTATAAGGGAGCCAGAGAGGTCCGGCCGTTCACATCACGTGCGGAGGGATGAACAGACACGCAGGACAGAAGCCTGTGTTTATGAATACCGACGGGATCCGATTGTGAGAGATGTACATTTCTTGAAGTCATATCTTCACCGGGAGTGCCTTGTGAGACCCGGGTGGTGGGGTATCAAAACACTGAATAATATTTTGCATAGGATTGCAAGGAGGCAGTGGAGATGAAAGCGAAAGTCTTTGTTCTTTGGGGTTTGCTGCTTACTGTCATGGCCTTTCCGGTTTTGGCCGACACGGATGGTTTGGGCGTTCCGGATACGGTGGATATGGTCTTTCCCGTAGTCCCGGATGCGGCGACCAACGAGATGGATTTCCAGGTGGAAGTCTGGGTTTTCAACGACTCTAACGACGTCGGGGGCGCGTCTGCCGGTTGGCTCTGGTTGAATCCGAATCTCGTGCTCGACAGCGCCGTGGCAACACCGCTAACTCTGAATGGCTTCGAGATCGGACCGTTCTACTACGAAAACGACGACATCAACCTCAGTAACGCCAATGATCGATTCGTTTTCGCGGGCTCGCGCATGTTCGGTCCGGGGATCACTTTTGACGACAGCAGACGCCTCTGGTGCAATTACTACTTTCACCTGACCGACTGGAATCCTGGGGATTCCATCGTTATAGATACCTCCGCTTTCGGATCTTCGAGTGTTTACAAATTCGTCGGTGGCCAGGGAGTGGGCGATTACTTCCCTTACTGGACCGGACGCAAGGTTATTCGGGACACCAGCTTCGTGGCGCCCATGAACCTGATCGTGAACCCTGACACGCTCTATTTTGAGGCTGTGGAAGGCGGCAGCAGCCCGACGCTGCAGCCGTTCACCGTTGCCTCAGATGGCGACCCGATCGATTTCAATCTAGTCGAGACCGCCGACTGGTTTGCCGTGAGTCCGACCCAGGGGACGACATTCCAGACAATCAATGTTCTGCCCAACACTTTCGGCCTGTCCGAGGGTACCTACCTCGACTCGGTAATGGTGGCGTCGGGTGAGGCCGATAATTCACCGCAATTCGTATACATACATGCCTCAATCGCGCCGCCGCCGCCCATTATCAGCGTCGATCCCGAGGTCTTCTACTTCAATGCCGTGGCCGGGGGCGCGAACCCCGCTCCCAAAACGATGACCATCGAGAACGCCGGCGGCTCCACCCTCGAGTGGACCCTCACCAACGGCGAATCCTGGCTGACCCTCGACCAGTACTCCGGAACCGGGATGGCCGTCGTTACCCTGAGCGTAGATATCACCGGCCTGGCCTTTGATGATTACGTCGACACTGTCGTGGTCAGCGATCCGGACGCCGAGAACGATCCCGTGTACGTCCCGGTGTACCTGTCCATCGGTTCCGATCTGCCGATCATCGAGGTCGATCCCGCCCTCCACAACATCATCGTGCCGGTGCCGACGACGACCATTACGCCGAGGACGTTCCAGGTTCTTAACGGCGGTGCCGGGGCCATGAGTTTCTCCCTGACCGAAGACTCGCCGAGAATCCAGTCCCTGACGCCGGTTTCCGGCACGGCGCCGCAGGAGGTGACGGTCACCTTCAAGCCCTCCGCCGGGTCGGTCGGTAATGATTACTACGACACCGTCTGGGTCAGCTCGAACGAGGCCATTGAGTCGCCGGTGCCGGTTGTGTTCTTCTTCCACTACCTCGAAGATCCGGCGATGATGAATGTCAACCTCGACACCCTGCGTCTGTCTGTGTACGAGTGCGATCAGGGCTACTTCGGCATTATGCCGTCAAGAGGATTCCTTGTCAGTAACCTGGGCGGCGACGATCCCATGCCGGTAATATTAACCTATGAATCGGATCTATTCCGGGTTAACAAGGACTCCGCCAATGCTCCGGCGGCCTTCACCGTGACGGCACTGGATCTAGATCTGCCGTTTGGCGATTATTATGATACTATCACGGTCTCGGCCTGGAACGCCATGAATTCGCCCATCGATATGATTATCAAATATGCCGTGGTCGAGGGTACTGAGACCCCGCAAATCTACCTGACCAAGGACGAATATGTCATCCCGACGCAGGAGAACTCGGGACCGACTCCCCCCGCATCTCTGGATATTTTCAACCGTTACGGTGGCTGTATGCCGTGGGAACTGGTCGAGGATATTCCCTGGCTGTATCCCAATATCATATCCGGTGATGTTCCCGGGGCGACGGCTATCGGGTGCAATTCTGCCGGCTTCCCGTTTGGCCAGTACCTGGACACTCTCTATATCGTCGCTCCGACGGCAAGCAACACCCCGGCCCCTGTCGAGGTGCAGATGCTGGTGTGGCGCTTCCACGGCGACAACGACTATGACGGCGAAATCAGTATCGCCGACCTGGTCTATATGGTGGAGTATATGTTCGAAGAGGGACCGGGACCTCAGCCGCAACGCGTGGTGGGCGATATGAACTGCAACCTCTTCATCGATATTGAGGATCTCGTCTATCTGGTCGATTATATGTTCTACAACGGTCCGATCCCCTGCGGTAATCCCTACTGATATCCCGGAAATAATATTCTATGTGACGCCGCCGGCTCTTGCCGGCGGTTTTTTTTATTTTGAGTTCGGCGCGATCGAAGCTTAGACTTGGATGTTCGAAGCTTACCGGATCCACGAAGGTATATCCTTCGATTTCGCGTCTGAGACACGATAATCCGGATAAATTTGCGGAGGGAGTTCCGATCGGCTGTAAGACAGCCATGAGTTGACGACAATTATATTATGGTCAGGGATTGAGACGCTGACTGCCCGTGGGCGTCCGCCGACCCGTCTGGAGTTCAGGATGAATTCTGATATGTTGATTAAAGGACTAATATTTTCACTGCTTTTCCTGGCGTTGTTCGTTCCTGGCGGCGTTTTTGCCGAGGATGCCGACATAATCTGGCCGGGGCCGACGCCTTCCGAAATTCATGAAGAGCTGGCCCGTGGTAAAGCTCAGGCTTTGACCGACAAGCGAATCGCCCGGAGCCTGGCGGCTTCACCGGGAGAAGCCAACACTCAGACCAACTACGACGTCAGAATTTACGACATAGATATCAGGGTTGACGATACTACCGAAATCCTCTATGGCGCGGTGCGTTTTCGGGCGGACGCCGTTGCCGAGGTCGTAAACGAGGTCCAGGTCGATCTGCATTCGGGTATGGATGCCGACTCGATCATAGCGCCCTCCGGAGCCCTGTACTTCGCGCGAAGCGCCGATGTGGTAACCGTGTCGCTTGACCGGTCCTACAACGCCGGTGAGCGATTTGAGTTCGAAGTCTTCTACCACGGTCATCCCACCGAGGGCGGCTTCCAGGGTTTTGCCTTCGATATGCGTCTGAATAAGAAAGTCATATCCTCTCTGTCAGAGCCCTTTTTTGCCCGGACCTGGTGGCCCTGCAAGGATCGCATGGACGATAAAGCCGATTCCTTCCACATTGCCATCACGGTTGACCAGGGTTTCTATGTTGCCTCCAACGGCAGCCTGGATTCAACCATTGATTTCGGCGGCGGCGCCCATACTTTCTATTACACCGAACACTATCCCATGGCGAGCTATCTGTTTTCGGTGGCCATCGCCGACTACCGGGTCTGGTATGACGAGTGGCTGTACAACGACGGCGCCGATACGATGCCGCTGGTTCATGCTGTATTTGACGATCGCTATGTTTATTCGCTGAGCAAGTATGATATGACTCCTTATGCTCTTGATGTCTTATCAGAGCAGTACGGGCTCTATCCCTTCGCCGATGAGAAGTACGGACATGTCAACTTCGTCTGGGGGGGAGGCATGGAGCACCAGACTATGACTTCGATGTCCGGTGCTGATTTTGGTTTCGACGAGGCTACCGTGGTTCACGAGCTGGCCCATCAGTGGTGGGGGGATATGATTACCTGCGAGACATGGGGAGATATCTGGCTCAACGAAGGCTGGGCAGTATACTCCGAGGCACTCTATTTCCTCGAGAAGCAGGGCTGGCAGTATTACCACTGGTACATGAACAACATTGCCTATCCGGGGAGTGGCACGGTGTATGTCGAAGATACCACCTCGGCATCGCTGATATTTTATAAAGGGCTCACCTATCACAAGGCTGCCTGGGTAGTCCATATGCTTCGCGGTGTCCTGGGTGATTCGCTCTTTTTTGAGGGTGTTCGGGCGTATTATGACTCACCGTACAAGTTTGCCTCGGCCACTACCGATGATTTTCGCAGCGTTTTCGAGCAGGCCACCGGCTGGGAACTGGACTGGTTCTTTGAGGACTGGATATACGGCGAGTTTCGGCCCAACTATCAATACCGGTACTTCCAGGAGGCTTCGGACAGCGGCGGTTTCGACGTTTTCTTCATCACCGAGCAGGTTCAGACGACCTCGCCCCAGGTGTTTCGCATGCCGGTGGATTTCTTCTTCGACTTTACTTCGATTCCCGATGACACCGTTCGGCTCTGGCCCGATGAACGCTACCGCCTTTTCAAATTCAACCTGCCCAGCACAATCGATGACATCCAGTGCGATCCTGCCGACTGGGTCCTCAAGTATGAATCGCGGCAGCCATGGGAGTTGCACCTTATCAGTTTTGATGCCGAAATCTCCGACGGTCTACAGTATCTCACATACAATGACACCGTTGAGGCCCGGGGCGGATCCGGCAACCTGAATTTCTCGATCGCTGCCGGAAGTCTGCCGTACGGGTACGACCTTCGTTCCAACGGCGTCATCTATGGCTCCACCCGTGACACCGGACTTTTCGTTTTCACGGTCCGGGTCGATGATAACCTGAGCAGTTTTTACGACGAGGCCGAGTACAGTATCTATCTGGGGGCATCGGAGCTGGTTCCCGGGGATATAGATCTCAACAGCTCTGTTGTGGACGTCGCTGATGTGTCGTATCTGGCCGAGTATATTTTCGTCGGTGGGCCGGATCTGCCGGCGCCGAACGCGGCCGATGTCGACGGCAGCTGCCAGGTCAATGTCGGTGACCTGGTGTACCTGGTCGATTTCATGTTCCGCGGTGGTGCCGCCCCCCGTGCGGGCTGTGTCGATTAGGTTCGATCTGCGGCAGTAATTCCTTCCATATCATACTCTTGTTCTCTGCTCTGGATGCGCGTATTCGCCCGTCTGGCGCGGCTTTTCAGGTCAGTACGTCCCATGTTTAGCCAAAGTTTTGTTTGCATTGGCTAGCTAAAAACGTATCATTGTTGATAGTCGATTTTATGCTTTTTGTACCTGTCAACAGGGGCCCGAGTTGAGCGATACGGAACAAATCCGAACCTTTCACGTCTCCACCTATGGTTGCCAGATGAATCTCGCCGATTCCTCGACCCTGGTGTCGATTCTGACCGCCCGCGGCTACCGGCGCGTGCATGACGAGGCCGAGGCTGACCTGTTGATCCTCAACACCTGTTCGGTGCGGGAAAAAGCCGAGCAAAGGGTCATCGGTCGTCTGTGGGAACTGCGCCGCCACCAGGTGGAACGACCTGGTGTCAAAATAGCGGTAGTCGGCTGCATGGCCCAGCGGATGGGGCAGAAGCTGATTGAACAGGTGCCGCATGTCGACTATGTCCTCGGTACCGACCGTCTCTTCGACCTGCCGAATGTTCTTGAAGGAATCGAGGGGACATTGCGGGTCATGACGGCCTTTGGCTATGAGGATATGGACTCGCTCGAGCCGGTGAAGGAGACACCTTTTTCGGCCTTTGTGACGATATCCCGGGGTTGCAACAACTACTGCAGCTATTGCATTGTCCCCTACGTGCGGGGACGCGAACGGGCCCATTCGGCAAATGCCATTATCAATTCGATCAAACGTCTCGTCGATGAGGGCGTTGTGGAGATCATGCTACTGGGGCAGAATGTCAATAGCTATCGCCATGAGGAGCTTGATTTCCCGGGTCTGCTCGAGAGAATCATTCAGGAAACATCCATGCCGCGCATCAGGTTCATGACTTCCCACCCTAAGGATCTGTCGCACCGTTTGGTCGATGTCATGGCCGCCGAGCCGCGGATGATGCCCCATATCCATTTACCGCTTCAGTCCGGCTGCGATCGGGTCCTCAAGCGTATGGGGCGCGGCTATACCGCGGAACACTATCTCGGCATTGTCGAATATATTCGGAAACGGCTGGACTATGTTTCCATGACCACCGATCTGATCGTTGGCTTTCCCTCCGAGACCGAGGCCGAGTACGAACAGACGCTGGACGTGGTACGCGCGGTGAAGTACGACACGGCTTTCATGTTTCGTTACTCGGTACGGCCCGGGACGGCAGCCGCCAAATACGACGACGACGTTCCTGAAGAGGATAAAATTCGCCGCCTGTCGAACCTGATCAAGATCCAGCAGGAAATTGCCCGTGAGCGTAATCAGCGCGAACTGGGAGAGGTGCGTCACGGTTTGGTGGAAGGTCTGTCGCGGCGCAGCGAGGAGTTCTACCGGGCGCGGACGGAGGGGAATAAGACAGTATTGTTTAAGGGAGCCAGTTTCGAAACCGGGCAGGTTCTCCCGGTGAGAATACTGTCTGCAGATGCCTACACCCTGCACGGCGAAATTGCGGAGGTACACTGATGTCCGGTATGATGGCTTCGGTTCTGATGGCAGTCTTGACCCTGGCGATGCTGCTTTTCCTGGTGATTCGTCTCAGGTTTTTCGCCGGATCCGAGGTGTCCGGCCGGGCGACGTTCGTCATCGGTGGCCTGCTGGTCCTCTCTGCTGCCGCCTGGCAAATCGTGTCACAGACGGCGGGCTTTGGCGATTGGTTCCTTGAGAGCGCCTATCCCTGGCTGGATCTGACCCAGCTGATTTTCCTCGTGGTCGGCTTGCTCCTTTTGGCGGTCGGGCTTTCGCTCTATTCCGATTACTGGCAAACACGGGCCGAAGATATCGACAACCGCGAAGAACGGCTGGCGTTGCTTGAGAATCTGCAACGCGACGCCCGTGAGCCCTATCAGCTGATGGAGATGCTTAATATTTCCATCAAGGAAATTCTTACCGGGTTGCCTGAGTGTGCCGGAGCGATATTCCTCCTTAACCGGAGTCGTCGCCAATTGGTCCTGACCGCCTACATGGGACTTTCGCGCAATGAAATAGCCTCGCTGGAATACTATCCTTTCGGCCGCAATCTCGTCAGCCAGGCGGTTGACGTGGGGGAACCGCTGATGGGCGGCAACTTTGCGTTCTTTGATCGCGGCGGCGAAACCAACGAGAGCCGTTTCCAGTCTTCACTTGTTTTACCCCTGGTTTCGGGCCTGGAGAAAATCGGTGCGGTGGTTTTGCTCACGGAGAAAACGCAGTTTTTCAGCCGATCCGAGGTTCGGTACCTGGCGCCAGTGGCCGAGTGGCTGGCGGAAAAAATAAAGTCGGCTCGCCTAATCCGCGAACTGACGGCCGCCGAAAAACGTTTTGAAAAAGTGCAGGTCCGCCAGACCGAAATGTCGGCGCGGATGACAGCCGCGACCGAAGCCTTTTCGGCCGCCGACACCCTGACCGCCTACTGCCGTTCACTTACCGGTCTTTTTGATTCCCGCTCAGCTCACATTATGGGCATTGTCAACGGTTTGCTGGACACCTACGGTGGCAGTGAGCCCCTATCCGATATGACCGAAAGTTACCGGACCGCCATGATCGATGCGCTCGATCGCGACAAACCCCTCATCATCAACCAAGAGGCCGTCACCGACGACGGTACTCCCTACGTGGCCTGGTCCTCGCTGGTGTTTCCCATTGGCCGCGAGGGACGGCGCGTTGCCCTGGTCCTGCGCCGGGAGTCGGGACCTTTCAATGTTGGGGAAGGCGATCTCGGGGTGGTCGAGATATTCGCTCGCATGGCCCGCTTGGTGATGCGGCAAAATGATTACTCCCGCCTGGATATTACGCGCCGCAAGGGACTCGCAAGAATCATTGAATTGCTCCGTTTCGACGCCGACCACCCGGCCGAAGCCGATGAGTCGTTCCTGGTTTCACATATGTCCGATATGCTGCCGGCCCACTCCGGCGTTCTTGCCTTCACGCGGCAGACCAACGGTTCCCTGCGAGCCACCCGGGGCACGGGGGTGGAACAGGACTTTCTCTCTGATTTCGATTTCTTGCCGGGTGAGGGAATAATCGGTCGCGTCCTGGAGGCGCAGCAGCCGCAGTTCGTCTTTGGACGCACCAGTGTCGGCCGCAGTCTGGAATCGCTCGAAGCCACCAACCGGGAGGCCTTTTACCATGCCTTTGGCGAACGTGGCCTGCCGACATTCATGGCCGCCTGTCCCATAGCCGTCTATAACCGGCAGACGGCGATCGCGGTGGTGTTTATGTATGATATTATGGACAGCGAGAGAGGCGAGTATGAGCGGTTGTTGACACTGGCCGCCGGGTTGTACTCGGTCCGCCTGACCATAGCCGAGTTGTTCCGCAATCAGGCGCCGACCGTTCCGGTTGAGATGGACGGCCATGAACTCGGGGGAATAATAAATCGCCTAAACAACCATCTTTCGGCGATAATCGGAAATGCCGAACTGGCTGTTTCACGCAGTGACATTTCAGGTGATATCAAACGGCACATCGACAGCATTTTGGGCGAGGCCGAGCAGGCCGCCGGATATGTCAAAAGCTCCCTGGGCAAGGCGTGGCCAACGGCCGGTGGTGTCGTTCAGGAGGAGAGCGTCGATATCAACGATATCCTTGCCGAGACGCTTGAAGAGGCTCTGATCTCCGAAAACCTGTACATGGTCGGCGGACGCCCGCGCGAGGTATTTCTGAAGACACATCCAGTAGTTGGTGTTGCCGTTCCCGGTAAGAAGCTACATGAAGCCATCGTGGGCGTGATCGGTCGTATGGCCGAGGCCGTTGACGATGATGAAGTTATCACGGTTTCAACCTATCACCTGAGCAGTCACGTCTACTTTGATATTTCCCGCCATCGCAAGCAACTTCCGGCGCTTGAACGGGCGGCCGGCTTCGGTGAGTACCAGTCAGTGGAGACGGCTCTGAGATTCCGCAACTCGGAGCGGTTCCTCTCGCATCTTACGGGATACGGTTGCTTTTTCGCCTCCGATCGGGCGCAGCAACCCCCTCTATACATGTCCCTTAAATTCCCGACGGTGTCGGCCCCCGCGTCGGCAGTGGGTATGGATGGTCCGCCGGTATCGATTCTGGCCATCGACGATCAGCCCGTGATCCTCGAGTTGATGTCGGCTATGTGCCAGTCGCTGGGCTACGAAGTGGTTACGGCCTCCTCGGGTGAGGTCGGTCTGCGCCTGTCTCAGGAGAGGGATTTCGACGTCATTGTAACCGATCTCGCCATGCCCGGTATGTCCGGTTTGGAACTGGCGGCCAGGATAAAGCAAGATCATCCCGAGACGCCAATTATCCTTGTCACCGGCTGGGAGGTGACCATCCCCGAAATCCAGCTTGAAGCCGCCGGTATAACCGGCATTCTGCACAAGCCTTTCAGGATCGAGCAATTGACCGAAATCATCGGCGCCTCGTCAAAAAGAAGTCATGCCCGCTGAAAATTCACCCTTAGGCGGCGCGGCCCGTTAAATAACTTTCCCACATGCCGATATATCCAGTAAGATTAGTAAGGAAAGTTATGGATAATTTAGCAATCGTAGAACAGATCCGCAGTAATAATGGCCTTCTGTCCCTGCCTCAGGCTCTCTCCGAGTTGTTGGAAGAGGTGAGTAAGGAGGATTTCTCAGCCGATTCACTGGCCACGATTATTCTCAAGGACCCGTCGCTAACGAGTCGGATCCTGCAAATGGCCAATTCTTCGTTTTACCACCGTCTTTCAGATATCACCACCGTCAAGCAGGCTGTGAGCATCCTCGGTGTTACGACCGTGAAGTGCCTGGCCCTGTCGTCGTCGGTTTTGCACCCCGACAAAATCGCGGCCGAATCAGGGGTCGACCCCAAAGCCTTCTTTGCCTATCTGTTGTCGATTGCCGCATCCTCGGAGAAAATTGCCAAGGCCGTGGATTACCCGTCGCCGGAAGAGGCCTTTATAGCCGGGCTTCTGCACGACATCGGCGTGCTGTACTTCCTCAATCACCATCCCGAGGAGTATGCTCGGATAACGAGGCGCGAAGTCCATGCCGCCACTCTCTCCGAGGCCGAGACTCAGGTGTTCGGCATCGATCACGCCATGGTCGGTTACCATGTCGCCGAGACCTGGCGGCTTCCCGATTACGTCCTCGACTCCATTTCAAACCACCATCGCCTGAACGACATCAAGCCTGGTTCGACCCTGCCCAATTGCGTCGCCCTGGCGGTGCTGTTGACCAATGACCGCTTCTCGGGCTTCGAGATGACCCTTGAAGAGCGCCTGAGTTCGATAGCTCGGGTGCGCGAATCTCTCGGGCTTTCCAAAGATGCCGTCGATGAAATATCCTCGCAGACCCTGGCCGGCACCATCGAGGTGGCCGAGTATCTCGGCGTGGACATCGGCAATATCGAGGACATGCTGGTCAAGGCCAACCAGGAGATCTGGAAGTCCTACCTTACCATCGAGAATCTCTTCAAAGAGCGCCAGGAACTGTCGCGTAACCTGCTCGAGGAGGAGCGAGCCAAGGGAGCGGTGGAATCCAAAAACATTTCCCTGGCAACCCTGTCGCATTATCTCAATAATGCCATTATGGCTATCTATGGCCGCTCCCAGCTCTTGCGCATGATGCTCAATAAGGGCGATACCGAACGCCTGCTCGAAAAATTGCCGTCACAACTTGAGGTGATGGATCGCTCGACCCTGAAGATCGTGGCCGTGCTCGAGGAAATGCGCGAGATATCTCCGATCGACCAGAAAGAGTACTACCATATGTCGCAGGCCATGAACCTGGACGAGCGTATTGATGCGCGCATGGAGAAGATGTCAGAGGAAGATAGCTGGGCCGGTGTGGTCGAAGCGCCGCCCGCCTCCTGATTACAATCTCGTTGCTCTCGGCAGAACAATTTCTTAAGTTCGATACATGCTAACCTACCTGACAGCGGGTGAATCTCACGGTCCGCAACTCACGGCGGTCATCGAGGGCCTGCCGGCCGGTTTGAATATTGACGTCGAGGCGGTTGACTACCAGCTTTCTCGACGGCAGAAGGGCTACGGCCGCGGCGGGCGCATGAAGATCGAAAAGGACCGCGTGCAGTTCGTCGGCGGCCTTCGCGGCGGCGTCACCATGGGCGGGCCGATTTCCATGATCATCGCCAATAAGGACTGGGAGAACTGGACGCGCATCATGCATCCCATCGATCCCGTGCCGGATGATCTCAATGTTCGCGAGGAGAGTCTGGCTCGCGACACGCACCGGCCGCGTCCGGGCCATGCCGATCTGCCGGGTGCCATAAAGTGGCATCACCACGACATGCGCAACGTGCTGGAGCGCTCCAGCGCCCGTGAGACCGCCGCCCGGGTGGCTCTCGGCGCCATGGCACGACAACTCCTGGAATATTTCAACGTTCGCTTCGCCTCGCATGTCGTCCGTATCGGCGATGTTGCTCTGCCGGATGAATTTGAGCGGCCCGGCATCAAGGAAGTAATCGCTAAATCCGAGGAGTCCGAGGTCCGCTGTCTCGATGCGGAAACCGAGGAGCGGATGATTCAGGAGATCAAGGCGGCTAAAAAAGATCGCGATTCCGTCGGCGGGGTGGCCGAGTTGATAATCGAGGGACTGCCGGTCGGTCTCGGTGGGTTTTCGCAATGGTATAAGCGTCTCGATGGTCGCCTGGCGGGCGCCCTCATGGCGATACATTCCGCCAAAGGAGTGGAGATCGGACTCGGCTTTGAGGCTTCCCGTCGTCGAGGCTCCGAGGTCCACGACGAAATATTCTACGATCCCTTCGGCGACTCCGCCCGCAAGAAGTTCCATCGCTCCACGAACAATGCCGGCGGCATTGAAGGTGGTATCTCCAACGGTGAGAGGGTTGTTGTCCGGGTGGCGGCCAAGCCGATATCGACCCTCAATCGGCCGCTCAGGACGGTCGATGTTGTCACCAAAGAACCCGGTGAGGCAATCGTCGAGAGGACCGACAACTGCGTCGTGCCGGCTCTGGCGGTGGTCTGCGAAGCTGTGGCCGCACTGGTCCTGGCCGAAAACTTCCTCGAGAAATTCGGCGCCGACAATCTCACCGAGATTGAACGCAATTACCAGTCGTTTCTTTCCGCCGAATACTGAGCCGCCCCCGGAGTTAATCCCTCCCAATTACCCCCCCGCATTATTCCTTGCCGCGTCGCCCGCTCGGTTATACCTTGGTGAAAACCAAAGGAGCCGCAGTATGAAAGTCACTTTCTCATCGGATAGCATTTCGCAGATAAAGGCGGACAATGTCGTAATCTTCGTGCCCGAGTTCGAAAAGCCCGCCGATGCTCGACTCAATCAGCTCGATCAGGCCTCGCGTGGGGTTCTTACCCGCATGGCGGAGGCCGGAGAATTCACCGGCGCCGAGGGCCTGGTGGCCGTGGTGTCCGCCCCCGACGGTTACGAGGCTGCCCGGGTTATCTGTGTCGGCCTCGGAGAGAAAAAGAAGGTGGACGCCGACACCTATCGCCGCGCCGCCGGGACCGTGTCTAGATTCAAGGGATTGACCCGGTACACAACGGCCGCTTTTCACTTTGGAGATGTTGATGACGCCGCCGTCTATCAGGCGGTCATCGAGGGTTACCTGCTGGGCTCCTTCAAACTGCTCGACTACAAGTCCGGCGACGACGGAGTCTCGGACGTCAGCCTGAAAGATCTCGTCTTCGCTGTGGAGAACCGGAGATTGCTCAAGCGCCTGGAGAAGGCGATTGAAACCGGCCGCGTTATTGCCGAAGGACAGCTCCTGGTCAGGACGCTGGCCTTGACACCGGGGAATTTCCTGACGCCTCAGAAAATGGCCCGGAAATCTCAGGATCTGGCCAAAAAAACTGACGGGCTTACATGCACGGTGCTCGACGAAAAGGAAATCGCCCGCGAGAAGATGGGGGCCTTGATCTCGGTGGGCCAGGGTTCCGCCAACCCGCCGCGGTTCGTTGTGTTGAAGTATGAAGGTGGCCGCGCCAAACAGAAACCGGTAGTGCTGGTCGGCAAGGGTGTCACTTTCGATTCCGGCGGTATTTCGCTCAAGCAGTCGCTGGGTATGCAGGAGATGAAGGGAGACATGACCGGCTCCGCGGTGGTGCTGGCTTCGCTTATCACGGCCGCCCGGCTGAAATTGCCCCTGAATGTGGTCGGTCTTATGCCCATGGCCGAAAATATGCCCTCGTCGAAAGCCACGCGGCCGGGTGATATCGTCACCTCCCGCAAGGGCCTTACGATCGAGGTAATCAATACCGATGCCGAGGGTCGGCTGATTCTGGCCGATGCCCTTGATTATGCCAACGAATTCGATCCGCAGGCCGTGATCGATGTGGCCACCCTGACCGGTGGTGCGCTCTATGTTCTCGGATATTCCGGGGCGCCGATTATGGGGAATAATCCCACCCTTATGGATCGCCTGCGTTCGGCGGCAGAAGCTACCGCCGAGAGGGTCTGGGAGATGCCCATCTGGGACGACTTCCGCGATCTCATGAAGTCGGATATCGCCGACCTGAAGAATTCGGGCGGTAAACCGGCGCCCACCATGACCGCGGGAGCCTTCCTGGAGAACTTCACCGGTGACTGGCCGTGGGCTCATGTCGACATCGCCTACGTCGATATCGAGCCCTCGGGCCGCCCATATCTGCCGAAGGGTGTCACCGGCATTGGCCTGCGCCTTTTCGTCAGTGTCCTCCAGAACTGGCGCAAGCTATAGTTTTCGCGACAATAAAAAAGCCGTCGGCCAATGGCCGGCGGCTTTTTTGTTGGGTACTTTTCAGAGGGGGCTACTGGCCCGCTTTTGACCAGGCGGGGGCCTTGTCGAGACCCGGACCGGTAATCCGCCGCTTGTCGCTACCGGTTATGTCGCAAATCCAGATCGAGCCGTCCGTGGTCGAAAATGTCAGCCACTTCGAATCCGGCGAAAACGACGGCGGGTAGGTGTAGAGATAGGTGCCCACCGGCGGCGCGGCTACGAGGTATCTTTCCTTTAGATCCGGAGTGGCAATATAAAGGCCGGCATCGGCCATGTTATTGCTCACGTAGGCCAGCCACTTGCCATCCGGCGACCAGGCCGGCGCGACCAGGTTGAGGTTGTCGGTAGCCATGGATTCGATGGAGTCCATCGGTAGGGTATATTTACCTGCCGGCACTGTGGCCAGGCCGAGCGGCTTGGTCTCTTTGAAATACACGAAAGCGAGGTCGCCCGCGGCATTCATGCTCGGGTTCATCATGAACTCGTTACCGGCATTGGCCCAGTCCTTGCGCAGGACCGTCAGGTCGTTACCGTCAGGAGCGATAGTGCAGACCTGGTAATTGGGAACGTCGGCATTGACGTCGTTGGCGTGGAGATCCTTGTAAAACACGATCCGAGAACCGTCACGGCTCCACTCCGGATCCCGGCTGCCCATGTCGGAAGTCAGGCGAATCCACCAGAGGCGGTTATTGTGATAGGCCGAATCAAGGGAAGCGATAAAGAGGTCGTATAGCTTGTGGTGACCGCCCATGTAGTCGGGACCTTTGACGTCCACGTAACCCTTGCGGGTGAAGACGATCGAACGGTTGTCCGGAGACCAGTCGAGTTTCCCATCGGCATTGCCGACCTCACAGATCATTTCCTGGTTTTGTCCGTCGACATCCATGGCCCAGACATTGGACTCGCGCAGGAAAGCAAGCCTTCCTTCCAGCGGTCCAATCGTCCCGGCCTTGTCCTTCGGCAGGTTTCCGACGGTCTGGGCGCAAAGAGAAGTAGAGGCGATAACTACAACCAGCAGAGTCAGAAGCAATCCACGATGTTTCAAAGCAGTAATCTCCATTTTGGGTTTCTACGAACCTCCAAAAAAGGGTCGGGACGGCCGGCTGTCAACCCCTCATAAGGCAAACTCCGGCCATTCCGTCGAAATCCGGGATTACCAGTTGAAGAAACGCTTGATCTCAATCTTGCCCTTGAATCCGGACAGGTCAAGTTCAACGCGTCCCTGCTGGGTGCCATCATAGGAGGCCACGATTTCCTCGTCTGAAGCATTATACCAGGCAATGTCGTTGAAGTTCAGGTATTCGTATCCGAACTGCATGCCCAGCGCAATCCCATGCCATTTAAGGGGATAGTCGAGGCCGAGGTTAAATCCGAAACCCGGAGCGGTCGATTTGTACTCGATATTCTGGCCTTCCGGAAGCGCGGTCGACAGGTTCAGGTTCTGGTATTCGTCCCAAACCTCCCAGGTGGCCTGGTAAAGGCCCACCGTGCCGCCGACTCTCAGGGCCGGCTTCAGCAGCCCATTCGCGGTGGTGGGCTTATTGAAGAAGTAGTAGCTTACGCCGGTCGAGACGCCCCATACCTGCACTTCGGTCTTGAGGTCGTCGATCGTTATCGCTGGGCCGCCTGGCGGGCTGTACTGGAACGAGCCTGTCTGACTTTCACCAAGCTTCAGCCAGTATTCGCCGCCAACGGATAACGAGAGCTTCTCCATGAAAATCACGCCGGCATCGACACCGAGAATCTTCGCTTCGCCGAGCCAGTTCAGATCGGTGTTGGTGAAATTGGTCGACTCGAAGTCCGCAAAACTATTGTAGTCGTTATCACGGTTAATTCGGTTCATGCTGAAACTGCCCGACATCCAGCTCAGGTGGCTGGAGTGCTTCTCTTCGGTCCGTTTTAGAAATTTGTTTATCAAATCCTGTTCGGTGTTTTCGGCCTGCGATGTCATCACAGCCGACAGGACGAGAATACCGGCCAATAAGGCAACCATCAATGAACGCATAAAACCTCCTGAAAAGATTACTTACCCAGTTTCTGACTATATCGGAAGGGTGTTGAAGTTACTTGACAATCCTTGGTAAGGTTTTGTCGGGCAATCCACTAAACCGAAGTCGGCCGATTTCCCCCCCGGATGTCGGCCGCGGTGTATTCTGCTGATTGCCAACAGCTTGACTTTGCGCCGACCGGGACCGTATTTTGAAATATCCGACTATTGCCGGGACATACCTCTGTCCGGGGGGCAATGAAAGGGGTTGTGATGACCTGTCCTGATCACGAAAGGGAATGGGATTTTGACGATCACGCCGATGGTTACGACGAGGCGATGGCGTCGGATTCAAAGCTCTTCGCACCTTACAAACAGATCCTGTCGGCGGTAATTGAGACTGCCGAAGTGGGGAAAGGCGACTTGGTGCTCGATATTGGCACCGGCACCGGCGCGCTGGCGCTCAGGTGTCTCTCCCGGGAGGCCAGAGTGGTGGGTATGGATCCCTCACGGAAAATGCTGGCCCGCGCCCGCGATAAGATAGGCGCAAACCCCGGAGTGGAATTACTGCTAGTCAAACAGCCTTTCCTTGGGATTCCGGCGGAGGATGCCTGTTTCGATGCCGTGGTGAGTACCTATGCTTTCCACCATGTGTCGGATCGCCTGAAGCCCCGGGCGGTGGTGGAGATGAGCCGTGTTCTCAAACCGGGGGGAAGGCTCGTGATCGGCGATATCTCGTTTGCAACGCGGGCCATAATGGAAAGCTCCGTGCAGGCGCACGACTGGCTTGACGATGAGTATTACCTGGTCATTGACGAACTTCGTCCGCAATTCGAAGATTCGGGACTTCGGTTGCAGACGCGGCGATACGCCGATGTCCACTGGGTGCTGTGGGGAAAGAAGATCTGAAAAGGAAGGGAAGGATATGAGGTGCATAAAGAAACACACGCATGCAGAAAGAGCGAGGATTGCCGCTGATATCCTCAAGAAGCTGAGAGAATTGCACGGCGACAATCTCATCGCCCTGGCGGCGCAGGCGTCGTTTGCCCGAGGCGACGATCACAACTATTCCGACCTTGAAATGGTCGCTTTCGTCAAAGATCTTGTCGCCGTCGGTAAGCCACCGTACATGGCGAAGATTTACGACGGCATGATTATTGAGCTGATCTACACGACGAAGGAAAAGTACCTGAAAGAGGTTCGCGAAGTGACGGATCTGTGGTATATCGCGGCATCCGATACCCTGCTGCCGCTTTATAATGAACCATTGATCAGGGAGGTTGACGGCTTCCGGGTCGAGGACCTGACTCGCAAATGTCTTAAGAAAGCCGCCAACGCCTTCTACGAGGTCATTGAGGATACGTGCAAAGTGCTGGGGGCTATCGAGGCCGGCAACGTCGAGGGACTGCCGGTTCTCGTCGGGGACCTGTATCTGCGTATTCTGATCACGCTTTCGTTCCTGAACTGCCGTC
>CAZVUZ010000037.1:0-21929 GCA_964630485.1 uncultured Ignavibacteriales bacterium
GGGCGATGTGGCCTGGTTTTCCTGCCTGCTGGATGACCTGGGGGAATATGACGGTAAGAAGTGGGCCTGGGTTGACTGTCGCTGGACCGGGGTCCTGCAGAAGATTGACGACGACTGGCGACTGCACCAGATGC
The DNA here is from genome assembly GCA_964630485.1 of uncultured Ignavibacteriales bacterium. Classification (GTDB taxonomy): domain Bacteria; phylum Zixibacteria; class MSB-5A5; order GN15; family FEB-12; genus JAJRTA01. The sequence goes on from CAZVUZ010000037.1 coordinate 135, forward strand.
ACTTCTCCCTTGCCTCCGATCGCTGATGTTCATGCAGGTCGCGGTTCCTAATCATCCCTCAATTTGTTTTTGCAAACGGATTCCGGTGATGAGATACTAGGTAAGGAGGATTCAACATGGATGAATTTCTGGACTGCAAAATTACCCAGCGCACTTTTGTTGCCGCACCACCCGATGATGTGTACGATACAATAACGAGCGCTAAAAACTGGGATAGCTTCTTCACAACGGGCATGGAACTCGAGCCGCGCCCGGGTGGAGCCTGCTCCTTTAGCTGGAAGGACTGGGGTCCCAACCGGTATACGCTGAAAGTCCCCGGAGTGGTTCTGGAAGCCGACCGCCCGGGCCTGTTTGCCTTTCAATGGGGCCGTCCGGGGAAAGAAACCACGATCCGTATGGAGCTGACTGCCGTCGAAGGAGGAACGGTGATTACGCTGTCCGAGGACGGCTATCGAGACACTGCCGAAGACCGCGGCATGATTGTCGAGTGCGCCTCCGGCTGGGGCGAGGCCCTGACATTGTTGAAGTTCTACATGGAACACGGCATAACGTACGACGGCCGCGCGAAGGTGCGGTGACTTGCGCCAGGGCCCGGAAACGGACCTTGTCAGTCGGCGGACAAACAGGCGATGATCATGAATTCGACGCCAAAGGGGTCACTGGCAGGGAATGATCTTATCGGCACATACATAAACTGATCCGAAGGAGGCGCGCCCTCTCCCCCGGCCTCAATGAAGGCGCGCTGGAGCCGCTCGGCATCTCGGGCACTGTTCATCACAAATGTCACTTCGACGTTTCGTGGATTGCCGGACTTGCCTCGCAACAGCGTCAGCCAGCCGGAGCCAATAGACCACCCCCGGGTTCCCTCACCCTCGACATAGGCCGGCGGGCCGAGGACCTCGCTGTAGAAAGCGACCGCCCCTTCAAACTCCTCGAAGAAAAGCGTGACCCCAAAGGCCCCGGTGAAACGGTAGCGGGGCTCGGGTACGGGATCGACGAAATATGCCTTGCGGTATTGCTTGTAATCCAAATGGCCTATCCTCGCTACTCGCAGATCGGCTCCGGTCCGCTATTGAACATGTAATCCACGAGATAGACCAGATCGCCGATGTCGATCACGATACCGCCGACGCCGTCGACATTGGCCGCTTCCATTACCGGCGGTTCCGGTCCACTGTTGAACATGAAATCGACCAGGTACACAAGGTCGCCGACATCTATCGGCATCTCGCCGCTGCCGTCGATGTCACCACACAGGAACATGAGGGCGTCAATACCACCCGAGAAACATGCCAAGGATCCATCGCGGCCGCCAGCCACCATCTCCATAGAGCCGTCGCCGACAATATCCGGGATAGCAGCAATGGCGTCAACGGGCGTGAAGAAGTTCTGCCCATGCAGAATCTCGCCGTCGACACCATCGAGGAAATAGCAGTAGTTATTGGTATAGAGCGTTCCGACGATGACATCGTCCTTACCGTCGCCGCTGACGTCGGCGACTCGGGCCACGGACCAGGGTTTATCCGCCAGAGGTTGTGACCAAAGGATATCGCCATTGGCGCCGCTCACGGCCTGGGTCAGGGACCCGCTGTGGCCGGGGACAAGATCCGGGAAGCCGTCGTCATTGATATCTTCGAGCATAGTGAAACCGATAATCGGGCCGAAACCGCCCACCGTGAATTCCGCGGTACCCTCCTTGGTCTCCACCCCGATGACGTTTCCGGAGGTATAACTGAAGTCGCCGACGAGGACATCTTTGGCCCCATCCTGACTGATATCGCCGGTCTGCGCCAGGGCCCAGACGGACGTCCCGGGAACGGTGTAGGTCCACTCAATAGCCCCCGTGACGCCGTTGATGCCGAAGGCCTTGCCCGCACTCTCATCAGCATTGGAAGCTCCGGCGACAACATCGGGACGGCCGTCATCGGTGAAATCTTCCACACCGATAACGGCAAATCCGGCCCCGCCGAGGGGGCATTCCCAGACGGTAATACCCGTGAGACCGTTGAGGCAGTATATCCTCTTCGGCCCCGTGCCCTCACCATCGTCGCCCACTGCCGCCAGGACATCGATGGAACCATCGTTGTTGAAGTCATAGCTGCAATCCACCTGGTACACCCAGCCGCCGCCGCCATACTCGTGGGTGTCGTGGGTCCAGACCGTTTCTCCGGTCCTTCCGGAAATGGCGCGTATGAGCCGTCCGCCCCAGGCCGAGCCCACCACCACTTCGCTCAGGCCGTCTTCATTGACGTCGGGCATGGTGGCCACGCCACGGGCCGAGTACACCGAACCAGAGTAGATTTCGTGTTCCCAGATAAGGTCTGCAAGGCCGTGGGAGTTACCGTTGAAACAGCGGACGTAATTGTCCTCGGAACAGACAATGACATCAGGGATAGCATCTCCGGTAACATCGGGAACGGCGATAATCGCCTTGGGGCTGTTGTCGTAACCGCCCGTAATCTGGAACGCCCAGAGTTCCTCGCCCATGACCCAGTCCTGCTCGAGCCCGAGGCCCGCAAGAGCGACCGGGGTGGTACCCTTTCCAGGATCGTTACTGCTGATGGTCAACGACCCGGAGTATGAAACGGCCATGTCGGGATGGAACCACACCCCCACCTCGACCGTGTCAAGCACGCCCAGAACAATGGGCATGGTCACGTTATTGTCCAGGGTGAAACTCATGTCATTGGAAGTTATGTCGTCGATGGTAAGGATTTCGTCGCCGATGTTCTGAAGGACCATCATCCACCGGGTATACGCGCCGTCGCGCACCTCGCCATAATCGTGCGAGGCCGCCGGCAGGTGCAGGTCGGGGCCGGGATTGGCCGCGTAACCCGTCAGGGTGATATCGACGCCGGGATTGACAGGGTCGCTTGAGGCCACCGTGACCACGGCATCGAGGTCGAAAACACCCTCGGGAACGTAGGCCAGGGAGAGAATATCCTGCCCCGCCGGACTGATGACGACCGGAAACACCGTCTCGCTGACAACTTCGCTGCTCCCGGAAACGGTGATGCCGGTAACGGTCAGATCGGCAGTGCCGATATTCTGCACCACGCACTCCCAGGTCACCGAGTCCCCAACCGTCACGATGCCGTAGTGATGGTCGTCAACCGGCAGGTTGATTATCGGCGTGCCGCTTCCCGACAAATCGATTTTGTAAAGGTAGTCATAACCTCCCGCGCCGTTGTCGCAGTACCACAGAAAGTGGCCGTCCCAGACAATTCCCGCCGGGTCGGTCCCCTCCGAGGCATAGCTCTCGACCATGGCGCCGGTGGCAGTATCGATCCGGTACAGGACATCACCCCAGTAATCGGCCATCCAGAGATATTCGTTTTCAAGGCATACATCCCAGGGCTGATTGTCGGGCGCGGTGAATTGCTTGAGGACGGAGCCGGCCCCGTCCACCTTGTAAATCGTCGAGGGATCCGGGTAATAGGTAGCCACCCAGAAATCGCCGGCGTCATAGCCTATTCCCGACATATAGTGATCGGGTAAATCGAACTGCGACACCAGGCCGCCCGTGCCATTAAGCTGCATGGCAACGGCGGGATCGGAACTGCTCCCGGGGTGATCGGTCGTCCAGAAATACGTGCCGTCGAAAGTCAGGCCGTAGGCATCCTCCTGCGGACCGGTGAAGGCCAGTGAGTAGCTTCCGTCGGACGGGTCAATTCGGTAGACTTCACTCCCGTTCGCGCCGTAAATGCCGCAGTAAAGGTAGGTTCCGTCCCAGGCCAGCCCGGAGGCGCCCTCGGGAATGGAGTAGGTCGCGACAATTGACCAGTCGCGGGAGTCGTCGGTGGCGGCAACGGCGATTGCGGCCATGGAAACCACGGCGCAACACACGACAATAACGGTGAAGAATCTGGCGGTTTTCATCAGGGATTCTCCTGATTAAGATTGGTATAGAGCACAGGATATGGCAAACAAAACAATTGCTCGGTATACTATACTCAATATAGCCATCACACCGCTTTAGTCAAACAGAAATATGCCCGAGCTATCCAGATTCGACGGCGCGCAGAACGATGTCGGCGCGCCCGTAATTGCCATGCTGTCGAGCCACCTGCTCCCGTTGTGAATGCGTTCGGAGCCAATGCTACCCGGTATTGCTATCTCCTGACGGCTATCGAAAGCGCCGGATACTCCGACTCGACCATCAGGAATGACATGGTGAGCCAGGACGAGGCCACCCACGACACGCCTTGATGGAACGACTCCCCGTCATAGCTGGCGACGACGGAGTAGCGTTTGTTCAGGGTCGCGGACACGCCGGCCAGGCCATAAAGCCGGTCGAAGTCGGGTAGTAGCGTTGCCGCGCCCGCCGACAACTGCAGTCCAAAGGAATCACTAATCCTGACCGACCTGACGAGTTGCGCGTAAGCCGACTGGTCGGCCCCGCCGGCCTGAACGCTACCGGAGCCGACCAGAAGTGCCGGTCTCAGGCCGTCGGCCTGTTCCCCGAGCACCTGTGCCCGAACGTTCCAGAGCACCTTCTCGGTCCGGAAGGCATACCCGGCCCCGGCGTCGAGCCAGTTCGTCAGCGCCATCCTCGCATTCAGGACCGTCGTCTCCTCATCCGCCGTTGGAATACTTATGGCGGATAAAACCATGGATCTCTGGGACAGCATGGCGCCCTCGTTATTGCCCGGCCCGGAACAAACGGGGCAGCCGGGCCCGCATTGCTGGGCCGAAATCGACCCGGCACTCAAAAAGACCAGCAGAAAGCCGGTGATGATATATTTCATATCATTCCTTACGATCGTGGGAGATATTCTCGTTTTTCATTTTGCGGCACGTGTAATCATGCCGCCTGTCCGTTCTCTCTTGTCTTTGGTCTCGGTGCAAACCACTCATAGAGCGCCGGTATCAGCACCAGGGTCAGAAATGTCGAGGACAGCAACCCGAATACGACCACCACCGCCAGCGGCCGCTGGACTTCGGATCCCATACCGTGCGACAACAGCAGGGGAACCAGCCCGAATATGGTCGTCAGAGCCGTCATCAACACCGGCCGCAGGCGCAGCAGGCCGGCTCGTTCGATGGCCTCTGCCGTGGGTACGCCTTCTTCGCGCAACTGATTAATATACGACACCAGCACCAGTCCGTTTTGGACGGCAATTCCAAACAATGCTATGAACCCAACCGACGCCGGCACCGACAAATACTCGCCGGTGATAAAGAGACCGAGCACGCCGCCTATCAAAGCCAGCGGGACATTGATAAAAATCAGCGTGGCGCTACGCAGGGTTCCGAAGGACATGTACAGCAACAGGAATATCATGATTAAAGTCGCGGGAACGATGATGCCCAGCCTTTTCATGGCTCGCTCCTGATTCTCGAACTGACCGCCATACTCCAGGTAGTAGCCGGCCGGCAGGTCGATTTGCTCCCGAACCACTTTCCTGATGTCGGCCACCACTCCACCCATGTCGCGTTCCCTGACATTGCCGGCAATAATCCAGCGCCGCTGGTTTTTCTCGCGGCTAATCTGGATCGGACCGACGAGCGTTTTGACTTCGGCCACCTGGGATAAAGGTACGAGAACGCCCTCGGAAGTGTGGACGAGCAAACTCCTGATCGCCTCGGGATCGTCTCGGTAGCGCTCACCATAGCGCACGTGAATCCCGAACCGCCTCGTATTCAAAAACACCTGCGACACCACTTCGCCGCCGACAGCCAGCTCGACTACTTCGAGGATATCCGCCACATCGACGCCATACCGCGAACAGGCCTCGCGATCGGCAATGACCTGCACCTGGGGTTGCCCGAAACTCTGTTCCGTCGAAAGGTCCACCAGCCCGTCGATGGGTTCAATGGCCGCCTTGATCTCTTCGGCGGTGGTTCGCAGGATGGTCAGGTCCTCGCCGTAAACCTTAATCGCCAACTGGGTCTTGACCCCGGAAAGAAGCTCATCGAACATATTCTGAATGGGCTGAGAGAAAACGAGCTGTATCCCGGGATAGTCCGACAATCTATGATTCAGGGCCTCCACCAACTCCTGTTTGGAACCATAATCGCGCCACTCCTCCCGAGGCTTGAGCATCACCTGGATGTGTGAAGTGTTTACCGGGTGCGGGTGACTGCCGGCCTCGGGCCTACCGATCTTGGACACCGTCTGTTCCACCGGATCGAAATCATTAACGACCCTCTCCAGCTTCATGATAGTCTCGGTCGCCTTCACCAGGGAGATGGAGGGAGCCATGGTAATATTGACCTGTATCGCCCCCTCCTCCAGGGCCGGAATGAACTCGGTGCCAAGATGCGGCACCAGGAACATTGTCAGGATGAAAACCAGAACACTGACAATTACCACCACCACCCTGAACTTGAGCACCAATCTCAGCAGGGGCCGGTAGGCTGCCTTGAGAGTGCGAACGAGAAAGAACTCCCTTCTCTTTCCCTTCTTGAGGAGGAACGATGCCAGCACCGGGGCGAACACGAGGGCCGCGACCAGCGAACCGAGGAGGGCGAAGGTTATGGTGAAGGACATCGGCGAAAACATCTTGCCCTCGACGCCCTCAAGCGTGAACAGTGGCAGGAAAACGATGATGATAATCGACACGGAGAAGATGATCGGTCGCGCAACTTCCCTGCAGGCGGAAACGATAATGTCGCGCTTGCTCCTGGTCTCGCTTTTGTCACTGCCAAGGAGCCGGTAGATATTATCCACAATCACGATCGAGGCATCGCCGAGCATACCGATCGCTATCGCGATACCACCGAGTGACATGAGGTTGGCCGACATACCTGCGACTCCCATGAAGATAGCCGCCACAAGGGCACACAGCGGCAGGGCCAGAGCCACGATGAAGGCGCTCCGGATATTGCCCAGGAAGAGCGCCAGGATGAATATGACCAGCAGACCTCCCTGCAACAGGGCATCCCTCATGGTGTTAACGGCGTTGCCGACCAGGGCACTCTGGTTGTAGTAGGGGACGAGATGCACGCCCTGGGGAAGAGACTCGCGGACCTCCGGGATGCGCTCATTGAGACCGGCGATTACCTCCGAGGTGTTGGTGCCATAGAGCTTCATCACGATTCCGGCGACAACTTCCTCTTCCCCGTTGCGGGTCACGACGCCGCGACGGATCTCACGTCCGAAGTCGATGTCGGCCACGTCGCCAAGGCGAATCGGGGTGCCGTCTACGACCTTCACCTTGATTTTTCTGAGATCGCGGCGCCCTTCAATCAAACCAATACCCCGGACCAGGTACTCCTCGGAACCGAGGACGAGAAACTGACCCCCGGCATTGCGGTTGTTGGCCGAGATGGCATCGACAATGTCCTCAAGGCCGATATTGTACTTGTTGAGCGCGTACGGATTGACCTTCACCTGGTACTGGAGGACATGGCCGCCCATGGAGAGTATCTTGGTTACACCCGGGACCGACTGGAGTTGGTACTTGATCTGCCAGTCATTGATCTCCCTCAGGTAGGCGTCCACCGGTTTCTCCCCGGTTTCCACGGTGCTGTCGGCGGTGAGATAATACATAAACACTTCGCCGAGGCCGGTCGAGATAGGTCCCAGGCCGGGCGGTTCGTGCATCTCCGGCAACTCTCCCGAGACGCTCGCCAGGCGTTCAGAGACAATTTGCCGGGCAAAATATATGTCTACGTCATCATTGAAGTATACGTAGACGACGGCCATACCGAAGGCCGACGTCGACTTGATCAGGCGCACACCGGGCAGACCATTCATAGCCGATTCGATAGGGAAGGTAATCAGTCGCTCCACTTCCTCGGGGGCCATGCCATGCGCCTCGGCGAACACGGGCACCATCACCGGCGAAATATCGGGGAAGGCGTCCGTGGGCAAGGTGCGGTACTGATAGACACCCAGGCCAGTGATGGCAACCAGAAACACCACGGCGAGCAGGCGGTTGCGCAATACGAGTTCAAAGAACTTTTTCATCTATGCGCCCCTCTAGTGACCGTGCCCGGCGTGGGCATCAAGGTTGCTCGTGACGATCTTGGCTTTCAATTCGAAGGCTCCGCGCGAAACGTACTCGTCACCTTCGCCAAGGCCGCTAACTATCCGGGTGAAGCGATCGTCACTCTCCCCGACGACAACCTCCACCGATCGAAACCTGTTGGAGCCGTCAGTCACGAAAACCACCTTCAGTCCATCGAGATACTGGATGGCCTCCCGCTCCACGAGGAGAGCTTCCGACTGGCTTTCGGTTGCCACGGTGGCCTTGACAAAGGTACCGGGGCGCCAGCGATTGTCCTTATTCGGCAAAGAAATTCTCGCCGTGGCGCTTCTCGTCTGAAAATCAATGATCGGCGTGACATATTCAATGGTGCCCTCGGCCGTGTGGGGAGCGCCGACGGCCTGGATGCGGGCGAGTTGGCCATTTCTTACCCGGTCGAAATCCCTGGCGTACACAGCCAGGTTAACCCAGACCGTGGACAGATCGGCAATCACAAAAATGCTGTTGTCTTCCGAGACATACTCACCCCTCGTAATGTGTCGCTCGATAACCCAGCCCGATATGGGCGCGGTAATGGTATACGAGGTCATGCTTTCGTTGCTCTCAACAACGGCCATGGCGCGCCCGGCTTCGACGTAGTCGCCCGTCCGGTAATAGGCCTCGAGGGCGACACCCGCAAACCGCGGTGAGATGTGAGCGAGCCGATCTTCGTTGAAACCCACTTCCCCGGGAAGCTCGATGACGCTCCCGATACGGCCATGGGTTACGTTAGAGATCTTTAGATCCGCCAGCGCGACCGCCTCCGGAGATAGTTCGATAATCAACTCCTCGGCGTGGTCATCGTCCTCGGCATGCCCGGCGTGATCTTCGTCCTCGGCATGCCCGGCGAGAGTATCGGATTCGGCGCCAACGTCGTGGTTCTCGTCTTCGCTGCCATGATCGTGACCATCATGCTCGTCGCCTTCTATGGTCTTCTGTTCCGTCGAATGATCTTCGTGGCCTTCCTCGGCCGCCGTTCCGGCCATGAACCAGGGCAGGAGTAATACGATCACGAGGACACTTAGTTTATATAGCATTGTCTAGTTCTCCTTATCGATTCGAAGCGGAACGCCGGCAAGGCTTTCCAGGCTGATGGTTTGCTCGTGAATGGCCAGCAGCAGGTCATTGTGCTCAAGGGTCAGTTCGTAGAGAATCCGCCTTGCCTCCAGAAGTTGCGTGTACGGCAGCCGCCCGGCCTCGTAGGCCTGCCTCAATTGCTCGAAGGCATCCTGGGCCGTCGGCAACAACAGCGAATCCAGGGCGTCATGGCGGCGGACAAGCTGACGGAGAAGCGACGTCTGCGAACCTATCCCCGCGGCGGACTGCAGGCGTTCCCGGTCGATCTGGAAATCCAGCGAGCGAAGCCGCGCGTCGAGTTTGTCGCGGGTTCCCTGGTTACGATTGAACAGGGGCAGGGGCAACGAAACACCCAGAAGGAATGAATTGGCGTTGGGTTCCTCAAGTCGTTTGACGCCGCCGCTCAGGGTGACAGTTGGCCGCCCTTCGGCCGCCGCAAGTACCTGTTCGGCGCGGACGATATCGGAACTGCGGTGCAACCGGGCAACCTCGCGGGTGGAGTCAAGGCTCTGTTCGAACGAAGCCACCTGCCTCAAGAGGGCACCGAAGTCCGGTTCTTCCTCGGCGTTTACGGCAAGGTCACTCACCTCACCGCCCCAGAGGACCGCGAGGGCTGCCGCGGCAACGGCCACCTGCTGTTGAGCTTCATCGAGCGTCAGCCGTGCCCGTTGACCCTCCAGTTGCGCCAGGAGCAGATCCGACTGCAGAGCGGCGCCCTTTTCGGTACGGAAACCTATACTCGTCACAACTTCTTCGGCCAGCTGCACCGAGGCCCGAGAGAGTTCCAGCCGCCGCTGTGCGTGGGCCAGTTCGTAGAAGCGGCCTTTGACCTCCAGATAAAGGTCAAAGGCAGTGACGCGAGCCTGCCAATCGGTGGCGTCTATTTCAGCCCGGGCCAATCCCTTGCGAGCCCCCCGTTGGCCGAAGAATTCGAATTCCTGGGCTATCGCGAGCGTCATCTCCGACTCCCCCCATCCGGGGGCATCCCAGCCAAATTCCTCGAATTCCAACTCGAGCTCGGGATTGGACCACAGCCCGGCCTGTTCCAGCTCAGCCTGCGCGGCAAGGCGCTCGAAGGCCAGGGATTTGAGGGTCGGGTTCTTGGCGGCGGTCAGCCGAAGCGCATCCGAGAAAGACAGAGCCCCCGCCGCCGGGTCCGCAACCGCGGCCGCCGTGTCGAACGGCGTCGACCACGACTCGGATCCAAATGACCCGCGAGGAAGCCCTGTCGCAATAAAGATGCAAAACAAAAACAGTGAGAAACGTAGTTTCCCCTTCATCAGCATATCTCCAGATAGGGACAGTGAAACTTGCGCACGCTCTTCACTATCAATTGAAAGAGCGCGTAACTTATTCGAAGGATGACAGGGGGAAAATCAACAGCGCAGAACGGTCGCGGAAAGCAAATCAGGCCCTGTGTCAGACCCTGCTTCTGATGCTATCCGGATCAGGGAAGAATGAGCCGAGGAATCAGTCACTAAACTCTCGAGTGCGGCGGCTGAGTATATGAAAACGCCCTCATCAGATCTGACCGGATTAAGGTACCGGTGGGAAAGCAAATCCTGGATAAGGGGCACATCAACGCAATTGGTACAATCATCATGATCGTCGTCGGTTTCCTCCCCTTCCACCGGGCAGGCGAGATCAGAGTCGTTGCAGTCAGGCTGGCAGAACGATTCGACTTGCGCATGGCCGTCCTCGCCCAGGCACAGTATACCCGCGGAACTGCTGAGGGTGATACCGGCGAGAAAAAGCAGGCACACCAACCACGTCAGATTTTTGCGATACTTCATTATCATGATCTGTTAATATAATATCGACCAAGGCGGTCGTCAATGTATTGATTCTTAAACAGATCCGGCCAAAGCCCGGTTCCAAACTTATAGAAATTGCGACCAGCCTCTGTCTGTTGTTCCACCCAAGCCCGATCAGTTTTAGGCCGCAGAACGATATAGTAATCGCCCTCGCTATCCGCGCGCCCGGCCCTATTTCGCTTGCTTCGCCGACCTTTGCACCCTTATTTGCTATTCGAATTGGCGTGGTATGCGCACCCGGACGGACATTCAGACCGGAGCCACCGTCAAATGGCCCGGCGGTCTGTCCCGACGGTTGCAAAGAGCAGGGCAATGACAGAGCCCCACGGGGTTCTCACCCGTCATTACACACTGACGCCGCGCCGGACATACAAGGAGCGAGAGCAAAATGATATCCACCGAAAATCTCAGCGAGGGCCTGCTCAGGGCGGAATACGCCGTCCGCGGGCCCATCGTCATACGCGCCCAGGAACTCGAAGCTGCGGGCCGGAAAATCACCTACTGCAACATCGGTAACCCCCAGGCCCTTAAGCAAAGACCACTTACGTATTTGCGCCAGGTGCTAAGTCTCCTCGAATACCCGGAACTCCTCGACAACGCCGCCGCGATTAAGGACTTTCCCAAAGACATCGTCGAGCGGGCGAAGTTTATCCTTTCCGCACACCCCCACGGCACGGGTGCCTACACCCAGAGCGCCGGGATACCGTTCATAAGAAAAGCCGTCGCCGATTTCATCGCCAAACGGGACGGTATCGAAACCGACCCGGCCCGGGTGATCCTAACCGACGGCGCCAGCAAAGGCGTCCAGGCTGTCCTCACCGCCCTGATCCGCAGGGAAACCGACGGTTTTATGATACCTATCCCGCAATATCCCTTGTACAGCGCCACCCTTACTCTCATGGGCGGCACGGCTGTCGGCTACTACCTCGATGAAGATAACCAGTGGCAGTTGAATGAGGATATCCTAACCGAGAGCCTGACGTTGGCAAAAAAGAACGGCACCGACCCCGTCGGGATCGTGGTTATCAATCCCGGAAATCCCACCGGCGCCGTCCTGTCGCCCGAAAACGTCAAGATGATTATCGGCTTCGCGAAACGCCATAACCTGGCGCTGATCGCGGATGAGGTCTACCAGGAAAACGTGTATGCCAGCGGCCGCGCCTTTCACTCGTTTGCCAAGATCATGAACGAACTCGGTGAAACCGGAGTGCCCCTCTTCAGTATGCACTCCGTTTCCAAGGGATTTCTCGGCGAATGCGGCCACCGCGGCGGCTACCTGGAGCTTCGCAATATCCCGGATAACGTTCTGAGTGAGTTTATCAAACTGCAGTCCATCAGCCTTTGCGCCAACGTCCCGGGTCAGATCACCACGTATATGATGGTGTCACCTCCCGTGCCCGGCGACGAGAGCTATGAGACCTATGTCAGCGAGCGGGATGGAATCCTGAACGATCTCAAGACCAAGGCCAAGATCCTCGGCAAAGGCATCAACGATATCAAGGGCATGACGGTTGATATTCCGCAGGGCGCTATGTACGCCTTCGTGCAATTCGAACTGCCCGGGGATAAAGATGTCGATCTCGACGCCATGACGGCCGAGGAAAAGCAGGCCTGGTTCAAACGCCGCGACAGCGAATACTGCATGACGCTGCTGGAAAAGACAGGTATCTGTGTGGTACCGGGGTCGGGCTTCGGGCAGATGCCGGGCACGATGCACTTCCGGACCACCTTCCTGCCGCCGAAAAATGAGATCGATGATCTGGTCGTGAAGCTGAAGGAGTTCCACGAGGCCTATATCGCCTGAGGACCTGCCGGCCCCCGATCGAGAATCTCTAAAGGGTTGCTTTTACCGTCGAAATCGGACGGTGCGTCTCGGGATTTCCCGTGTCAGACACCGGCCGATTGACCTCTGAGTCTTCGAAATTCCCTGAAGCTGATCAACTGTCCGGACTCCTCATCCAACAGCCGGAATGTCAGCGACTTGAGGCTCGCGAACAATCCGATCGACGGAGTTCGCTGAAGGGCCGGAACATTGTCTTGGCATCGCGGCAGATTGTAGTTGGGAATGCGGGAATTCAGGTGATGAAGGTGGTGGTAGCCGATGTTTCCGGTAAACCACCTCAGGACGGCGGGCAATCGATAGAACGAGCCACCTTCCAGGGACGCCGAAATGAAATCCCAGTCGGAACTTCGTTTCCAGTAGACACCTTCGAACTGATGCTGGACATAAAACAGCCAGACTCCGGCAATGTGCGCAAAAAATAGAGCCAGTAACTGTATATAGAGATACGCCTTCCATCCGACCAGCAGAATCATAGCCACGGACATGGCGGCAATAGCCAGGTTGGTGCCAATCACACTGCGCCGGTCGGCCCGGCTGGCCTTTTTCCCGGAGATACGATTGTTCACCAGACCGATCAGGAGCGGACCCAGCAGAAACATCACTAACGGATTGCGGTAGAGGCGGTACTTGAGGCGCTCTTTGGACGAGGCCTGTTCATACTCCCGGAGCGTCATCATCCAGACATCACCCTGTCCACGTTTGTCGAGATTGCCGGAGGTGGCATGGTGCCGGGCGTGACTGGCCCGCCAACGCTGATAGGGTGTGAAGGTCAGAACGCCGGTGAGATTACCCCAGAAGTTGTTGGCCTTTTTCGACCGGAAAAACGATCCGTGGCCGCAGTCATGAAAAACGATGAATATGCGCACCAGGAACCCGGCCATGACGACGATCACGGGCAGGGTCAGCCATGCGGAGTACTCGAGACTCCGGTAAGCCAGATACCATAGCAAAGCATAGGGTATCATGGAATTCATGAGTTGCCAGATACTACGCCAACGTCCGGGATGTTGATAGGCGGCAATCTCAGTCTGCAGTTTATAATGGTCGGTCAGTGGCTCACGGCTCACAACGGGATACTCCTGAATCAGGTTTTGTGCGTTAAAACGGCCGCTGAATTTGCCTGCAAACCGGAGCTCACGGCACGCTGAAGACATTCGGTGCGTCTCAATTCGCACGAAAACGGCATGTTAGCTTACTGTAATACATAACAACCGGCCTCAGCCGGAGTTCCTCCTGCCAAAATGCCTCGGTATTTTCGGGCATAAAAAAAAAGAGACCGGCCACAGGCCGGTCTCCTCGCGATTCAGTCCCATGCCGGGTTCGACGTGGGTTATATTTTATCGCTGACAGTGCGGTCTAGCGATAGCGGTTACCGCCGCCACGATTGCCACCGCCACGGTTGCCGCCGCCGCCACTATCGGCACGCGGTTTGGCTTCGTTGACGTTCAACGCACGACCATTGAGGTCCTGACCGTTGAGGCCGCTGATGGCCGCCACAGCTTCGTCCTTTGAAGACATTTCCACAAACCCGAATCCTCTCGGGTCGCCGGTGTACTTGTCCTTGATGATATTGACGGTTGAGACTTCACCAAAGCCCTCAAAGGCTTGGCGCAACTGATCTTCTGTCGTATCAAACGACAAGTTTCCGATGTAGATATTCATTCTACACTCCGTATTTGCTTATCCCGAAGTTGACTGCTTTCCAATGGATTCAGCTACTCCAGAATAAATAGTAGGGTGCGCATGATTGCGCGATCAATTCGAGATTAAGCTTTAGCGGTGTGTTGTGGTTTATGACAAAACTACGAAAAAGTCGAGCTCAAATCGATATTAGTTATTTAGTATATCGGTTAGTTTTGCAAAAACCTACTCTTTTCTTTATAAAATGGAGTTTATTTTCGCATTGCAGTTCACGGCTACGCTGAGAGGAAGAGCTAGACAGGCTCGCGGTGGAGATAAGTCGCTGTGCAACAATGCGAATGAGGAGAACACGCAGCTCGAATTCGAGGGCGGCATCGTGTAAATCGACAAATTGGAGCCCCAACCTGCCCGTTTCGACGCGAAATGCGGGACCCGGGCCACTGTAAACGGCGTTTCAAGGTCATGATGAAGATCTTGGAGAAATCTGTGAATACCGCCCTGCTGAGCCTCATGCTGGCCGGCGTAACCACTTCCGCGGGGGAAAGACCAATGTCGATAGATACCGATTCTACCAAAACCATCTTTGATTTTGAGAGCAAAACCGATTCCGATCAATGGGTGGCGGTCAATGACAATGTCATGGGGGGAATCTCGGAAGGGGAGGCATCACTGAGCCAGGACAGCACGCTGGTGTTCTCCGGCTCGCTCTCGCTCGCGAACAACGGTGGTTTTTCGTCCATTCGCAGTCTCCTGAAGAAATTCGATCTGGCCGGTTATCATGGTGTCAGGATCAGGGTCAAGGGCGACGGCAGGGACTATCAGTTCCGCCTCCGCGCCAACCGCAACCTCGACGGGGTAGCGTTCAAACAGGATTTTCCGACCACCGCCGACACCTGGACGGAGATCGATTTGCCCTTTGCCTCTTTCCTCCCCTCATTTCGGGGGCGCATTCTGAGAGACGTGCCGCCCGTCGATCCGAACGAGATCAGGCAAATGGGATTCCTGATCGCGGACAAGAAGGCGGGTCCCTTTCGGCTCATGGTCGATAGGATCACCGCCTACCGGTAACCCGGTCCCCTATTCCGACTTTTTTCTGAGCAACTCCCGGAGTTTGCGCAATGTCTCGGGATCGGCGCTGTCGATGACATTTTTGAGTTCGTTCTGAATTTGCACCTGTTCGGCGGCCTCGCTCTCCTCAGCCGTCGTGTCCAATCCCAGCAATTGCTTGATGGCCGAAATATAACTGTGGGGTTTGACCGGTTTCTCCAGATAGATTCCGGCGCCGGACATTGTCAGTTCCTGGAGATCCGATTTCCCGACATCATCGCGGGCGTGCCCGGTAACGATGATTACCGGGATTTTCGACCAGGCTTTGTTCTTCTGCAGATCCCGGTAGAACCTGACACCGGACCCCTCGGGCATCACCAGATCGAGCGAAATCAGATCCGGCACCTGCTGCTTCACCATTTTAAGAGCTTCGGTTCCGCTCGAGGCCGTGAGAACCTCGAGTCCGGCATCGGTCAGAGCCATGGACAGGTATTGCCGGACATCCGCCTCATCATCGACCACCAGGACCGTCTTCTTTGCTTCATTGGTCATGGCCGCTCCTTTACTGATATTTTCAACACTTCTCTGATCTCTCTTCTTTGTAGAGGGCATTGAGCCTCTCTTTGGTGAAGGCTATGCGAAACTGTGTTCCCTCGCCCGGCCTCGTATGCACGCTGATGCGTCCGCCGTGTTCCTTGACGATCTTGCGCGTCGTCAAGAGCCCCAATCCGGTGCCCTTGCCACCCTTGGTGGTGAAAAAAGTCGTGAACACCTTGTGCTTGATATCCGAGTCCATGCCGGTGCCGTTATCCGAAACGACGAACGACAGAACACCCTTCTTATCGGAGGTGCTGATACACACTTCACCTTTCTTGTTATCGCTCATCTCGCAGGCATCGATGGCATTTGACACGAGATTGGTCAGGCAGGTGTGTATCCCCTTGGGATCCAGGGGAACCGAACTAATCCGGGCTCCCAGGTCGGCCTTGAGGTCCACCCCTACCTGCGCGGCGATCGTCTTATAGAGGTCAATGATCTCGCCAACAAGGAGGTTGGGATCGACATACTGCAATTCGGGCATGCGTCCCTTGGCAAAACTGAGAAAATCTCTCACCAGCGATGTGGTTTTATTGAAATTTCGTTCGAGCATCTCCCATCCCTGGCCCAGCATACCCTGGTCTTTGGTTTCCAGTCCCCGGCCCATGATATACATGCCTCCTTCGAGGCCCATCAGGATGTTCTTGATACTATGGGCAAGCCCGGCCACCGTCTGTCCCACAGCCGTCAGCCGCTCCGCCTCGATAACTTCCTTCTCGAGTTTCTTGACATCGGTAATATCGGTGGACATCTCGATTACGTGGGCAACCTCGTCGGTCTCCCGGGCCAGCGGCGACGTGGTCAGGACATAGTGGGCCTTCTCCCCGCCCCGCTTGACGCCCACCTGCTGGGAGCGATGGACCTGGCCGTCGCGGAAGGTCCGCGAGGCCGGGCAGTTGGGACACCGGGTCTTGCGTTTCTTGTAGACTTCGAAACACTGCCGTCCGACGACATCCCCGAAGTTCTTTCGGAAATTCTCGTTGGCGCGGATGATCTTGTAATTGCGGTCGATGACAGTGATATAGCAGGGCACGCGCTCGAAGAGAATCTGGTATTCCATCTGCCAGTTCTTCGTTTCCACGACATCGCGCGACATCTCCACAATGTACTCGACGGCACTCCCCTTGCGCTTGCGCAGGGGCGCCAGGTGGACCACGTAGTGGGCCTCTTTTCCGTGCTGATCAACCCCGGACTCGTCCGAAAGGCGTGCCTGGCCGTCCTCGAAGGTTAGCCGGGCGTTGCATCCCAGACAGGGTTCGCTAAGATTCTTGTAGACCTTATAGCACTTCTTGCCACGCCAGGGACCGAAGTAATCGGTGAAATTGTCGTTGGCGCTGACGATGTTGTAGTCCCGGTCGATTATGGCGACGTTGAAGGGAACCTGTTGAAACAGGCCGCGGTACATCCAGTCCTCAAGACCCTGGGGCTTCTTCCTGTCGGGCGTAGTCATAGCGTGTTCTCTTCTCTGGTCGAAGTTGACCCGGACTTCTCAACTATGCGCGAAAGCGCCTTTCCGAAGACATCAGCGTCAATCGGTTTCTCAAAGAATGCCTGCGGGGCCGGGATACTCCTGTCTTTGACAAGCTGGCGAAAGTCGAACTCCTGCTCTGTTTGTATACCGCTGATAATGACCACGGGCGTGCCCGCAAGGTCCTTGTTGGCGCGCAACCGGGCATACATCGACAGGCCCGATTCGCGGGGCATCATTATATCCAGACAGATCAGGTCCGGCCGGGTTTTCTCGGCCAGCACGAGGGCTTCCTCGGTGTTGTCGGCCGAGTATACGTCAAAACCCTCGACCTGAAGTACCGCCGCAATGTAGGCCACGACATCCGGTTCGTCATCGACAATCAGCACTTTTTTCCGGGCGCTCATTCGACAGACTCCTCAACCGGTTGGCCCGCATCGGATATCGGCGGCAGGACCAGGTGATTGTATGATGTATCCCGAAACGCCCGGTACACGTCTTCAGGCAGATATTCAGGAACAGCACCGTTGTGACAACTGGCGCACTGCCCCAGAGTCTCCTTTTCGACCAACTCCAGCGCCTTCTTCTTGTGGCAACCGACGCAAGTACCGTGTACCGCATCTACATAGGACGGCGCCAGATATTGCTCGATAGTAATGAGCGCCCCGGCAGGGACCATGTCCTTGTGACAATCGTCGCAGCCCTTCGCCGTTGCCGCCGAACGCTCCTTGTCAACTTCATGGCAGAGGCCGCAGGCCAGGTTACCGCCGTCAGGGCTGGCATGCCAGTCGTGACGGAAGACATCGGCGCCAGTGTACATACTGTTGTGACAGCGGTTGCAACGCGAGTTTTTGTCCAGCGGCAGATTCATGTGGTGGCAGAGTATACACGACGAGTCATTGCCCAGGCGCTTGACGTGCTCCTCATGGGCGAAACTGACACCGTATCCATCGAGGTTACCATCGACGAACAGCGTGTCACCACCCCTTGCCGGTTGAGCCGAAACTTCGATGACACCGGCGCTCTCAATGCGATCGGTGGAAATGGCCGCAAAACCGACCGCGAGGGCAATCACGAAAACAAGCGAATAGACGGTGCGACCGGCGATTCGGGGCGTCCCCAGCCAGACTTCGGAGGCCCGGTCGAATACCGGGGGTGCATCGGGTCCCTCGGCGGCGTCTTCCCACGGAATCTCCCACATCTTGAAACGCTCGATGCAGAACAGGAAAGCGATTATGGCCGCCGTCAAAATTCCGAGGCTGATGGTAATCTCATAGAAAGTCGGAAAGTAGGTCGGGCCGGTCCGGACGAGCATAACTCCGGCGCAATTGGCGCGATGCAGGACGATACCGATGACACCGGCGGTCGCCGCGATCCAGAGACTGGCGGAGGCATAGCGAAATCGTTTGAAACTCATTATCGCCACCGGGATTACAATGGCCAGCATGATCTCTATCAGGAACACCACTCCCTGCCACGAGCCATCGAAAGCCATACCGAGCTTGCCGGAAACGATCACGTCACCGACCCTCAGCAGTCCAAAAATGGCCAGGACGATTGCCGAGGCTCCGGCGAGTTTGGCCAGTTTCTCGTTTTCGAGCGGCTTGCGATAGAGCCATGAGATAACCAGCACCGCCAGGATCAGCATTAGCGGACCCACCGCCACGGCTGAGACGAAGAACTGAATCGGCAAAAGTGTGGAGTACCACAGGCCGTGCAGTTTCTCCGGCGTGATCAGAAACAGCGTGCCCAGTGACGACTGGTGCAAGGTCGATATCATTACACCGAGGAATACCAGGACCAGCTTGTATTTTGTCAGGAAGCGCTGTACCCAGGCGAGTTTCCCCGTGTGTTCCAGCGGCACCGGTACGAACTCGAGGAAGAGCACGGTGAGGTAAAGTATCACACACCATGAGATCTCAAAGAGAGCCGAGTGGTGCTGCCAGTAAATAATCGGATGCCACACCATCCAGGGCAGGCCCAATTCGGCCACCAGGGCCGTGGCCGCAGTCAAATACCCCAGGAAGGAGAGCAGGACAACAACCTTGGTGTAACGGGCAAACTCCGTCCGGCGCATGATGTAGATCACGGCGGTGACGACGAACCCGCCACCGGCCAGGGCGATACCGGGGACAACGTTGAGTCCCTTCCAGATACCCCACGGGGTGGCGTCGCTGAGATTGGATACGGCCCCCAGGCCGTAGAACATACGGATGGTACCGAAGGCCACGGCGAGGCCGGTAATGGCCCACAGAATCGACTTGAACGTCTTGACGCGGTTCATTCTTCACCCCCGTCTTTCTTCGCCTGCGCCTGCAGTTTTTCACGCCGTTTGCAGAACCAGTAAAGTCCGCCCATGACGGCGCCCATCCCGACAAAGGCCGGTGGCACCGCGCTCATGGCAGCATGGGTTGTCTTCGGCAATACCGGCGTGTCGCGCCGGGCCGGGTAGGACAGGAAGTCGAGGTCGATATCGGAAATATAAAGAACGGCCGTACCGCCCATTTCAGTTTCGCCGAAAACCCGGTTGAGATACTTGTCCGGCTCGGCTTTGATGCGTCGATGTGCCTCGGCCAGTAATTCGTCACGGTCGCCGAAGATAGTGGCGCCGTTGGGACAGGCCTCGGTGCAGGCGGGCTGTTTGCCCTTGCTTATCCGGTCGTAACACATGTCGCATTTCTGGATATAGGGCACGGCACTTTCCCAGTCATAGCGGGGAATACCAAAGGGACAGGCAATCATACAATAGCGACACCCGATGCATTTGGAGGGGTCGTATATGACGGAACCGGCATCCGTGGGCACCAGGGCCGCCACCGGGCAGGCCGAGACACAGGCCGGCTCGAGACAATGCCGACACTGTTTGCGGATGTAATGCGACTCCGGCCGTTGAATTATCGAGGTCCAGTTCTTTGCCGAGAGACCGTCATTGCGATGCCACTCACGCGGGACGTCATTGTCCAGACCGTGGGAAGTTTTGCAGGCCGCAACGCACTCGAAGCACCCGATACACTTGGTAACGTCGGTCAGGATAGCTTTCATACCGGTGCTCCTTTCTTCTTGAGGGTGGTGCATATTTCATCGTCGACCCGGGCCGGAAACTTCCATGCCACGGCCAGGATGAATTGAGAGAGAGGCATGAGTACACAGTGGGCGATTTTCGTGAATGGCAACAGGACGAAAATCAGCTCAGCCGTAAGGATATGAGCCAGCATCAAAAGCTGATAGCTCCCGGCGCTCAGCGCCGTATTGGAGCAAAGATACCCGGTGATGAAGGGGATAATCAAAAGAATCGGCCAGACATAGTCCTGCTTGCGGCTGAGGAAACGAGCGCCCTTGTCGATCAGGCGCCCCAACAACAGCAGCAGGGAGAAGCCGATGGTTGTCAGAGTCAGTATATCGGCCCATTGAGCGGGCAAAGTCCACCATGACAGGCCGGTGCTGTTTTTCCAGAGCTGTACATGCGCCAACAGGAGTATCGGCACCAGAATCAGGCCGACATGGAACAGCACCGAAAACACGCTGTATACCGGCCGTCTTGCCAGGACGCGTTTTGTCGGAAAAAGCCATTGCAGGGTATTGCGGATAGCCGTGCCCCAGGCCAGTTTCTTGTCGCCGGCCCGCCGGTAGGCATTGATCGCCCCCCACACGTCCAGCACCACGATGCGGATCAGTCCCAGCACCATCACGAGGAAGGTGAGCCTGAACAGGGATCCCTTGCTGAAGTCAAGTAGTGCTTCCATGCTTATCCTTCCTCCTTCGACGGCTTGAGACCCGTGGCCGAGTTCTCGAAATCGATCGCTTTGTAGATCAGGTCATGAAGGCCGACCACTTCGCAGTCAATCTTCTGGTCCTCCACCAGCTCGCGCAGTTGTTTCTTGCAGTTGGCGCACGGGGCAATGAGATATTTCGCTCCCGTGGCACGGATCTGGTCGGCCTTGGCCTTGCCGCCGACAGCAGTTCGATAGGGCCTGATCTCGTCAATCGAGACCGTTCCGCCGCCGCCGCCACAACAGATATTCTCCGTACCCCGCGGCGTCATCTCGACAAAGTCACTGCAAAAGGCTCTTATGAGCTCCCGCGGACGGTCGACGATCCACCCCTGCCGGGCGATATTGCACGGATCGTGATAGGTTACCCGGTCCGTGATCGTGTTCGGCTTCAGTTTCAACTTGCCGGTCTTAACCATTTCATGGGTGTATTCCATGATGTTGATCACCGGTTTGGCCTTGTCGCCGCCGCAATGCACCGGCACATAATACTTGGCGCTGCGGCTGGCATGGCCGCATTCACCGATGAGAATGTTCTTCGCCTCAAGGTGCTCCGACTCGGCGT
>CAZVUZ010000037.1:21939-22877 GCA_964630485.1 uncultured Ignavibacteriales bacterium
CGGATCACCCGCTCCAGGATGCGATCGGAGTAAAAGAGACCATAGTTGATAGCGTCGTAGTACTCGGTGCTGACCGTCCAGGATCCGCCGGTGGCGGCGAACACGGCCGCGATACCCATAAGGGTTTCGGCCTCCATCAGGAAATCCGACACGGCCGGCGTGAAGAGATACTCGGCGCCCTTAACGTCCATGGGGAATTTTATATCGATACCCTTTTCCTCTTTCATGTCCTCTTCGAGGAACTCGAGGGTATCCACCAGCGCCGGGACCGGTATGGCCGACGTGTTTTTCGTTTTGCCCTCGAGTTGCTCCCGCGTCGACACCACCAGCGCTCTCGGGGCAATGCCGATCTCACTCAGGATGAAACGGCCCAGGTGGGTTATCAGGGCATGGTCGATTCCCGACGGACACTCCATGGTACAGCGCCGACAGGCGGTGCAGTTCCAGAAGGAGTCGGCCATCTCTTCGATCTTCTCGTCGGTAAGGTGACCGTTGCCGAAAATGCGGCCCCGCAAAGAGCCGGCCACGGTAAAGTGCCGCCGGTACACCGAGAGCAGCAATTCGGACCGATAACAGGGAATGTCCTTCTCGTCGCCGGTAGCCTGGTAAATCGGGCACTGCACCGCACAACGCGAACACTTGGTCGAGATGCGGATGAAATGCTCCAGCGCAAACCGGTAGTTGGTATGCTTGAGAATCGCGGCAAAGGCCTCCAGAAAACGCCGCGGCCGATCCTCTGCGTCGTAGTCCTCGACATGGTAACGAACATCCAGTCGCTGACTCTCGATCACCTGAGGCTTCTTGGTCGGCGCAAAGGCCTTTTCCCGTTATCCCGCGGCGATGTTCAGCGCTTTGATCGTGGTCGTTTCCAGTTCGATCCTGATCTACCTGGATTCCCCCTTTGATGAAAAAATCTTCAGCAACCTCATCCTGGCCGT
>CAZVUZ010000038.1:0-22694 GCA_964630485.1 uncultured Ignavibacteriales bacterium
GGCCACTGCCGGGAGACCGCGGCCCTCAGGGTTCAGCATCTGACCCGTTTGCTCAATGATGTGGCCGCCGGGCGTCCACTGCCCAAGATCGTGGACCCCGAGAGGGGTTACTGAACCGCATAATTACCGGACTCCAGAAGTTGACCGAAGCGTCCGATAATCGTATATTAGAGGGAGTCGAGAATTCCTGTGATGGGCGCTGTCTTCAGCTTAAGAGGAGTTATCCATGAAACTGTCAAGGCATAGGTCGGGCCTTATGCTCGCCATCGCGGTGTGGCTGTTTGTGGCCTCAGGTAACGTCCTCGCTGAGCCGACGCTGATCCTGAATCTGCCGGAAGTTTCGGCGGATGCCGGACAACAGGATATTGTCATCCCGGTGTATCTCACCAATGTTGACGATACCATCGCGGGTTTTACAATCTGGATGCAACTCAATCGACCCGATATTTGCGAGATAGAGGCTTCCATCGATACCACTGGTACTCTCATCTCCGGCTGGGAATTCACGGACAGCCGTTCTCTGAGCGGCCAGCCCTTCGACCTCAAAGTCTCCGGCCTTGCCAATCTGCCGGCTCCACCCAGCACTCCTTACCTGACGCCGCAGGACGGAAGCATACCGCTTTTCAGGATAAAGCTCGACGCTTACGACATCTCGGATACGGTGACGGATCGAACCGCCATAATCATGATACAGGATCAGAACGTATCTCATTTTTCCTTTTCCGACCCCGCCGGCAACTCGCTCGGGATAATTCATGACACTATCCCCGACACTAATTTGTTCCGCTGTGTATCCTGGCAGGGTGATATTTGCCTGAGTTGGATTCAGGTCTATACGCCGCCCTTTGACTCGCTCGATATCGACACCACTATCACCACGACGATCGATCCTGAGATG
Source organism: uncultured Ignavibacteriales bacterium (assembly GCA_964630485.1). Classification (GTDB taxonomy): domain Bacteria; phylum Zixibacteria; class MSB-5A5; order GN15; family FEB-12; genus JAJRTA01. The sequence continues at coordinate 899 of CAZVUZ010000038.1, forward strand.
GTATCCGTGACCGACGGACTTTTTACGATCAGCCTGGAATTCATGTGCGGCGATATCAATAACGACGACGGGCCAATCGTTGACATCGCCGACCTAGTATACATGGTCGATTACATGTTCACGGGGGGACCCGAACCGCTGGTACTTCAATCCGCGGATGTAAACGCCTCGGGTGGGGTGATTGATATAGGCGATCTTGTTTTTCTGGTTGACTTCATGTTCACCGGCGGGCCGGATCTTGTCTGTCCGTAATTTGCACAGTCACCGCTAAACCATCTCACAACAATGGCTTATTGCTTCTGATCGAGTCCAACGGCACGTATTGCCTGCCGTTTTCTATTGACTTTTTCGAGAAATGTGCTATTTATTGAGTGATATTACTTCTTTAAAAAGGTGCTGTACTCCATGACACTCGGATCGACAAAATTCGGTCTGGCTCTGTTTGCGGGTATTCTTCTCGTAACAGTTGCCGGTGCAGCCGATCGAAGCAAAACACTGGATGAAATCGACCAGAAAAGCACCCAGCCTGTCATCAAGAAAGACGTTTCATCCGTTGATATCGATCAGGCCTCACCCGTAACCGCTTCTACGGCGGTACCGGATCTACAGCCAGCGCCGGCGATCGATGAGACCGGCGACCGGGCCGGCGAGCAGGTAAACTGGCAGGTTCTCTCCGGAGGCGGTGGCATGACCACCATTGGAACCATGAAACTGGGCTCTACAATCGGCCAAGCAGTAGCCGGTCCATCTGCAGTCGGGGACTATACCCTCAATGCCGGTTTCTGGCAGAATTTCGAGAGTGACTCGCCTTTTTGCTGTGTACGCCGGGGAGACATCAATCACGACGGCTCGCCGACGCTGGACATTTCTGACCTCATGTGGATGATCGATTTCATGTTTACGTCGGGCCCTCCCCCCGTCTGTATGGGCGAGGCTGATGTCAACGGTGACAACAGCGACACCATCGACATCTCCGACCTGATCTGGCTCATCGACTTCATGTTCACCGAAGGCCCCGAGCCTATTCCCTGCCCCTGAAGGCACTTCGTCTCCAAAAAACCTGTACCGCCCCCTGAAAGTTCTTGACAGGGATCGGCTCACGGCCATCTTATAGGCATACATCGCTCCGGTTGTCATTGATCTTCGGAGCCGGTTGGCTCGTCCCCGCAGGACGTTCATTAAACCTATGTTATTACATCTGAGTGAGGCCATCTCCGGCGTTTATTGCCGAGGTCGGTAAGGTCGAAGAGCCGAGCAGGCAAGAATATAGCCGTTCGGGCGGAAGATCAATCACAGGCTCGGGCACATATGGTTAAACTATTGACTGTTTTTGTCCGATTTATTGATTAGGAAGCCTGCAAAGGCGGCTTCTGGTTATCCGGGGACATCGGAACGATGCCGGTCATATTTTGAACCATATTGGAGGACCGTTGAATGTCTAAATCACTAATGATCTCTTTTGTCATTCTGACTCTTACCTTTGCCCTGCTCATATCTTCCGCAGTGTCGGTAAGAGCGGACGCCATCGTGGCCGATCACACGGCGCCCCTGCAGTTCGATGACATCCCGGTTTCGATCATCCAGGAGATTCAGACCGGTCACAAGATGTTTTACGGTCACACTTCGCACGGTAACCAGATCCTGGCCGGAATGAATGTACTCCGGATTGAGTCCGGCACCTACGATTACGATAATGGCGAGACCTTTCCCATTGATGAGTACACCGGCGATCTTGGTTACGACGGCGATACAGCCTGGGCACCCGTAACGCGCGCCCACCTCGATCAACCCGGGAATACCACCAACGTGGTCATGTGGTCATGGTGCGGTGGCGTCTCCTGGAACACCGAGGCCGGCATAAACATCTACCTGGCTAAAATGAGCGAACTGGAAGCTCAGTATCCGGAGGTTACGTTCATCTATCAAACCGGGCACCTTGATGGGATGGGCCCAACCGGAACGCTCTATATCTGCAATAACCAGATCCGCAATTACTGCCTGGCCAACAACAAAATTCTGTTCGATTTCGCGGATATTGAGAGCTGGGACCCGGACGGCATTTATTACCCGATGGAGTCGGACGCCTGCGGCTGGTGCAGCGACTGGTGCGCCACTCGTGACTGCCCCCTGTGTGTCGACATCGGCTGTTCCCATTCGCACGACTTTAACTGCTATCAAAAAGGTAAGGCCTTCTGGTGGCTGATGGCCAACCTGGTCGGCTGGAGTCTCTCGGTTGATGTCGAATCGCAAACCGATCCAAGATTGCCATCCGATTATCATCTGAGCCAGAACTATCCCAATCCCTTCAATCCGGGAACGGAAATTCGATACATTTGCCCGCTCGCATCTCACGTGACTCTTGAGGTATTCAATATCGCCGGTCAGAAGGTTGCCACTCTGGTCGATGGTCGCGTTTCGCCCGGAAGGCACTCGGTCTGGTGGAACGGCGAGGACGATTCCGGCAAGCAGCTTGCCAGTGGAATATACTTTTATCGCCTGGAAGCCGGTGAATTCGCGGCCACCCGCAAGATGATTCTGCTCAAGTAAATGTAGCCGAAGAAGGGTCCGCCCGTCGCGAACACGCGCAAAAGTTTATTCGAAAACGGAACTTGCTTTGCGCCTGGATTGTTATTGAGGGTGACAGCTTTGAACTTGCTTAAATATAGCCCGTCTGTGTCCCTCCTCCCGCGCAGGCGGGTTTCTTATGTCCTGGAATCTCTCAAATCAGGCTTTGGCGAGGAATAGTACGGAGCAGCCGATGGCCGAAAGCGGCAACATGGCCAAAAACGGCTGATGCAGGATCAACCACAGCAGAATGGCGATAATTACAGCGGGAGCTACCAGGTAAAGGAGTGCCGCAATAGCCACCTTCACCAGCTTCATCACGGTCACCAAGAGCAACACGCCGAGGACAACACAAACCGCGAGCAATCCCTCCCGACCTCCAAAGGCCTCGATCTGCTCAGCAAGAGATTGAACCAGCCCACCGATATCCTGTGCGGCGGCGACAACCTGTTCAAGCAAGTCACCTGCTTTTTCGATGATGCCCTGTAGTGTCACGATTCTTTCCCTTAATATATCACCCCGCTAGTCGGCTGACGTTCGGGATGGTTTGGCGGGAACCGGATTTTCCTGATCTACATAAGTAAGCTGACGAGCGGTCGGCCGACAGGCGACAAACCCTGCCCGACTGGAATGCTTCTATGGTTTATACTATGAAGACCTGACAATTAAAGCAATAAATTAAACCGGCAATTATAGCCACCCTACAAGCCGCAGAACGGTTGCAACTTACGCCCGTGACGTGATGTGTCGTATCATATTCGAAAGGTCGGTGCTCGACAGCGCTGGGACGAGATTGGCCCCCCCACCCTGTTCGCTGAAGACCTGTAGAGAATCGACTGACCATCGGATAAACGCAGACTATGCTCCGGCGTAAGAAAAAACTTGAAAACTTGGACCAAATCAGTATCTTATAGACTGAAGCTGGTGTGGCGACGGCGAGGGGTGGCCGGCGGCACACCGGGGGACTACGAGGTATACTGCAACTGCTGTGAGGTCTTACACATGTTCAAACTGCTGTTGATCGCGGGGATAGTACTGCTCGCGAGCACCGTCTCGGTCTGCTCGGAAGCACCCCAATCCAACCTGCCTTTTATCGATCGTGACGGTGACGGTTTTGACGACAATGCCGCCGACTACAACAATGATGGTATTCCCGATGCCTACCGGACGGGCGGCGCCGAGGCCGCTGACGCTGTCGCGTCAACCGAAGCCTACAACTTTGCCGAACGCCTGACTCCTTCCCCAGAGGCCCTCGCCGGTGCTCAGGATCAGAAGAAGTCGCGTTATTTCAACTCCCTTAAGATGCGGGCCCGCGGCCTGTGCTCAAATCGTTGTGGATACGATTCCGGCTTTGGTCCCGGCAATGGCATCGGTGTGGGAGCAGTCAAGGGTGGTGGCGGTTGCGAGGGCGGTGTATGTCCAATCCAGTTTTAGCCAATTTCACCGCAAAAGTTCTCAAAGGTCTGCTGTTTTCGATCCTGGTTTTTGCCGGTCTAATATTGTCAGTGGGATCCGCCGGCGCGGAAGTAACTGCGGAAATCGGTCTCAATAGCGGCTACACGCAGAACCTCCTGAGTGATTCGTCCGATATCGAGGACTCTTATACGAGTCCGAAGCTGACGCTGTATTACTACCCCGCCGGCCAGCTTGAGTTGAACGGCTCCATTGACTACACGTATTATGGTGAGATATATGACCTGAGCAGCAGCAACATTGCGGGATCGGGCACCTACATATTAGCCAATGAACAGTCGTCCCACTCGGGCTACCTGACCGCCTCTTACAGCCGGCGGTCATACCGTGACGGGTTCGAGCAATTCGACATCAGCTCTGCCAGTTTCACGGCTTCGACGGGATACCGGATCTCCGCCACCGGGCAGGTCCGCGCGGGTATGACCGTATCCTCCAATGCCTATGTCAACTCACAGATAGGTGACAACCGCGGCCTTAACTTTTTTGCGGGACTTAATACCGCCTTCGCGGGTGACAACGGCCTTGATATCGAGGCCGGAATCGTACTTTCTCGTTACAACTTCCTCGATACGCTGGCCGATGAGTCAAGTACCGATTCGACGACGGATGGCAACATCAACTCGTTCTTTATCTCGCCGCGGGTTTCACGACCGCTGGGACCGAAGACGGGCATCAATTTCACCTACACCTATCGCTCGTTTTTCGGCCTGGATGATGACGAAGTCGCCTACGGTGCATCGACCTCGTACCTTTCGCCCTGGTCGACGATTTATGAGGGCTCGGCCTTCCTGGTCAATCTCAAAACCTACCTGATCCCGAAACTGATCGTTACCGGCGGTTTTGGCTACTGGGATAAGACTTATTTGAAGACCCTCGAGGGTACAGAGACGTCGGTATCCGAGGCCAGGGAGCGAACGGACGACCAGACGAGGCTGTACGTCAATATCCAATGGCCTATGAGCACGAGGTCGGGACGGTTCTTTGAACCCAGCCTGAGCCTTGATTATACCGATAATTCGTCATCGATTGACGTCTACAGCTACTCCGGAATCAATGTCGGGATGGGCTTGCTTTTCAGGCTCTGATCCTGGCCGTTGTGGTGGCTCCACAGCAGTTTTTGAACGGACATGAGATCTTTCAACCGGCGCAAACCCGCCGGAGATGGGGTAAAACGACCTTGACTTACAAGGGATTAAAGATATATTTAGTACATCTTACAAGGACTACAAGAAACCCAAGCAGAGAGGTAGCTGAGCAACTATGAATCGTTCCGTAATTGCATCCGTGCTGCTCGTTCTTACACTTCTTCTTTTCACCCCCAGTTTCGCTTCAGACGCGGTTACACCGCTTGCTGAACAGGGAATCGTGCTGAGCCCCTCCCCGGCGGTTCAGGCCGAAAGTGAATCCGGCAAAGACGTGTATGCAGGCGAGCTTCGCATCTACGTCGTGGAACCCACATGTTATCGGTATCGCGACAACGCCAACAACCCCTATGAGTTTGGCACTCTTGATATCCCGTTCATCCTGGGCATCAACGTTCCCGACCTCGGTATCTATGACAGTACCTTCACCTGGGATGCGTCGGTGGCCAACTTCGACGGTGTTACCGCGGAGAACATCATGGCCCAGGCGGTGGTCATCAACCCCCAGGTCTATACGGGATACGGCAATCCCCCCGGCGGCAACCCCTTTGACGCCTATTACATGGATGCCGCCGCCCAGGCCGCTCCTGGCACGCCCGGGATGAACGTGGTTACCCCCGATCACAGCCACACGATTTTCGTGGAGGAAGTCACCTCGGGCACGTGACCGGGGTGCGTTACAGCGCGGTCTGCGCTGCACAATTTCTACATCGGTGGTGCCTATAATTTCATCTACGCCGCCCTGATCACTCAGAATTCCAAAGTCTTCGCACGTCTCAACGAAATTACTCCCTATTACACGCCCACCCTGTACTGGGACGGCGGCTTTAAGGTCTCCGTGGGCTCGAATACCGTCCAATGGCGCGATTACATGCAACAGAGCGCCGCGCGCGAAGTGGTGCCGCTCGACTTGCTCATAGCGACCGAGTGGCATGCCAAGGGCGCGATTGAAATCCACGTGCGTATCGGCAACGGTGTCGCCGCCAATGAGGGTCCGTCCGCGGCCGCTGTTGACGACGGAGTTACACTGGGGCTTGACGGCGTTATGCACGCCTTCACATCAACCGTGAACGATCCCGACGGTAACGACGTATACTACCAGTGGGAAATCGACGGTGGTCAGACGACAAATTGGATCGGCCCCTACAGTTCCGGCGAAACCTGCACACAGGAGTTCTCCTGGGACGAACTGGGTGATAAAGAGGTGACGGTACGAGCCAAGGACACCTGGGGTTACACGACCGATTGGTCGACGCCCTGGACAATTACCATCCAATGCTGTGCCATTCGCGGCGACATCGACCACAGTGGTGAGTTGCCGATCGACATTGGCGATCTGGTTTACCTCGTCGATTATATGTTCACGGCCGGTCCGACTCCGGATTGCTGGGACGAAGGCGACGTTGATGCCAGCGGTTTTGAGCCGATCGACATTGGTGACCTGGTCTGGCTAGTCGATTACATGTTCACGGCCGGCGCGGAACCGCCGCCCTGCCCGACGGAATGATATATCGAACTTGACCGTTTGATCGAAAACGATCTCTTTTTGACCGCCTCCCACCCCGGAGGCGGTCTTTTGTTGCCGTCCAGAGCAGCCGGTACTACTTGCGTTAATAGAGCATAAGGCTTCGCTTTTTGCTTGAAATACGTCCTCGGATTCGTACATTCCGCATTATACGGCAGGGATTAAAGGTTTACTTTTGATCATCTGAAGAGGTCCTTGACCGGAATGCACTAAACCCGAGAAGGATTCTGATATTATGGGTAACGATTTGCGCTTCAATATTGCTGACGAGCGTATCGAATATACCGGCAAGAGAGAAATTCGCAGTTTCAGCGACAATCGCATAATCGAGGCCAACCACCGCCATGGGACAGTTCTGTCGAATTACGACGTGACCCTCCAGGCGGTGAACGTCATCGGCCTGAGCGACCGGGTCAACGGTCGCTCGAACCTGGGCGCTCTGCGCAACCGCCAGCTCAGAGAATCGGTCATTCTGTCGGCCGCACTCTCGGCGGTGGCGGTCGGCCTTCACGGACGGGGAGCCCTTAACAAGACTCCGGAGGCCGAGCAGACCAAAGAGCTGACCAACAGCCTCAAGCGTGACAATGACCGCACGGCGGCCCAGATCATGTCCGAGGTCCTGCAAACCACGACCGAAACCCTGCCGGTGGGCGAAGAGGTCCTCATCGCCACCACCATTACCGAGGGTGTTCGGGTCAAGCCGGGATACGAAGCCGGCGGCAACCCCACCATCGCCGTGGGGGCCCTGTTTGGCAAAGATGACCATCGCGAGAATTACGGCCTGAACATGCCGCGAAATGTCACTTTGCTCTCAATGGGTAATGATGTCATCGAGGGTACGACGAAGTCCGTCAAGGGCCTGCACTCGAGCCTGACGACGCTGTTTCTGACCGAGTCGGGAGTTAAGCGTCATCTACCGGACATCTATGTCCAGCGCTGGATGGGAAGCGATCATTTCCCGGAATTCAATCCGCGCGAAACGAACCTCACCGAAGCCGCCGAGATTATCGCCAACGCCTCGGGGCTCTCGGGGATTGATAAACTCAGCGCCTTTTTCCTGGATCGACAGCGTCATCACCCGGCCATGGATGAGCTCAACAGCGCCGGAGTCGCCACCCCGGTGGATCGCGACGGCGACCTCTTCCCCGCTGTTGTGCTCGGCCAGGACGGCCTGACTTTCCCGAATAAGCGCCAGCTCAATTCCATGATCGGCGAAATCGGCGGTTCCGCAGAGTGGGCCGTCGGTGTCCTCCCGCTTGTCTGGCGCGGCGGCCAGGCAATTGGCATGCTCACCAGCCAGTCGGTCCTGACCCGTAAAGACTGGAGCGCGGACCGACAGTGGTCGGAGCGTTTCCATTTCACCGAAGACGAGTTCATCATGATCCAGGATGCTCGCTTTGAGCATAAACCGTATTTCTCCATCAAAGACATCCTGGAGGATCCGTTCGCCGGAGGTATCAGCGCCTTTGGGGCCATCACCGACAACTACTACCTGCCGTTCATGCACGGCGTCAAGGGCGACCCGGCCACGAACACCGTTGATGTCAACGTTCTGATAGTAAACTCAATGGGTGTCATGGAGTGCTGGCAATTCACCTTCAAAGCCAAAACCAGCCTTGACCACACCGTCAAACTCCTGACCTGTCCCAAGGAGAGCCTGGCCGGCCTGGAGGGCAAAGCCCTCGAAAAAGCCATTGGCGCCATGCTCGACGACGAAAGGGCCCGCCAGCGATTCCGGATTACCTTCAACAACGAGTATTACCCGGCCCTGATACCGGTCCGCGATAAGATGCTCCTGTTGCACAAGGCAATCGACGGGTTAATCGATCGCGGCGCTCTTAAGGAACAGGACCGGTCCATCGTCGATATTACCGGCCGGCTCGCCGCCGACTGGTTTGTGCCACATGATTATTGATCAGTGATACGTGAGGGCAAAGCCCGCCTGACGTGAAATAATGAGCCCCGGCTAACGTGATATCAGCCGGGGCTTTCCTGTGCAGTTGAGTTTTACTTGACGGCGATGGATCATTGGATCGCTCTGAATCTCGGCCTCAGTCCGCACGACCTTCTCGATTTCGGGTTGTACCAAGAAATCAACGCCATTACGAATAGATCCCCGCCCCGGGGATCGGAGACCCGGCGGAAGGGACCTTCTTCATCAACTTACGGTCGTAATTGTCCGACGGCATACATCAGGCAAGACCCTTTTTTCGGAGGGCCTTCATGTCCTGGTGGTATCGGCGGATCTTCCGAGCAAACTCGCGCTGGGTCTGACGCGCGGCCTGGTTGTCCTGCCGCATTTCCAGGTGGCGCAGTTCTTTCTGCAATTTCAGATAGCTCCTGTAACGCCCGGCGTCAAGAGAGCCGTCCTCAAGAGCCGCTCGGACGGCGCAACCCGGCTCGGACTGGTGATGGCAATCCGAAAAGCGGCATTTTCCGATCAGTCCTTCGATATCGCCAAAGGTACGTGAGAGGCCCTCGCTGTCGGACCAGGCCTGTATTTCGCGCAGGCCGGGGGTGTCGATTACGATCCCCCCCTCCGGCAACACCACCAGCTCTCTCGAGGTCGTGGTGTGCCGCCCCCGGGAGTCGCCTTCGCGAACGTCGTGTACCACCTGGCGGTCCTCACCGAGCAGGCGGTTGATCATGGTAGATTTGCCGACTCCCGACGAACCCAGAAAAGCTACCGTCCGGCCTTCCTGCAAATACGGATCAAGGGCGTCGAAACCTTCACCACGAGCGGCGCTTACCGCATGGACATCGACGCCGATTGCAACCTCCTCCGTAGCGGCAAGGCGTTCTTCGAGATCGTCGCAGAGATCGGCCTTATTGAGTATGATTACCGGTTGAGCGCCACTGTCCCAGCCGATGGCGACATAGCGCTCGATGCGCCTGACATTGAAGTTGCCGTCCAGGCCGGTAACCAGAAAGGCGTAGTCAATGTTTGCCGCCAACACCTGCTCATCAGCCAACGCCCCTGCCTGTCCCGCCTTGCTGTTGCCGAGCACCGCCTTGCGCGAGAATACGCTCTTACGGGGCAAAACAGTGTGGATTACAGCGCGCTCTCCGCCGGGTGCATCGGCGATCGCCACCCAGTCACCCACGGTCGGAAAATCGGCCCGTGAGTTAGCTTTGTGTCGAAGGTTCCCGGTCACCTCGGCCATTATAGCGCCTTCGGTAGAGGCAACCTCATACAGGTTTCTATGTTCGCACAGAACTCGCGCCGGCCGCAGGCCGGGGTCGCCGTGTTGTTCAAAATGCGATTCAAAAAACGGATTCCATCCGAGTTTCTTCAGATTCATTGCGATTATCCTCGCTCAGTATTATCAGGATGTTCCCACGGAGGATAAACGGTCGTTTTTGACGGACCGCCGCAATCGTGGCGACGGCCAATCCTCGTGGGTTGAACTAACGCGGACACTCCTCGTAAATTTCTACCGAGTCCAACATAATCAACCTCCATATTTTGAGTTTTCGTAATCAACATTATCAAATGCCAGACCTTTTACTTCCGACGGCGGGCAACCATGAGGACAAACCCCAGGTAACGACCTTTATCCCCTCTCAGGGCTGGAGCCTCATCATCGAAACCCGTTCCCAGTTCGTCGAGCACCTCGGCCCATGTCAGCCACAGTTTCCAGCCGTCCTTGAGGGTCGTCACGGTCTCAATATCGACCAGGCCGGTTTGCTGCCAGTGGCGGCGCCACCAGTCGGCGGTGTGGATACTGAAACATTCGGAGGCATCCCAGAAGGAGTTTCCGGACGGACCCTTGCGGGTCAGGTGCTCGGGCACCTCGCGGCCGAACTCGCGCATGAGGCCCGGGACGATGATACCGATTTGCCCGCCGGGTTTGACCAGGCGGCTGAAATACTTCAGGTACAGGTCATCGGTACCGTAATAGTGATAGGAATCCATACTCACCAGAGCGTCGAAGAACCCTTCGGCATACGGCAGAGCCCGCGCCTCGGCGTGCATGGGGTATACCAGATCCTCCACACCGGCCTCGCGGATACGCGTCCAGTTTTCATCGGCGCTGATCCAGAGATCGTTGGCCCATACCCGGGTACTGTATTCGCGGGCGAGGAAAATCGAGCTGGCCGCCTTCCCGCAGCCCATGTCGAGAACTCTCATACCAGGCTTGAGTGTCATGAACTTGCTCAGCCCCTCGGTCAGCCAGAGGACATTCGGGCCCATCTGGTTGTCGATCATCCACTGGGCATCGTATTTGGCCGACCGGGGATAGTCTTCGAGAACCAGGCGGCCATATAACTGTTGTCTGTCTATATCCATTGCGGAACGTTCCTGTATTGCGTTGCGACCGTTCGAGACATTTCTCTGCGGCCATATTTCATCTTGTGGGATAGATACACGAAACCGCGGACGTATGCCACTCCCGCGGGTGCTTAATTCAGATTGTGACAACCCGTGGCCGAGCCACCGGTTGCGGAATATGAAGATTCAGCCGAGAGCCGAAGTCCTCAGCCGTCAACCCCGACGAGACGTGAACACACAGACCCTTTTTTCTGCACAGCGACCATTAAAACACGCCTCCTCTCAGGAACAGGTTATCGATTCGAACTCTCTTTGCCAGAATACTATAATCGGCACATTTGTCAAGAACAATCATCGTCGCCGGAGGGAAACATGGCGCTGATGCTCTCGCGATTGTGAATGCGCTTGATGGCCTCGCCAAACAACCGCGCTGTCGACACAACTTCGATCTTGTCCGAAAAGTCCACCGGCTGGTTTTCGACGGTGTCGGTGACGAAGAGCTTTTCCAGCGGGCTATCATCGATGCGTTCCATACTCCCCTCGCTGAATACGCCGTGGGCCACCATGGCGAAGATCCGCCTGGCGCCGCGATCGACGAGGACCCGGGCGACCTCGGCCAGGGTGCCGCCGGAAATAGTGAAATCGTCGACGATGACCGCCGTCTTGCCCTCGACATGGCCGATCAATTCGAGGACCTCGGCCCTCTCGTCATGGGCCGGGCGTTCTTTGTCCGCAATCGCCACCGTAGCTTTCAGCGCCGCGGCATATCTGCGGGCCTGCTTGGCAAAGCCCGAGTCCGGTGACACCACGACTATGTCCTCGAGATTCTCTTTCTTGAGACGCTCGCACAAAACGGGGAGCGCATAAAGATTGTCCACCGGAATCCTGAAAAACCCCTGGATTTGCGGCGCGTGGAGATCCATGGTGACCACCCGGTCGGCCCCGGCGGCCTCGATGGCGTCGGCGCAGACACGGGCCCTTATCGACACCCGGGGTTCGTCCTTCTTGTCTCCCTTGCCGTAACTGAAATAGGGTATTACTGCCGTGACGGTATCGGCGCTGGCCCGCGTGAAAGCGTCAATCCAGAAAAGCAACTCCATGAAATTATCGTTGGCCGGAAACACCGTCGACTGGACGATGTAAACCCGACGGCCCCGTACGTTTTCGAGGATCCTGACGAAGGTGTTGCCCTCGGAAAACTGCATGGCCTCGTTCCTGCCGGGGCGCACGTCAAGGTAATCGCATATACGTTCGGTAAGACGGCGGCTACCGCTGCCGGGGAATATCATTATGTCATCGGGACTCATTTGGCCGGCCTCTTCTGTTAAACGGGCTGATTTATCTCCTTGATAGATTGATTACGACAATTGAGACCAAAAGTCAACTTTGTTGCGGCGCCGGAGGCTACTGTGCTAATTCCTGCCGACGGCTGACAATCGCGAAATACTGCTGGACCACGCCGAACATATGTTCGAGCGTCCCCGGAGCGGCGTTCAGATCGTGGTGAAGGTGTCGTGGATCTTCGCAGACCGATTCGATTGTAAAGCCGCTCTCGACAAGGCCGTTGAAAATGTCGCTCAATAAATGACGGTACTCCGCGGCATCGGCATCGTCAATCTGACCACCCTGATACGGCTCACCCAGGACATATCCCTCGCCATTGTACGAACTTTCTTCGATGAGAACCGTGCCCGGATTGTTATGACCGACTCGATACACACCGCCGGGTTTCACAATTCGTGCGACCTCGCTATACACCTGTCGGACCTCGGGAACAAAACATATCGAAATGGCCTGATAGACGAGGTCAAAAGTGTCGTCGGCAAACATTGACAGATCGCGCATATCGCCCTGTATCGTCTTGATGTCATACCCATAATGCTCTGCCGCAATCCGATCGGCCTCGAGTTGACCCGGCGTCAGGTCCAGCACCGTCACCTTTGCGCCCAGGAGACCGAAGGCCGCCGACTGCTGACCACCGCCGGTGGCAAGGCACAGGACATTCTTGTCCGTTACACCTTCGAATACCCTTCGCGGATAAAGGTAAATGTAGGGCGGTGGCATGACCTCGATATCGCCGCGCGTGAAGGCCGCGAGGATGTCAACGTCCAATTCGAGCCACGGACGTGTATACTCCTGCTTCTCATCCACCAAGTGGGTCCAGAATTTGAGATTGTGTCGGCTTACCTGATCATCCTTCACAGCAAGCTAGTCTCCCTTCTCGGGTCGCCGGGTTGGTTCACTCTGTGCACTCGGTTCGGCGGGTGACACATATCAGGCGCTCACCCTCGCGGTCGAACCGGTCCAGACTGAAATTTCTGTATGTGGATTCTATGGCGAACCCGGCAGATTCAAGGCGCGGTTCGAGTTCATCAAGGTCCCAGGCCCGTTGGATATGGCGTTCCGTAGCGCCGTCCTCAAACTCGAAAACCGTCGTCGCTTGCCGCGAGGAGAGATCATATGAACACCTGTGGATTATTGTCTGTCCACCCAGTTCGTGATGAAACTCGTTCTTGTGAAATTCAGCATAGAAGTGGTGCGTGTTGGCATCGAACACAAAGTGTCCACCGTCCATCAGAGCCTGAGAGACTCCCCTGAGGCAGGCATCGACCTCTTCAGGATTCAAAAGGTAATTGAAAGCATCGAAGGTGCACAGGGCCAGGTGAAAGGTTTGAGGGAAATCGAGGGAACGCATATCCTGAACTTCGAACGCCACGCCCGGCATAAGGGCGGCATGCTCACGCGCTTTGTCGATCATCTGCGACGACAGATCAACTCCGATTACCTGATGCCCGTATCCGGCCAGCTCGCGCGCCAGTGAACCGGTACCACAGGCGACATCGAGAATCCGGGCTTTCTCGACCCCGGTCTTTTTCAGCAAGCCGATTACCAACTCGGTGTACTTCCCGGCAAAGTGGCCCCAACCTTCGTCGTAGACGGCGCTGAGGCGTTCGTAAATGGAGAGTGTCATGGTTTCGAACCTCCCACTCCAGGCCGCCCATCCGGGTTTCGCGAACCGGGGGACCGGCGGCGATACTAGCCTAATAAGCGAGACAGCGCGGCAAATCACTCAGCCGTTCTATCGTGATCACCTCATCACCGGAGACACCATTATCTGTTTTACGGTGCTTATCATAGTCGACCCTGAAATCACTCGAGACTTCGGCATCCGCCGAAACACGGCGCCGAATCAGTACCGGGATCATCCCCGCCGCTTCGGCCGCCCGGACATCGTCGTCGCTATCGCCGATATAGGCTACCTCGCGCGGATCGAGCCCGGAGTTGGCCAAAGCGCTTTCGAATATCCTCGGATCCGGCTTGCTGACCCCCACCTCACCGGAAATAACAATGTCCCGAAAGTAATCGGTCAGCCCGTAATCTCTCAGCGTGTCATATATGTGCGGCGGATGATCGAAATTGGAGACGAGGGCCGTGTAGGTCACTCCCTGCAGAGATTGCAGCAGAGCCACCGCTTCAGGGTCCATCGGAACGTACTCCTGCCAGGTTGGGATTATTCGCCGGCCAATCGCCTCCATCCGAGCGGAGTCAAGGGTCAGCCCGAGTTCGGCCGCATGGGCCTGCAGGCGAAGCTCAAATGGCGTCAGGCCGTGGCCTCCGTCGGGTGGCGCCGGTCGCGAAAAGTACCCGTCGCAGGTCACGGCGAATTCCTCCAGGCTCATTTCCAACCCGAACCCGGTGAGCATGCTATGATAGGCTTCGAGCCAGGCCCACCATGCGGCTCGCATGTCGCCATAGATAAGAAGGGTGCCGTAAAGATCAAAAAAGACGCCGCGGGTTTTCATCGGACTGCGACCTGTCTAACAATTGTGAAAAATGAAAATCAGCCGCCGGAACAAAAGGCCGGCCATGATATATACCCCGTATATACGTGTTGGAATGCCGGCGCGCCAGTGGTTTTGATGCGGGCTACTTGTCCTGACCGAACTTATTAATGCGGTGAACCAGGATATGATTGCGGGCCGTGCGGGCCAGTTGCTCGGCCAGTTCCACCGTCAGGTGCACCTTTTGGAGCATTTCCGGTGCGATCCCCTCAGCGTCGGCATAGGTGGCCTCGATGACGGCCAGGTCAACGCCGTCCACCAGTCGCCGCACGCCGTCACACAGGCCCGTGTCGCCGCTAATCGCCACTGTTTCGCCGTCAAGTGAAAGTCGGTATCCCCGGGCCGGAATTTGCCCCAGCACCTTCCCGCCCTCAACCGAACCGCAGTGCACCACGACGTACGGCTCGACTTTGAACCCGGCCAACTCGACAAACTCTCCCCCGTCGGTCTCAATGAGATCGATCTCGAAGGGTCGCGAATCGGGGTAGCATCGTTTAAAATTGTCGATGGTGAAAAGCAGTTCGCGGCAATCTCGCGGCGCTATGATTCGCAGGGGCACCTTTCGGCCAATCATTCTCAGGAAACCCAGTAGGGTCGAAAGCCCGCCTATGTGATCGAAGTGACCGTGGGTGTAGATCAACCCGGCCAGGTTTTTGAGTGAGTGGCCGGTGTGCAGCAAATCGCGGAGGGCGCCGTCACCCGTATCGACCAGCACAAATCGATCCTTGCCACTAATCAGTATTGTCTGGGCCACACCGGCCGCCGAGTAAAGGATCTCGACCGTTATGGTCTCACCTCTCCATTTGGGCCGGTTACTGGATCCTTCCGCGTTCATCGAGAGACCTCCGCCTATGATTGATATGCTTGTACTAGACCGACACCGTCAGCCAGCGTCCGCGTCGATAATACATGTAGAAGATCGTCGAACTCACCGCACCGGCGCCGGTTATTGTCCACCAGATGGCCGTCTGGTCGTAACCCAGCAAATTAGTCAGCAACAGAATCGGCCCGACCTCGAGCACCCAGGCGTGTAATATGTTCATCATCATCGCCGGGGTGTTGAGACCGACCCCGGTGTGGATTTCTTCGTTCATTATAAAAGCGCCGATGAAGGGAAAGCCAAGGGCGAAGATGCGAAGCATCACCACGCCATAACCTATGGTCCCCGCACTCTCGAAAAACATTCCCATGATCGGGCGGGCCCAGATGAAACACACCAAACCGAAAACGGTCATGATGCCCACCGATAAAAGCAGGGCTTCATCGGCGGTTTTCTTGGCCCGGTCCTTCTTGCCGGAACCTATATTGTGGCCGATCAGCGATGACAGGCCGAGACCGATACCGACCAGCAGCGAGTGGCCGAGTCCCGTGACCTGGTTGCCGACGCCGTAGGCGGCGACGACATCGGTTCCGAAGGTGGCTATCAGCGGCGTAATTATCAGCCTGGCGCTGGAGAAAGACATCTGCCCGAACCAGGCGGGAATGCCGATCTTGACCATTGTCCACATTGAGGCCATAGCCATACCGTATTTGCCGCGCAGGTGCAGGCGAACGCTGGTGTGGTTGGCATAGAAAAGGTAAAGGCCAACCCCAAGCGTGATCGTATAACTCAGTACCGAAGCTACCGCAGCCCCCTCTATGCCCATGGCCGGCATCCCCATGTAACCGAACATGAAAATCGGGTCGAGGACCATGTTCAAAACATTCGAGGCCAGCATCAGTATCATGGCCATCTGCGGGTTCGCCACGCCCCTCATGGCAGTGTAAATGGAATAGGTGGCGTACATGATGCCCATGCCGAGAAACATAATGCGGCCGTAGGCGATACCCAGTGCCAGGGCATCCCCCCGGGCGCCCATGAGGTAAAGCATCTGCTCCACCAGGAAATAACCCACAAACCCGAAAATAAAACCGAAGAAGAGCTTGAGAAACAATGTCTCCTTGATGGCCTTCTCCGCCTGGTGGTATTTTTTCTCACCGTAGCGGCGGGAAATAATGGCTACCGATCCGGGTCCGACAAGGTTGTTGAATGAGAAGAATAACCACATTATGGTGCCGAAAAAAGTCACGGCCGCGACGCTGGCCTCCTGCCCGGGCAGACGCGAGACCCAGTAGGTATCGACAAGGCTGTAGATGTGCTGGCTAAGAAATCCGAACATGGAAGGCAGGCCCATCTTGAGAATGGAACTGATGACTGATCCTTCGGTGTAGTCAGTGCGCTTTCTGCCGTCCTGAACGGTCAAATGAACTCCTTTTAGCGTCACAAGTTAGCGAAATTTATCGGAAAAACAATGCCTATTGTCACGGGCGCATGTCAAATAGGCCAAATATGGTCACCATTGAGAAGCCCAGGCCTGTCAAACCCGGCCAGCTTCCCGAGCAGTCGTATTTCCCTGACATTGGGTGGTTTAGGCCATCCTGACGAGCCCTAAAGTGGAGTCCCGGTGACACGCCCGCTTCCCCATAAAACCAACAACGCACCAAGTCGCGTAGAAGCAACGCCACAACACATAACCCAACTATTTACACCACAACGCATTCCCGCGATCACGCAAACCGCCACTTGCGCATCCGTGGATGCTACGATCCACGCTTAGCTTTCCCCTGTTTGACTTTTTGTTGAATTATGTTGACACTTTGGTGTATAAATAGTAGTATATAGTAGGTAGGAAAACCATGTCTCCTCGCATGGTATCGGGTGGTTATCAGGGAGACCGGGCCATGAGAGCCTGAGCGCCCGATATCAACGCATCTTAGTTGTTTTCTTGAGGACGAAGTAATTCCACTCCATGAAGGCGGGCTAATCGGGATGGTAAGATCCGTCTTCTCCTCGCCCCCGTGCGAGTCCATTCAGAACGAAAGGAGTGAGCTGATGCCTAACGTATTTGCCTACGATCCGTCGAATGAGCGCAGTAATTTCGCCATTCCCGGACTGCAGCACAAGTACCGGGAAACGGTGCTCCTGTTCGTCGCACAAGACTGTCATTCAATCTGTGACTGGTGTTTCCGCAAACGGATTTTCGAAGGCGAATCCCTTAGCTACGACACCGTTGTTAATGCAGATGATGCCCTGGACTATATCAGAGAGCATACGGAAGTAAGGAGTGTCCTGATGACTGGCGGGGATGCCCTGCTGGCCAGGCCGGACCTGCTCAAGACTCTGTGCGACGGCATTGCGGAGATGGACCACATTCACAATATCCGCTTCGGAACCCGGGCTCTGGTGCACGACCCGGACCACTATGCCGAGGTCCTCCCCCGGTACGGCGCCAAGAAGACCTATGTGGTGCTTCACATCGTGCGCCCCCGCGAGGTGAGGCCGGCGCTGAAGAAGGTGATCGAGCGGTTCCCCGGCTACTCATTCCTGGTGCAGACGCCCCTGTTGCGCGGCATTAACGATGATTCCGAAGTGCTTGCGGAGCTGTGGTACGAATGTGCCCGGGCTGGGTTACAGCCGTACTATGTGTTTCAAAACCGGCCTACCATCGGCAACGAGAAGTACGGTTTGACGTTCCGCGAAGGCCATGACGTGTTCTCGGGTGCCCAGGCCCTGTGTACCGGGGTGGTAAAAACCCCTCGCTATGTCATGTCGAACAAGTCCGGTAAATGGGAGATAGTCGGGATGGATTCCGCCGACGAAGTGATTCTCCGCTGCCACCAGGGAGTTAATCCGCTCATGGTCGGCACCCTGCGCTCGGCCGTCGCCGACGAAGTCTGGTGGGATCTGCCCGAGGACGATCGCTATCTCACCGACATTTCCGGCACCGCCTTCACGCGCGTTTCGGGAGATTAGAAAAGTCGTCGAAGGCCTGTTGATGTGATCAATTTCAGCAGGCCCTCGCGATGTCCTTCAGCCCCGTTCGCCTTCCCTATGTCTGTCCTGAACCGGACATTGCTTCCCTGACGGGAAAGATAGGGGCCTCTCGCTTTTGTTCTTTATCTTATATCCGTACTAAAAATGCGATTCAACCCAAAGGACCCCACTTATGGAGCCTTGGCCACCGTGCAGTCCGGCGCCGGTCCGCCCTCGAACATGTATTCGACCATGTAGACAATGTCGGATATACTCAGGGCCGCTTCGCCGTCGATATTGGCCGCCTGCGTTATTACCGGCGGTGGTCCGCCACTGAAGAAGTAATCAACCATATGTACCAGGTCGCCAATATCGGCCACCGTTCCGTCCCCGGTAAGGTCACCGCAGATGCCGATCTGGACATTACCCATCACGACACGGGGCTGGTAAGCCACAAACCCGGCGTCAAGATCGAGTTCGCGGCCCGATGTCGTCGCCGTGTCGAAAACATTCACGCCCATACCTCCCGTCCGCGAGAAATGCAAATTGATAATGGGGCCGTAACCAGGCTCAAGCGGTGTATTACCCGAGTTCACGCCCGCCTTGAGGCGAAAGACTATTTTGCTGTAGGCGGGCGAGGTGCCAATCCAGGAAACATCGGCGAAATAATCGGTCCGGCAGCCGTCGGTATCGAAAGCCTCGTAGCTCAGATCCGTCTCGCCGCCGTACACCACCGGCAAAATCAGTTCTTCCACCGGTTGCGTATTTTTGAGATACACCGGTATTACAATACTGTCATCATCCGGGAAGACTATGTCCGGGAAGTAAATGGTATCGGCCAGCACTACCACCATATTTCGGTAGCGGCGATTATGGCGTCCGTCCGCCAGCGTATTTTCCACATAGACATCGTAGGCGCCACCTTCAGAAAAAACATGCTGGGGATTGGCTACATCGTAGGTCGTTCCGTCAAGAAGCTTCCACAGCCAGTTTGAGGCGCCCTGGGAACTGTCGGCAAACTGGACGGTCAAAGGGGCCTGTCCCAACGCAGGTTCGGCGTACACATCGACCAGAGGGCGATTGGTGTTGCCCATGGCCATCGTGTAGGTATCCCAGTTGGTGACGGTCAGGTCATTCTTGAAGGAGTATTGATAGTAAAGGACTATGTCGCTCACAGGCGTCTGCGCCAGCGACACCCAGGCATCTACCAGATCATAACAATAGTCGGACCAACCCAGCGCGACGCCATCGACCACCACCGAATCCAGTCTCTGCAGAGGGTGATGCGCGGCATAGAACAACTTGCGGGAATCGGAGACCGCAATCGTATCGGCCCGCGACTCGACGCCGTCACCGTCGATATCGATCCAGGCCAGTTCCTCGACCACCGTCGATGGGGTTGCCTGCCACACCGGTGTCGTGGTAAAGCCGGAGCCGGTGTTTTCATAAATGCGCGGACTATCCCACCAGCGCCCGGCTGCCAGGTCGTCGTCCCCGTCATTGTCGAAATCGTACAGGGACACCGCCGAGCCATAACCAGCCGTGGCCGATTGCCATCCCGGTGTCGTGGCAAGTCCGCCGGCACCGTCATTGTAATACACGCGGAACTGCCCGCCGCTGCCTAGCTGATAATTGAAGGCCACAATTAGATCACGCCAGCCGTCGTTGTCGACATCGCCGAAAATGACGGTATTGGCCGGCTCCTGCTGTCCGGCCAGCCAACTCGGGTTAGATTCGAGGATACCGCCATTGTTGTAGTACACCCCGGCACCCCGACTGTCATAACAGAAGGCAAGATCGAGGTCACCATCGTTATCCACATCACCCCAGGTAACATCAATGGCGGCGGTCAGCAAACCGGATTGCCAGCCCGGCAGAGACTCGAAGGATCCGTTGTTGTTGAAATAGACGAGGTCACGGGAGTATTCGTCAATGTAGCGCGTTCCGGTTGCCAGAGCGAGGTCGAGGTCGCCGTCGCCGTCAACATCGCCGAGCGCACAGGAAAACGAATAACTGCTGTCGAGCGGTCGCCAGTCGGGACTGGTGCCGGGCAGAACCCCATAATTCATGTATGCGACGGAAGTGTTGGGTGTGTCGAAGCGGTCCGCGCCGAGGAAATTAGCCGTAATGAAATCCGGCCAGCCATTGTCATCGATGTCCCCGACGGCGCAATGCCCGGTGTATTCGATGTTGGTCGAGATCCAGGTCGGCGAGACCGGCATCTCGCCATAATGAGACAGGTAAATATGGTTGGCTGCCAAGACGATGTCGTTGCCATTCGAGATAAACACATCGATGTAGCCGTCGTCGTTACAGTCCCTCCAGATCATACCAGTAGAATAGAGATCGGGCGTGGTGGTGGACCAGAACGGCTCCGGTTCCAGGGGCACCTGTGCGAAGGCTCCACCGGTTACCAATGCCAGGCACAAAACTGCCGCGAGTCCGGACCTGAGTGATGATTTCATTCTCTTCCTCCTCATAGGCGCCCACGGCGTCTGCCCGAAAGGAGACACGGCCCAGGGCTGGTCGGCAGTCATAAAGACATACGACCGGCCGCCGTCGTTTCGTCATACTGACGGCGACCGGTAAAGAACATCTAAGTCGAGGACCCGACCAGGTAGGGCCGGAACCGTTCTAATATTCGCAGTTGAGGGCCGGACCCGAGGCGAACATGAAATCAACCAACCACACGAGGTCGGCCACGTCGATGGCTTCGCCGCCGATGCCGTCAACGTTCGCCGCCGCCATAACGGGCGGTGGCGGACCGCCGGCAAACATGTACTCGACGAGCCAGACCAGGTCGGCGATATCGGGCTCGGCGTCGCTGCCGTCGACATCACCACATATGAAGGTAATACACTCGTAGCGTGTGACGGACACCTCGTCGACAGCCGCTTCGACCACCGAACCGGGATCGAGATCGGCGGCATCGAAGCGCAACCGCATCTGATTCGTCGGGGCCGTTACGTCCGCGAGCCAGAAATCATACTCGTACCAGCCGCCCGAGGCGCGATCGGCGGGACCGACCACCTCTGCCAGCGTCCAGTCCGAGCCGTCGTTATTGGAGACAAGAACCTTCAGCGAATCCAAATTGGGAGAGTCACCGGCATCGTTGGAGAACCACACGGCGTAATGGATGAGGATATCACCGTTGCCGGTACCGTCGAAGACAGGCGAAATAAG
>CAZVUZ010000039.1:0-15630 GCA_964630485.1 uncultured Ignavibacteriales bacterium
TAGATTTCGCGCTCGATACGCCCGGCTCCGGCGGCCCGTGTACACCGCCGGAGCCGCGGGCTGTGTCTTTGAATAAAGGGGCTCGATCAAGTTTACATGATGATGAAAGAATGCGACAGCGGGAGGCCGCGATTTTCGTGTTTTGCGGATCTCGGATGCCATATTCACAACCTGCCCGAGACAAGAACCGGCCGCGTGCACGAGAGACAAAAAGGACATCAAGACCGGATGGAGATTAAAGAGTAAGCCGGGTAGGCAACAACAGACCTTTGATCAGACAGACATACTTGTAGCACCATCTCAAGGAAAGAACATTATGATACCATTCAGGACCAACAACCGTGGCAGCGCCCTTTTGATTGCTATTTGCATCATGGGGATGCTCAGCCTCATCGCTATCACGGCGGTGCGGACCTCGAATACCGATGTCGATTTATCCTTCAATCAGGCGCACGCTGAGAATGCGTTCTACATAGCCGATGCGGGCGCTAAACGAGCGGTCGCCGAGATCATGGCCGACAATACCTGGGCAACCGGTTTTACTGATGAGCCCCTTGGCAGCGGCGTGTACTCCGTACAGGTTATAGACGTATCCACCGACTCGGCCCTGGCCGATACTGTCGTTGTAAGATCCATTGGAACGGTGGATGACGCCGAGGCAGAAGTGGAAATATCCATCGTCCCGGAATATATCTATCCCTTCCGTTTTGCCATGTTCGCGGATGACTGGATCAACTTTGACAAGGCCACCTGCACCGACTCGTATGATTCCGATTCGGGCACCTACGCCGTTACGCGACTCGACGATGAAGGCGATATTGGCTCTAACGGTTGTTTGACCGGGAGTAAAGAGGTCACCATCGGCGGCAGTGTTTCCTCGGCCACAGCCGGTTGCATTAATTTCGGTCCCAGTTTCAGCTTCACTGATACGACCTCGACGGCCGACTCGGTCAATATACCGGACATTCCCGCCTCCGAGTTCACCTGGGCGGCGAACAACAGCAATGCCTCCACCGGCATCTCGGGCATGAACTACACCTATAATAACGGACTCAAGACCCTCACTTCGGGTGCCAACGCCAATATCATACTCCAGAGCGGGGTCTATTACTTCAAGGATATAACTCTGG
Source organism: uncultured Ignavibacteriales bacterium (assembly GCA_964630485.1). Taxonomy (GTDB): domain Bacteria; phylum Zixibacteria; class MSB-5A5; order GN15; family FEB-12; genus JAJRTA01. The sequence goes on from CAZVUZ010000039.1 coordinate 1,131, forward strand.
GCCAGGGATCAAGTCTCACCCTGGCGCCCGGCGCCAAAGTCACCATTTATACTGACAGTCCCGGCGACATCCACCTGATGCAGAGTTCCACAATCAATGACGGTGGCGACCCCTCGGCCCTGGTCATAAAGTCCAACGGCTCCAGTTTGCAATTCGATCAGGATAACACATTTTACGGAGCCTTTTACGGTCCCAATGCTCACGTGCAGTATGACCAGACGACCGAGGTGTATGGATCACTTGTCGCTGGTACAATCCAACTCGACCAGGGCGCCTGCTTTCACTACGATCGTAATCTGAGTGATGTCCAGTTTCCCAACGGCGACAATATGCTCGTCGCCGCCTGGCGAGAGCTATAGATTTCGCGCTCGATACGCCCGGCTCCGGCGGCCTGTGTACACCGCCGGAGCCGCGGGCAGTGTTCTTCCAATCACATGCTCCCGACGCCGCCCCTGACCCGGGCGGCGTTTGTTTTTGTATCGCAGGCTCCAAATCTATTGAGATCACTTCGATATCCGATTATATTTTGCCGAATTGGAAATCGCCATCTGCGATACTGGAGCAAACGTGAGCAAACTGGATGACTACCTGAAGAGACAACACGGCGGCCGCGTACTGGATATCGCCACCGGCCGCGGCGACTGCGCTCGCTACCTCGACGAAACCATGATATCCTGCGAATCTGTCCTGGGAATCGACAATTCCGACAAGGGCTTCGAAAAGGCCCGCGAAAGAACCGACCCGGACAAGAACATAAAATACGAAGTCATGGACGCAACCAACCTGACCTTTGACGACGACGCCTTCGATACCGTGGCCATGTCCGACTCCCTGCACCATATGGCCGACGCGCCCAGGGTCCTGGCAGAAATGAAGCGCGTCCTCAAACCCGGTGGCCTCTTCGTGCTGATCGAGATGATTCGCGACGATCCCAATGAAATGCAATTGACACACATCCTCCTGCACCACTGGTGGGCCTCGGTCGATCGCGTCACCGGCGTGACCCACAATTCGACCTTCTCCCGCGACGAATTGAAGGCCATGGTAGCCACCCTGGACATTTCTGAGGTCGAGGTATTCGAGGAGTCCGATTACGGCGAGGAGGCCTACGGCGAGCAGGTTATGAATTTCGTGCGCAACGCCTGTGACCAGTATCTGACCAAAATTGAGGGAAAACCCGAACACGCCGAGCTTTACCGCGAGGGTGTCGAGCTTAAGGAACGTCTCGAAAAGGTCGGCCTTCGCTGGGCCCGCCAGGTCAGTATCGTCGGCCGCAAGTAACCCTCTTGTCACCACCTCTCCCGCCGGACGAAACAAATCCCGTCCGGTCTCCGTATGCATAACTACGCGCAGGTACAATCAAAGTGTGAGTTGTTGGCCTGAAGAGCATGCCTGGCGGGAACACTGAAGATAGGGAGCAGACGATGAGAAAATCCAGAGTAATCATGGTGATCCTGGCTGTAGGGCTTATGTTGCTGTCGGCCACGGCGCTACAGGCACGAACCGAGGAACTTGACAAGACTTTCTCGGCCAAAGAACGCGTCAATGTCAAGACTGTTAGCGGCGACGTCATAATTAAAGCCGGCACGGGCGATCAAATAGATGTGCACCTGGTCTACCGCTACCGGCCGTCGGACAGTTTCGAGCCACTGTTCAAGGAGCGTGACAAGGCCCTGACTATAAGCGAGGACATGCACGGCAACTGCTCCGGCCGGTCCGAGTGGACCATTACCGTACCGCCTGGCACCCGGCTCAGCATTTCCTCGGCCTCGGGTGACTTCACCATCGACGGTATGAAGAACAAGATCAATGCCGAGACGGCTTCGGGTGACATAACCGTCACCAACTGCTCGGGCGACATTAAGGTAGAATCCGCCTCCGGCGATGTCATGCTGACGGATGTTTCGGGCGAAATCGACGCCGAGAGCGCCAGTGGCGACGTAACCGGTGAGCGCCTCAGCGGCTTTCTGACCCTGGAGTCAGCCTCGGGCGATGTCCTGGCCGAAAAAGCGGAAGGCGCCTTTGATCTCTCGTCCGCCAGCGGCAATGTCGAAGCCCTTGATATCGTCTTGAACGACGATAGCGAATTCGAAACTGCCACCGGTCGCGTCGATGTTTCGCTGGCCAAAAGCCCCGAACACGACCTGATCGTGGGAACCGCCACCGGCCGAGCGGTGCTTGACTTCGGCGGCAATCCCATCAAGGGCCATTTCGAGTTCACCACCAGGGCCGATCGCGGCCGCATCGATTCCCCGTTTGATTTCGACGATGTCGAAACCTACGAGAAATGGGATGAAGAGTACGTGCGCAAGTCCTTCACCCGAGGCGGATCTACGCCGTCGATCTATATCGAAACCGCCACCGGCAAAATCGCCCTGAAAGAATAATCTGTCCCCCGGGCGAGGTCTCAACCGACCTCGCCCTCTTTTCGTCTTTCCGTTTCCAAAAGTCCCCCGTCGCCTCCGTCCGGAGTCACGCCGGTGTTTATCCCGATGCCGTTTTCGCTGTTGCAAGGCGGCGCCTGCGCCCTTATCTTACGGTGTCGCTCCACTTTTCAACAATTACACAGGAGATCCAGCCCATGCCCCGCAGCGTGTGGATAACCACTGTCGGCAAACTGTCGCTACCGATGGTGTGGTTCTTATGCGCTGTGATTCTTTTAATGCCGATGGCGATCACTTCGGCTACGGCTGACGTCCGGCAGGACCTCAAGACGGCCGATTCCCTTCTGACAACCGGTGAGACTGACGCCGCCATTGCCGTCCTTGAGAAAACCCTCACGGCAATTGAATCCACCGGCGGCGGTGACTCCCTCACGGCCGTCATTACCCTGGCCCTCGGCCGGTCACTCACCCACAACGCGCAATATGCCCGGGCCGATTCGATGTTAGACCGCTCGCTCAACGCCCGGCTCTCCCATTCCGGTGAAAGACACTTGTTCTATGCCGATGCTTTGAAGGCTCTCAGTGAATTGCGCATGGTCCAGGGCCGCAAGGAGGAAGGCGTGGAGCTTTGCCACCGGTATCTGGACCTTCTGGAGGCTCTGCTTGGAGAGACCCACCCCGATTTCATGTCTGCTCTGAACGACGTCAGTTTGCACTTTGAGGTGCAATGCCTCTTCCCGGAAGCCGAAGCCGGCTACCTGCGTACGAAGGCCATACAGGAGCAAACCATAGGAACCGGGCACAGCGACTACGCCGAAACGCTCAACTGGCTTTCGATAGTCAACTGGTACCTGGGCAATCTAATCGCCGCCGAGCAGTATGCCCGCCAGGCGGCAACGATCTGGACAGGGCTGTATGGCGACTCGCACCCGCTCGTGGCCAAAGCTCTGAACAATGTCGGCATATCCCTCATAGGCCAAAATCGCAAGGCTGAGGCGGCCGAGTTCCTCGAAAGAGCGTTGTTGATCTGCCGCGAGGTCGCACCCGACGATCACGAAAAGATCCTGGCCATCAGCGGCAACCTGGCCATTATCTACCAGGACCGGGGCGATATCGATCGGGCTCTCAGGATTAACCGGGAAGTCCTTGACCTTAAGGAGAAGATCTACGGCCCGGATCATTCCACTCTGTCGCCAACGCTAATCAACCTGGCCTCCAACTACGAATTGCTGGGCGACTTGTCGCGCGCAAAAGATCTCTTTGGGCGCCAGCTGCGCCTCAAGGAAGCCATCCACGGCAGAATTCACCCGGCCCTGGTCTACGGCCTGCAGGGTCTGGCCCGGGTACTGACCAAAGAGGGCCGGCTTGACGAAGCGGCGCCGCTATTTACGCGGCTCTTCGAAATCGACTCCATATTCTACGGTGGGCGGCACAACCTCTACGCCGAGCACCTCGGCACCTACGGCCTGTACCTGCGGCGCGCGGGCCGGACCGACGACGCCATTGTCGCCCTCCACCGTTCCTACGAGGTCAGAAAACGGAACTTCAATGAGAATATCCTGGTGCTGGCCGAGGAAGACGCCCTGGCCTATTCCCGCCTGTTGCGTTCGTCGGCCCACCGGCTGGTCGCCGCCCTGCTGGAAACCCAGCCGGTCGATACCGCATATCTAAGACTGATTGGTGATGTCGTCCTGTCCACCAAGGGAGCCGTCTCGGACGGCATCTTCGCCCGGCGGCAGCTCCTGTCGGGTTGTCGCGACAGCGCTATGACGGTGCTTCTCGCCGATTACAAAGACGTCAGGTCCTGTCTCGCGGCCCAATATGTTCGCACTCGGGTGACCGCCCGGCCACTCCCGGAGAGCGACGGGCTCGACTCGCTGACCGCCCTTGCCGACAGCCTCGAGCGGGCCCTGGCCCTGCGGAGCAAAGACTTTCGCACCCAGCAACAGGTTGCCGCCGTCAGCGTCGGCACCGTGGCTCCGCTGGTTCCGGAGCGAACGGTGCTGGTTGAATATGTGCGCTATACCCGCGCCCTGGCCTTTGAGAAGGATAGTAGCGACCGCTACCTGGCGGTGGCTATCAGCCGTGAGGGTATCGAGGTAATCGAGGATCTCGGGCCGGCCGCCGTTATCGATACTGCTGTAGCCACCTGCCTTGACCACATGGATTCCGTGTCCCGCCACTGGCCGAGCATCTCCGCGGCACTTGACAGCCGGGCCGACGAAATTTTCAGAAACCTCTACCGCATCATCTGGCAACCGCTTGCGGTGGCTGCCGCCGGTCGCGAATGTGTGCTGGTATCCCCCGACGGGGAGTTGAACCTGCTTCCCTTCCACGCCTTTTTGTCTCCCGAGGGTGATTATCTCGTCGAGAAGTATCCAATCCACCAGCTGTCGGCAGGACGCGACCTGATCCGACTCGGGCAGTTTGACCGACCCGGCGCGGGTCTGCTTGCCATCGGCGACCCTGATTTCAACTCGCCCGTGAACGCTTCCGTATCTTCCGTCCCCGGTCCCCCGGACGCGTCGAGTTCTCCCGTGTCCGGTAATGACAATCTCAGGAGCGTCCGGTTTCGTTCCTACCGGGAGCTTGGCCGGGTGACGGGCCTGCCCTATACCCGGCGTGAGATCAAGCGGGTGGCCGGATTGTGGAAGGATCGAGGCGGCGAGGAAGCGCTCGTTCTGTTGGGGACCGATGCGACCGAGGGCAATTTCAAACGGCTGGCTCCCGGCCGCCTGGCCATCCATCTGGCCACACACGGCTTCATAGCCCTGCCGGACGATCAGCCCCGGGGGCCGGTTCGCGATCAGTCGCCGCTGCTGCAGGTGGGCCTCCTTTTCGCCGGCGCCAACCTCAGTCATCGGGAAGCCGAAGATTTCGATCGGGACGACGGCATCCTGACGGCCTACGAGGTAGCCGCCATGAACCTGGAAGGGACCCGCTGGGTGGTGCTCTCGGCCTGCGAGAGCGGCCTCGGCCGAATCCGCGCCGGCGAAGGCGTTTATGGCCTTAGCCGCGCCTTCCAGATGGCCGGGGTAAGCACGGTCATCTGCTCCCTCTGGCCGGTACCCGACAAGGAGACCGCCCGCGTTATGGCCGGCCTGTACGAGTCACATCACGAGGACCTGGCCCTGACCATGCGCCGGATGGCCATTGATCGACTTGCCGGCCTGCGGGCCGACGGCTCCTCTGATCACCCCTTCGCCTGGGCCGCCTTCATTGCCCGGGGCGGCCGGCAGGGATTACAGCCCGATAATAAGTGATCGATCATACCGTATTTTTCGTTTCTTCCTATTGACAAGGTTATCCATTCTAAATATGCTTAGTTTGCCGTAACGGAACCGCTGACGCAGTGCGGAGTACCCACGGCTGTAAACAAGATATCATGTCTCTTGTGGGGCCTGTATTACGATGACTGAAAGAGCACCGGGCAAGTCCGGGCGACAGCCGGAGTCTTTGCCCTACCACCTGGGCCATTACCGCGATCTCAAGCGGCGCCATATTGTCCGCCTGTTATCAACTTACCTGGCCCCACTCTTGATTCTCACCCTCTATTTCTATTTCCAATACGGCGCCATCGTGTCGGAGGCTCGCCGCCTTCACCTCAGGGGCACCGCCGAAAACCAGGCCAACACCCTGGATCTTTTCCTCACCGAACGACGTATCAACCTCGCCAATCTCGCCGATGACCCCCGTTTCGAATTGCCGCCGTCGTCGGATGTGCTGGCGACATACCTGCGGCGACTCCGCCTGAGCAGTGAGACTTTTGTCGATATCGGTTTCTTTGACTCTTCGGGAGTTCAGACCGCCTACGCCGGCCCCTACCCCTCGCTGGAAAAACAAAACTACAGTTCCGAACCATGGTACCAGCATCTCAAAGGTCAGGACGAAGACGCCATCATAACCGATATCTACCTCGGCTTCAGGAACCGCCCGCATTTCACTATCGCGGTTAAGAGAATTCTCCGGGGCCGCGATATCGTTTTGCGCGCGACGCTGGATCCGGGTAAAATGTACGAGTACATAAGTTCGCTGGAGGGATCCCGGGAGGTATTCACATCGATTGTCAACCCCGACGGCTACTACCAGGTGGTTACGGAACATATCGGGACACCGCTGGAGGCTTCGAAATTCGTCCCCCCGCTCAGCCCGGGGCTGGGGGCGGAAACCATCAAAATCGACGGCTCATCGCTAACCTACGCCTATTCGTGGCTGCGCACCGCCGACTGGGCCCTGATCGTGCAGTGGGCCTCCGAAGACGATGGCGGCCTGCTCGGCGGTTTCCGCTTCCAGATCATCGCCATCACCCTCGGGGTTATGCTGATTATCGTCCTGATAATATTTAATCGCGCCCGCAAGCTGGTTGAGATTCAGAGGGAAACCGACGAGACCCGGGCACAGCTCGAGCACGCCGCCAAACTGGCCTCGGTGGGTGAACTGGCGGCCGGTATCGCGCACGAAATCAATAACCCCCTGGCGATAATTTCGGAAGAGGCCGGGCTGATTAAAGACCTCACCAGCCCCGAGTTCGAGGAAACCCTGGCTCCGGGGGAACTGGAAGAAAAACTCGACACCATCCAGTCGGCCGCCTTCCGGTGCCGGGATATTACCCGCAAACTGCTCGGGTTTGTTCGGCGCACCGATCTCGATCTCAAGCTTCATGACATTCATAAACTCATCGACGGCGTCGTCGATGGTCTCCTCGGCCCGGAGATCGCCGTTTCCAACATTAGAGTCGTTCGAGAGTACGCCGACGATATCCCCGAGCTGATTACGGACCGCAACCAGTTGCAACAGGTCGTTCTTAACATGCTCAACAACGGCTCCGACGCCATCGGCAGCGGACCGGGCCTGATCACTATTAAAACCTCGAGAGTGAATAAACACGTTCATATAAGCATCGCCGACAACGGTTCCGGGATCGCCCGGGATCAAATGGATAAGCTGTTCATGCCCTTCTTCACCACCAAGGAGGTGGGCCGGGGAACCGGCCTGGGTCTGTCGGTGAGTTATGGCATCGTCAAAAGCCTCGGTGGAACGATAGAAGTGCAAAGTACCGTCGGTAAAGGCAGTACCTTCACCATAGTACTGCCGGTGAAAAAATGAAAGGAGCCGCGTCGCAGGGCTTACCGACCCATCCGACGACCTCCGGGAGTCTATGAATGGAAATAAAAACCGTCAAAGACATGATGATTCCGTTGAGCGAGTATGCCGTGGTGGCGCAGGATGCCACCCTGCTGGATGCCCTGAGGGCTCTGGATGAAGCCCAGACGCGGCTTGCCGAAGGAAAACACCGGCACCGGGCCATGCTGGTCGTGGACGGCATCGGCAAAATCGTGGGGAAAATAGGTCACCTCGGGTTCCTCAAGGCACTCGAGCCGAAGTACAGCGTCCTGGGGGATCTCCCCGCCCTCACCCGAGCCGGCGTCAGCGACGAGTTCATCGCCTCAATGATGGAACACTATCAATTCTTCCAGGAAAGCATTGAGGACCTGTGCCTGCGCGGACGAACAATCGCCGTCAAAGATGTCATGCAGCCGGTAACCGAATGTATCGAGGAAACGGCCACCCTGAGAGAAGCGATGCACCGGATCGTTATGTGGCAGGCCCTCTCGATTATGGTCACGCGCGACGGCGAGATCGTGGGGCTGGTAAGGCTCTCCGACCTCTACGAAGAAGTGGCCTCGATGATGAAAGCAATGACACCATGATAAAGACATACCTCAACGGAGCACGCCCATGTCAAAGGTGCTGATAGTCGATGACGAACACCAGTTTCGCAAATCCCTGGCCCAGCGTCTAAAACTGCGCGGTAAGGAGAACATCGATCTGGACAACGGCGAAGACGCCGTCAGGCTCGTGCGCAACGATCGCGATATCGATATCGTCATCCTCGATATCAACATGCCCGGGATGAGCGGCGAACTGGTTCTCAAGGAAATCAAGTCCTTCCGTCCGGCCATGCAGGTCATTATGCTGACCGGTCACGGCACCATGTCATCGGCCATGGAAGTCGGCCGGTTGGAGGCTTTCGCCTACCTGCAGAAACCGTGCGATCTGGATGAATTGATCAAGGTGATCGATGACGCTCGCGAGGACAAGGTCCATGTCATGGCCCGGCAGGAAATTCCGAGTGTCGAGAAGGGTTCCCCGTGGCGCTGGCTGAACGGCTCGCACAACTCACGGCCGGGGATCATTTTCCTTGGAATACTCCTTCTGGTGGCAGTCCTGATTATGCCGGCGCCCGACCGGCTCGTGGAACTGCTCTCGGCGCCCAAGACCGGCCATATCACGGACGCCAACATGGGCTTTGCGGCCTACGCCAAAATGAAGGAAGGCGAGAGTATCGCCGACTACTACAGCCACTACACCAAAATGGGCCCCCGTGAGATCGACAGCAGCGGTAAGACGAAGATCCTCTCGCTCCCGCCGGAAGATGTGGCCTTCAAAGCCAAAGTTATGCTGGGAGTGCTGCTGGTTGCGGCCCTTTTCTGGGCCACCGGCGCCGTTCCCGTAGGCGTGACGGCCCTGCTCGTGGGTGTCATTATGTATTTTTTGGGGGTGATGCAACCGGATGACATCGCCAAGGCCTACGCCAAGGATGCCGTCATCTTCATTTTCGGCGTCCTCGCCCTTTCGCTGGCCATCAGCAAAACCGGCCTCGACCGGCGAATCGGCCTGCTGTTGCTTTCGCCTGCCAAGAGTCTCACGAAACTGCTCTTCATTTTTCTTCCGCTGCTGGGCGTGGCCTGTTCCTTCGTCTCGGAGCACGCCCTCATCGCCTTCATCATGCCGCTTTTCATCATGGTCTACGTGTCGGCGTTACGGGCCGTGGGCGTTAAATCCGACAAGCCGCTGGCAGTGATGCTGGTTCTCTCGATTTGCTTCGTGGCCAACTGCGGCGGGCCGGGCTCCCCTGCGGCCGGCGGACGCAACGCCGTCATGATGGGCATCCTCTCCGACTACGGCAACGCCCCCACCTTCGGTGAGTGGGTCCAGTACGGCCTGCCCTTCGTCCCGGTTATGGCCCTAGTCATCGCGGCTTATTTCTTCATCGCTTTCCGGCGCAAAATTTCGGTCGGCAAACTCGACGTGGCATCGATGGTGAAGCAAGCCTCGGAAAAAATCGGCCCCATGAACAAAAACGAATACCTCACCGCCCTGGTCCTGGTCGTAGTCATACTCCTGTGGATAACATCCAGTGACATTTACGGTATGGGCGGGCCGGTTATCCTGGGTATCGTGGCGCTGAACATGATGCGTATAATCCGCTGGCGCGATATTTCCTCGATCCCGTGGGATGTCGTGGCCCTGTACGCCAGCGCCAGCGCTCTGGGCAAGGGCCTGGCCACCACCGGCGCGGCTCTCTACCTCGCGGACAGCTTCATCGCCATCCTGCCGGATTTCTTCCGCAGCGGCGAGGGCCTGGCCGTGGCCACCAGTCTCTTCACCGGCATTACCACCAATTTTATGAGTGATGGCGCCACGGTATCGGCCATCGGACCCATCACCGTACCCATGGCAACCATATCCGGGACCCATCCCTGGATGGTGGCCTTCGCCACCGCTTTCGCCTCCTCATTCGCACACATGATGATTATCGGGACCCCCAACAACGCCATCGCCTATGCCATGGCCAAAGATCCCCTCACAGGCGAACAACTCGTCACCCTCGGCGATTTTCTCAAACACGGCTCCATTGTCCTGGTGCTGTCGTTCCTGGTGCTCTGGGGCTGGGTGTTCTTCGGTTACTGGCAGTTAATCGGATTCTGATAAGAAGAAGGAAGGTTTGCAGATATGTCTCAACAGATCAAATTGCTCATCGTTGACGACGAGGTGCAATTCCTCGAGTCCATCGCCAAGCGACTCACCCTGCGCGATTTCGACGTTACCACGGCGACCAGCGGCAACCAGGCTCTCGAGGCCGCCCGCGGCGCCAAATTCGATCTGGCCCTGCTGGATTTGAAAATGCCGGGCATGGACGGCAAAGAACTGCTCGAGAAAATCAAGAGCGAACACAAGTACCTTGAGGTTATCATCCTCACCGGACACGGTTCGATGGATTCGGCGGTGGAGTGCACCAAGCTCGGAGCCTTCTCCTACCTCCCCAAGCCCTACGAACTGGAAAAGTTGCTCGAATCGCTCAAGGAAGCCTACGAGGCGCGGATGAAGAAAAAATTCGAGGCCGACCAGGCCCGGATGGACAAGCTGGCCATGCTGGCAACGGGCAACAGCGCCCTGAGTATACTTCGCGAAATGCGCAAGCTCGACGACGAGGAAAAATAGCCTGAGGAGAATTCCCTTCGGCGGAATTCAGCGCACCCGCAAACCGGCAATTATCACCGCCCCGCGGTGATAACCGTCGGGGAAAAGCTGCTCAAGAGTCTCCAGGTCGTTGCCGGTCGCCTCGCAGGTCTCATAGATCGTCGGCACCTTGCCGTCTTTCTCGAAACACTGGCGCAGATACCTGATGACCTTCCAATGCTCGTCAGTAAGGTACTCCGGCATCTTCAGTTCGTAAGCCTTGTGAATGGCGAAATTCTCATCCCAGTCCGAGGCATCCAGAAGAAAACCATGCGAATCGGTCGTATACGACTTCCGATCATATTCACGATTGTAGTGGACAATGTTGTCCTCTAACCAGTGGTGGGCAAGATAGCCCTCCCGATAGGTCACCCCCGCCAGTTTGCAGGTACCACGCAGGTAACCGGTGGGGAAGAGACGTTCCAGGTCACCCAGTCCGATATCGTTCCGCTTGCAGGCCACATAAACCAGGGGGCATGATTTCACCGTATCGAACATGGTGCGGACAAACCGAATCACCGTCCAGTGCTCGTCGGTGAGGCCGCCCGGTATTCCGCATTTGGAGGCCATACCCTCGGCAAAGTCCTCGTCCCAGTCTCGTGGATTTACCAGAAAACCCTGCGCGTCAACTTCGTACTCTTTCCCGTCATAGGAAAATGTCTTCATAGAACGGTCCTTCTTGGTGTTTTGACCTGCTAAAAATACCATCATTCCGGGAAAATCATAGGGAAATATTTCACAAAAGCCGATGTTTTTGGGAAACTCACAAATGAGCTAATGACAGCTAACCGGATCTTTTTTGTGATCGGTCGACAACTACTCCGGGCGGCGGCGGTTTCGGCCGACACCAGCCTCAAACATGATTGCGGAGCATAAGCTCTTTTGGATGCGGGCGCAAATAGACCTGATCGCTGATATACTCGACCTCGAACTTGTCGACATAATGCCGGATCAGGGTCAGCGGCACCACCAGCGGCACCAGAGATTTGTGATAGTCGTCAATCACACCCAGGATGTCTTTCTTCTCTTCGGGAGTGAGGCTATTCTTCAGGTAGCCCATGATATGCATGAGGACATTGACGTTTTTACGAGTTGTGGCCTGAACCGCCAGGGCCTCCATAAAGTCAGCAGTGTACTTATCGCGAAAATTCTCCGGCTGATACCTTTTCACGGCCGCGACCAGTTGTCCCATTTGCTTGTAATGAGCGGGGCTGTGGGCCAGCAGAAGATATTTGTGCTGAGCATGAAACTTGACCACCGCACCGCGGCTGAATTTGCCTTTGAAGAGTTTCAGAACGCGGTCGTAGCCGAACACACGGACGATGAAATTCTCCCGCAGGTTGGCATCGTTTAGACGTCCCTCCTCCTCGACGGGAAGGTGCGGGAAGTGTTTGAGGAGAGCCGCGGCATAGAGCCCGACGCCCTTGCGTACCGGCATGCCTTTCGGATTGGAGACCTTCACGCGCTCCATGCCGCATGAGGGCGAATCCTTCTTGAGCAAATAGCCTCGCAAGCCGGCGAGGTCACGACGGCCGACCCGCTTTTCGGAATACGCATTCATGCGCTCGGTCCAGTCCTCGCCGGTGCGATTGCCAACCATTTTCGGATGCGTCGCCAAACCCTCCAGCCGCACCGATTCGCGCGGCACGCCCATGCCGACCTCGAGTTCGGGGCAGACGGGAACGAACTGGAAGTATTCGCCGAGAGTGTCGGTTATGTACCGTTGGTGCTTGTGGCCGCCGTCGTAACGCACTTTCTGGCCCAGCAGACAGGTAGAGATACCGACCTTGATGCGGTCTTCGCTTTTCTTTTTGACAGTCACCCGGACCTCCCGGTTCTTGTGTTTTTACCTGCGGCGGCGCGGGCAATGGCCGCGGCCATACCCTTGAAAACGAGGGCGTGCAGGGGATAGACACCGTACCAGTACACCAGGCCCCACAGCCCGCGGGGATAGTATCGCGCGGTCTGCACGAGGCGGGAGCGACCGGTGCCAAGGTCTTCGACCTCAAACTCCAGCCAGGCCCGTCCCCATACTCTCATTTCCGCTCGCAGGGTAAGCTTCTGATTCTTAACGTACTGCTCGACGCGCCAGAAATCAAGGGCGTCGCCCACGGCTATTTCCGTCGGGTGACGGCGCCCGCGGCGAAGACCAACCCCGCCGAGCTGCTGATCGACAAAGCCGCGCAGTTTCCACAACCAATCGGCATAGTACCAGCCGGTGTCACCACCGATGGCACTCACCGTGTCAAACATCACCGACGCCGGCGCTTCGGTCTCAACCGACCGTCGGTCCACGCGCAGATGCGAGGGATCTATGTCCGACTGCTCGGTATGCGGGGAGGCGTCAATCCAGGCCGTCTCGACCTGGGCCGAGCGCACCCGGGCCAGGGCCCGTCTTACGGCCTCTTCCAGGGTCAGCGGTTCGAAATCGAACATACGGCGGGCATCGTCATTTTCACAGATCGTCTCATGGCGGAGACCGTCTATCAGCGGCCGCGCGATTCGAGCAGGGACGGGGGTAACAAGGTTGACCCAGTACGACGACAGCCGCGGCGTAAGAACCGGCACCGGGATGAGATACCTTCGGAGGCCGAGTTCCCGCGCCACGGTGAACATCATACTGCGATAGGTCAACACCTGCGGTCCACCTATATCAATACTGCGCCCCCACGCCCGCGGAGTGTCCAGGCTTCGGATGAGATACTCGAGCACATCGTGAATCGCGATCGGCTGGGTGCGCGTGTAGACCCAGCGCGGACAAATCATCACCGGCAGTCGGTTCACCAGGTGATGGATCATTTCAAAGGAAATACTGCCCGAGCCAACCACCACGGCCGCGCGCAGTTCGGTCACGGGCACCGACCCCTGCCGCAATACGTCGCCGGTCTCGTGGCGGCTGGAGAGGTGCGCCGACTGCCGATCGTCACGACTCCCGAGGGCGCCAAGAAATACAATCAGTTTGACGCCGGCCAGCTCGGCGGCCGCGGCGACATTGGACGCCGAGATGCGGTCCAGTTCCTCGAAGGAGTGTTCTTTACTTCCCATGGAGTGAATGAGGTAGTAAACGGCCTCAATGTTCTCGAAGGCCGGCGGCAGCGTATCCGCCTTCAGCGTATCCCCCTCGAAAACTTCCACGCCGGCTTTCCAGGTCTTCCCCGAGACCCTGCTCCTGTTCCGTACGAGGCAGCGTACGCGGTGACCCTTTTTTAACAAACGCGGCACCAGGCGTCCGCCCACATAACCCGTCGCTCCAAGAACCAGAACATTGGCCACGATCACTCCTCCCCGCGGGCGGCGAAGACCCGCTCGATAACCTGTGAACGAAAATCGAATACCTTTTCGAGTTCGCGGCGAATGATCAGGACGTTGGCCAGACGGCCGAATACCCCGAACGGAACCACGTAGCGGACTTCATCGGTGATCATGGTACCTTCGTCGGTCTCTTCGAAAATATGCGTGTGATGCCAGAAAGTGTAGGGACCTTTCAGCTGCGAGTCAACAAACTTGTGCGGCGGGCGGTAGTCGGTAATCTGGGTGCGCCAGTGTCGTGCGACACCGAGGATATTGACGGAATAGTCGATCAGGGCACCCGGCCTCATTTCGATCGGCAGGGGCGTCAGGATGTTAAATTTCATTTTAGGCGGGGTAATGCGCACGAGGTTTTCCGCCTTTTCGAAAAATGAGAAAACCTCGTCAATCGGGCGCTTTATCAGTTGTTGTCTTTGCAGCGTATAGACCTTCATCGGAGCACCCCGCCTGTGAGAGCCCTGATCCTGTCGATGTACTGATGCGACGATCGAGACCACCTCGGC
>CAZVUZ010000039.1:15640-22375 GCA_964630485.1 uncultured Ignavibacteriales bacterium
ATATCTTCATCGCGACACCTGACCCGCAAGGGTCCCTACTCTCTTGACATAAAGGTCGACTTTGAACTTACGGCGACAGCCGTTGTAACTCATGAACCTGATCTTGCCGAAGATCTCGCGTTCGAACCAGGCCCGGTCGTGGACGCCGCCGATGCTCCAGGCAACGCCGACATATCCGTTGGGATCGTTGCCGTCGAGAGAGTACCTGTCATTGAGCCGGACAGCTGCCTCGAAGGCTTCTTCGGGACCCCGGGTCCACTCGAGTATTTTTTTTGCCCAGTACATGCGCATGTAGCCGTGCATCTTGCCGGTGACAACCATCTCCGCCTGCGCCGCGTTCCAGAGATCGTCATGGGTGGCGGCCTGCTCGAGCTCGGCGACCGTGTAAAGGTACTTCCGCTCGTCCCAGCGATGCTCCTCCAGCGTTTTTGCCGCCCATGCCGGAAATCCGTCGGTGGAATCGTAATGAGGCTGATAAAAACAGAAATTGTCGGATAGTTCCCGGCGCACGATGAGTTCTTCCAGGAAGGCTTCCTGCGCGGCCACGTGCTCGTCATATTTCTGCGCCTCCAGGGCAACCCGCTGGGCCGAGATCTGTCCGAAATGCAGCCAGGGCGACAGCCCCGACTGGAAATCAACCGTGGGATCGTTGCGCCTTTCGGCGTAGCCTTCGAGCCTCTCGCTCAGGAACAATCGCATGGCATCAAGAGCGGCGGCCTCACCCGGTTTGATCCACGAGACCGGCTTCACACTCTCGTCAATGGTGATCGAGGACCGGGCTACTTTCCAGTCTGTGGCCCGTGGTCTTTCCACCCAGGCATGCGGGTGTTTGCGGAGCGGTGGATACTCCGTGAGATACTGTGGCAGGAGACGGTTTATTTTCGGGCGAATGGTATAGGCGGCGTATTCGAGCTTACCCGAAGCCACCCGGCAGGGAACCACATTGTGGGCGTCGGTCTCGAAAAACGGAACCGAAAGGGCGGCCGCCAGTTCTTCCCGCCGATGCCGGGCCCCGCTCAATGGCGAGAAATCGGTAACGACCGCCGCCACCCGGTGAGTTTCGACGAAATCGCTAATGGTTTTTGCGGGAGTTCCTCTGAGGAAGTAGAAGGGTATGGAGAGCTTATCGAGATCGTGCTCGACCTCCTCAAGACCTTTGAGCATGAAGTCGGCCTGTCGCGCCGTCATTGAGATACCCCTGTCGGCCACGAAGACGACGGCCAGCGGCTGCTTGCTCTTGAGGGCCAGCGACTGAGCCTCGAGAAACGCCCAGTTGTCGCGCACTCGTTGGTCCCGATCCATCCAGTATATGACCGGGCCCCGTGTGTCCTGTTTAAGGGCACTTTCGCTCAGGAGCAAGATCCTTGTAGGGTCAACAGCGTGTTTCATGTCAGAAATCCGGCTTGCCGATCAGGCGGTTTGGGTCTCCGAATCACCGTTGTCTCCGAACCGAATGGCGTCGAGCTTTTGCCTCAGGTCGGTGATCCCTTCGATGGGTATGGCCTCAATACTTCGCAAAGTCTCGGCATAGGCCCCGGAGGCACGGCCTCCAACGAGGATGGGTTTCCCATCGCCCACAAGGCGGCGGACATTCACCAGTTCCTGGTGAAGCCTGGGGTCGTCGTCCGGGTAAACGATACTCAGGGCCACAGCGTCCGTCCGGCCCTGCTGAACCGACGAGGCAATATCCGCGGCGGGCATGTTGGGTCCCAGGTAATAGGCTCGCCAGCCTGCCGAAGCCGCTACGATGGTCGCAATCAGGGCGCCGAACTCGTGTAACTGGCCGGCGGGGGTGGTCGCTATCAGGCAGGGGGCAGCCCCATTCATCCGGTAGGCTCCGGCCATATTTCCCAGCAGTGAACGGACGATGGCGGAGGCCATGTGTTCGTGTGAGATCTTAATCGTACCCTGCGACCACATTTCGCCAATGCGATACATCAGGGGCTCCACCAGGTCGTTGAGCAACACCGGTTGACTCAGATCGGCCGAGGCCCTCAGAAGCATTGCCTCAAGGCCGTCGGCATCAAACCGCTCCACCGCCTCAAGACATCTCTGCAGATATATCGCCGCCGCCGCTGAACCATTTGTAGTCGTGCCGGATGGAATGGCTCTCAGAACGGCCGCCGGCTGTGATCCGATCAGCTCACGAAGCTGTCCGTCGGTCAGTTTGGCCATCTGGCTGATGCTTTCACCCAGATTGGACGCGCTCTTCAGTAACGCCAGCCTTTCGATATCCTTATCAGAATAAAGCCGCCGGTTACTATCCGTCCTGGCAGGGTGAACCGCTCCGTACCTTCGCTCCCACACGCGGATCACATGCGGGGAAAGCCCGGTGCGCAGAGAGACCACCTTGATAGGATGTGTCTGTTCACTTTCCATGTAACCTCAACCTTTCAATCGTTAATCTTTTGTCTAACTACAATAACGACAATCTACATTGTTTGTTCAACTTTATTCCCATTTCGACATCTGGAAATGCGGCCATCATCAGGCCAATCACTCACGGTAAATGCCTTAACATCAATAGTATAAGAGCCGCCCCAGAGCCCGGAGGCAAGTTTCAGCCAGGAAAATCATCATATACAAATACTAGACATATCTGCTATTCGAGGTTTATTAGAGGATTGGTCTGAGAAAGTGAGGTCGGAAATGGACTCGACCCTGCTGTGCCCCACTCGCCGGGCAGAAATCGTCATGGCGGCCAGGCATCTCACTTGTTGACAAACCAATCTGTGATTGGCTTTTTTAGGAAACGACGCAAGAAATACATTGAGCAGTTTAAGGAGGTTCAAAATGAGCAGAGTCGGACTCGTGGGTGGGGTGCTTGCAGTACTCCTCCTATCAGTGTTGCTGGTCGGATCGGTAGCGGCCGACATGAAGGACAACGTGACCTACCAGGGCAACAAGGCCCGGATCACGATCGGCAAGATTAAGGACAAGGCGGACCATTTCTCGGGTCAGGAAGCAGCCGCTATCGGAGAGATGCTTTCCACGGCCCTGGCCAACAACCCCAAGTTCATCGTCCTGGCCAGCCAGGAGGAAGTCGATGAGCTGATCGACGAGATCGAGCTGGGCGAGTCCCAGTATACCGAGGAAGGCCGCGGACCCGAGAAGGGACTTATGGAAGGCGCCGATATTCTCGTCACCGGCGCCGTGACCGAGTTTGAACCCGATGCCGGCGGCAGCGGCGGCGGTCTGGGCGGCCTGACCAAGAAAGCTTTCGGGGCCGTGGGCGTGAAAAAGAAAGAAGCCCAGATCAACATGGATATCAAGTTGATCGACATCCGCACCCGCCGCATTATCAAGGCCATGTCACTCGAAGGCAAAGCCACCAAGTGGAAAACCGACATGAAGGGTGGCGGCTGGACGAAAGACATCGCCTTTGCCGGGGGTCTTTCGGTTTACGATAACGAACCGATGGGCGACGCCATTCGCACCGTTCTCGCCAAGGCTGTCGAGAAACTCGAAAAAGAGACTCCCGACGAGTATTACCGCTATAAAGGCCAGGGGCAGTACTCGCAGGAGTACGGCGCCCAGACGCAGACCGCGGCTCCTTCCGGATCAGCTTCCGGCGGGCAGGCAGCTTCAACCGGCACCGCGGCTGCCACGACCACAGCAGCGTCAACAACTGCGGCCGCTCCGGCGGCCCCCGCCGCCGAGGACATGACCCTGTACACAAAGTATGACTTCGTCCCGGGCGACAAGGTCATCTTCTATGACGACATGGCCGGCGAAGAAGAGGGTGAGTTTCCTTATCGCTGGAACCTCGAACAGGGCGTTTTCGAAGTTGTGCGCCTCGGCACGGAATACTGGATCATGTGTACTGATAATGGAACGGTCTACCCAAAGATCCCCCAGGGGCCTTTGCCGGAGCAGTACACAATCGAACTCGAATTCTACAGTAACGGACCGGATGTCAATGCCAACTACTTCCATATCCGCTGGTTTAAGGACGGAGGAGGGATCATCGGCGAATTCGGCGTTATCTCTAATGGCGACACGTGGTTCAACATTAACAGCAAAAGCCTGGCCAGCAAGCGAATCTCTCCGAATTTGCCGAAGGGCATCCATACCATGCGAGTAATGGTCAGCAAACGGTCAATGAAGTGCTTTGTCGATGAGCATCGCGTCGCCAATGTTCCTAAAGTGGAAGGCTTCAACCCGGTGCGGATAGGTGTATACATCCGCGAATATGATAAGGCCGGTGAGAATCCCTGCCTGTTCCGCGGCCTGCGGTTCGCCGAGGGCGGCAAGACGATGCGCGAACAACTCGACGAAACCGGCAAGGTTGTCACCCACGGTATCCTCTTCGATTCGGACTCCTACAAGATCAAGGCCCAGTCGTTTAAGACTCTCAAGGACATCGGACGACTTCTGGAAGACGACGCCGGACTGCGCCTTTCAATCGAGGGACATACCGACAGCGACGGCGACGACGCGCACAACCAGACCCTCTCGCAGAACCGAGCCGAGTCGGTACGCAACTACCTGATTTCCAAGTACAGTATCGCCGCCGACCGCCTCGAAGCCAAAGGCTGGGGTGAGGCTCAGCCTATTGACGGCAACACCACTCCCGAGGGCAAAGCCAACAACCGACGCGTGGAGTTAATAAAGCTGTAACTTCAACTGCCATTGAGACTATTGTAAATAGGGCGCGCTCGGCTGCAATCCGGGCGCGCTTTCATTTTCGGCCACGGGGACCCTCAATACCGGCATCAAGGCTTGCCCTTTGGATGCTATTGGCATACCTTGGCATATTAACGCTACAGGGTTTGCTGATGACTGCTTTTGACATTGTCTACCTCCTGACCGGCGCCGTCGTGGTCGTTTTCCTCGGCCTCTTTGTCACGGCCTCCATCAAAGAAAAAAGAAATCGCGCGGCCATCTTAAGTCTCATCGCCATGGTGGTGAGCGCCCTGCTCTGGTTCGGCAGCTACATCCTGCTGGATATGTCGGTAATCGCTCTTATCATTCCGCCCTTTGCCCTGGCGGTACTGGCCCTGCTTTTTTTCCTGCCTCTCGGACAGACGGCCCCGCTGGTTACGGATCCCGACGGCCACCGGGTGGACGAGCGCGATGTCATCTTCGCCCGCGAGGAGTATGAGGCGGGCAGTGACAAATACGAAACCTATTACGCCATGCGCCCCGAGCACAAGGAGGTTGATGACAATCTGCGCAAACTCCCGGAACTCCTTGCCCCCGGCGGACGCTATTACGATCCGGTCGAATCGGAACAGGTGGATGCCGTTTTTAGCGTCATCGAAGACCTCGGAACCGAGGTCGATGGCAACGTGAGTAAGAGCGCCGGTGATTGGGATCCATCCGAAGCCACGGACTATGTTAAACGCCTGACCCTGCGCCTGGGCGCCGACGAGGTCGGGATCGCCCGGCTCAACCCGGCCTTCGTTTATTCGCATGTCGGCCGTGGCCCGGAGCCCTGGGGCGCGCCGATAGAAAACAACCACCGCTTCGCCATCGTTTTTTGCCTGGAGATGGATTACGAATTTGTCGAGACGGCTCCGGGGCTTCCGATCACCAATGAATCCGCTTTGCAATACCTTCGCGGCGCGAACATATCAAATTCGCTCGCCCGGCACATCCGGAGCCTGGGGTATCCCGCCCGGGCCCATATCGCGGGCAGTAATTACCAGATTATGCTGCCGCCGGTGGCCCACGATGCCGGACTGGGTGAGCTGGGTCGTATCGGCTACCTGATCTCCCCCCGCTTCGGGGCCCGTGTGCGTCTCGGCGCCGTTACCACCGACCTGCCGCTGCTGCCGGACAAACCGATTACGTTCGGTGTCCAGGATTTCTGCGAGAAATGTCTCAAGTGCGCCATTAACTGTCCCTCGGGAGCTATCCCGAAAGGTGGCAAGGTCATGGTACGGGGCACCGAGAAATGGCAGTTGAATATCGAGCAGTGCCTGCACCTCTGGCGGGCCATCGGCACCGACTGCGGCCTGTGCATGAGGGTCTGCCCCTACAGCCACCCACCGACACTGGTGCACAATATTATCAGGGCCGGATTGAAGCGTTCTCCCTTCGCACGGACTGTCTCCGCCTGGGGTGATGATCTGTTCTATGGCAGGAAAATAAACTACAAGCGCTAACGGCGCGGGAGCGGTTTTTCATTCTCTGGTGAAGCTGAAACGGATCGTTTCCTACCTCCCGGTCGCCGCTCCGAGGTCCGCCTGAAACACAAAGGGGCGATTCGGTTTCAGGTAACATACTATTTGATTTTCTCCTTTCATGGAGGGAGCCAACACCAGGGATTACTATGGGACCTCGGCTTGACCGCCCCGCCCTGTCTCGCTGACCAACGCCACATTAGCCTTTTGCACCGGCGGGCAGCCAAAACTCAACCTTTGAGCAGGTCGATTAAAGTCTGAACAGATTCATTTCGAAACAGCCCTTGCCCATAGCAAGAAATTGGCAAAACTGACCATCGCCAGCCCCGTTCTGTAACTCTATCCAGCGACCCTGCAATCGTTTAAAGAAGTTGTTGCAGTCCTTTCAGATACCCCTCCTCCTTGGCACAGTTATTGACTACTTATAGAGTACCTGCCTTGTATATGGTAACTAAGGAGGAGATATGAAACACTATATTGCGCTCATCGTTTTTGCCTGCTGTCTGATAAGTTCGTCTATTCCTGCCGCTGAGTGGTACGTCGCTGATTCAGGAAGTGATGAATTCGGCAGTGGTTCTTCAACAGACCCGTTTGGATCGATTCAGCA
>CAZVUZ010000040.1:0-14917 GCA_964630485.1 uncultured Ignavibacteriales bacterium
CTCTCTCTATTGCAAATGAGAGCTCACGGTTCAGATCAATGTGATACAGCCCAACCGTCTGCAGGTATTCCTCGGACAGTTTCGCTCGTTCTCCTGCTGAAGCTGGCACGTGAGGTCGGCCGCTGATGAGACTGTAGTATTCCTTGACCGTGTCCTCCTCCACCTCAAAATACCGTCCGGGGTGTTCTACCTCGTCACCGATCCAGACCTCACAGCGACGACTGCAAGTAGTATTGGGGGGCAGATCAACCGATATCCGCGTACGAAACGGCTCATCCATCGATATCGGACCGGTATACTCGGTTGGCCCCAGGAGGGTTAAGGATCCGTATTCCTGTACGATTACTCTAACCTCACTCCAGCTTGTGTCGGCGTGTTCGGTCAGGCTCGCCCATACCTCAAGATCCAGCGGGCCGGGGCCGTTCAACGGACCGACAGCCTTGATCCCTGAGGCAAATGGTAATCCAATGGTGAACTTACCAAACACCTCTTGCTCGGTAACCTGTCCCGCGACAGCGCCGGTCAAGGCGACCACAAGCACTATCGCTGTCAGACAAAGTCTGATACTTTGCATAATGTTTACTCCTAAGTTGAGTGTTTCAACACAAATGCACTTTTGCGGCTATACGACCGCACACAGTCGATGCCGCCGTTCTTGTTCAGTGTTCTTACATAGGCTTACCTCCTTTCCCCAGCCAAGGCGATCAGTAGGGTGGAACCCCTTCCGGTTCCGCCATCAGGCGAATCCGCGGTGCCCCATCAGCTTGCTGTGGGTTCATTCGCACCATGGCGGGTTTGAAGACAAACCCTCCCTACGATGCGGAGTTTGTGCTTGCTCTCTATGAATATGACGAATGAAGGTTGTGCTTGTCAAGCAGGAAATGGATGAAGTTATCCAGAGAAATTAGGTGAGGTTTGTGGAAAGCTGTCCCCACTGAGCCCCCTCCGGCAAATATACCCGGCCGGGTGGCCCACCGGGCTTGACAACAGACGAAAGCAATGATATCCTGTGGGACGCCCCGTAACAAATGACCCGGAGGAATAAAACTTTGCCGGCAAATCACCTGCACCTCATCATCAACCATGTGCCCGTTATCGGAAGCATGTTTGCCATGGTCGTTCTGGCCGTCGGCGTCCTTTCGGGCAAGGTCAATGTCCTAAAAATCGCCCTCTGGAGTTTCGTCGCCGTGGGACTCGCAGCCGCCGCGGCCTATCTCACCGGCGAACCCGCCGAGCATGCCATTGAGGGCCTCTACGGCGTCTCGGAGACAATGCTCGAAGCACATGAGGACCTCGCAATGTGGGCCCTGCTCCTCGCCGGCGCTACCGGCCTTGTCGCCGTCGTCGGATTGCTCCGGTACAGATTAAAGAAATCCGTTTCCTCCAGCCTGTTGATTTTGCTGATTATCACCGGAATTCTGACCAGCGCCGTTATGGGCTGGACCGCTCTGGAGGGCGGCAAAATACGCCGTCCGGAACTCAGGGAAACTGCCTCCATCGAGTTAAACCAAGCTCCGGCGACCCCGGCGGAATCGACCCTAACAACCTAAGCGCTTGCCGACAAACACGTTAGGCTTGCGCGCCCGAATCCACTCCGGCTTAATTCTCCTGAAAATTCCAAAAACCAATGGCTCTTTTTGGGGTACAAGCTATTGAGCAGAGAAAAGGCTGGAGTGAGAATAGAATGACAATGCACAGGATGACTGCCGGCGGCGGTGGTTTGGCTCTATCGCGTTTCCGGGCAAGAGGCCGCGGCAAGGCGGTGACGGTCAGCCCGGCAAAATCGATTTTGCCGAGTATTCTCATGGTTGCCAACTCGACCGCCCTGACCCACAACGACAAATATCAAATCGCCCGACTCCGGCAGACATGGCGCGAGGAGCACGCCTCGGTCAGTGTCTTCCATCCGGATATCGGTATAACGGATGAGCAAACTTTCACTCACCCCGCCGGTCGCCTATCCTCGATACGTGCGCTCTGTCGCCTTATACCCCATTGCGATGTTGTTCATGTAATCAGCGCGGAAGACTCCCCGCTTGCCGAGGGCACCCTGCTTCCGGTGTTGCTGGGACGGTTTTTTGGCCGCCGGGTGATATTCGACTGCCGCTCCCTCCTCGCCGAAGTGAATCTTGATTCGGTGTCACCGTTGACCCACCAGGTTCTCGGTGCCTGTCACGGCATCGTGGTTCACTCCGCGTACCAGGCGGCCGTGTTCGCCCGTTGCGGGTTAAAGGCCCACGTACTCGGACAGGCGGTTAGAGACGTTTCTGAAATCTCCCCGGGAAGAATACAGCCGAGGATATACGTAGCCGATCCTCTTCACGAATACAGCGGCCTTGCCACCATACTCAAGGCCTTCTCTCTGATCAAGGGCAAGTATCCCCGGGCAGAACTGGTAATGCGCGGGACCGAAGCGTCCCGACCGGACATCGAACAGAACCTTTCCGGGATCGACCGCAACGGGATCGAGGTCCTGGGGCCGATCTCGCCCGGCGACAATGCCGAGCGGTTCGCCGGCGCCGATGTCTTCCTGAACGCCGCCACCGACGGCGATACGCCGGTCTCGCTGACGGAGGCCATGGCCGCCGGGATCCCGGTTGTCACCACCCCCACGGGCGGTGGCCGCGAGATCATTACCGACGGCAAAACCGGGCTCTTCACCAGCGCCGAACGCCCGGCCCAGATGGCGCAGCGGGTATGTGACCTGATCGAATCCCCCGAACTCAGCCGACAGTTGTCGGAGGGCGGTCGCTCTCGCGCGGGTCAGTTCTCCTGGACCAGGGTGCAGGGCCGCTGGCTCGATTTCTACCGCCGCTGACCGGCTCCGAAACGAACGAATTCAGCAACCCCGCGACAGGTACAATCCAACCGGAACATCCGGCCACCGGCCGGTTTTTTCTTGTCGCCGCGATATCGTGGGGCTATAATCATTGTGACCGTCATTGGTTCACAAACATGTATTCGAAAAGCGAAATGAGACGGTCGGGAGTCCCGAAAGGACAATTCAAGAATGACAGCCGCCGAGCCGAAATACCTGATCGCCATAGTCATGCCGGTTCTGAACGAGGAAACCTACCTGGGCCGCACCCTCGACCAGGTCTACATGCAGGACTTCCCCATGGACCGCGTCGAGATCGTCATCGCCGACGGGGGATCGACCGATCGAACACGCGAAGTGGCCGAGAAATTCAAGAATCGTTTCGGGTCCCTTAAGATTCTCGACAACCCCGGCCGCAAGCCCTCCACCGGGCGCAACGTCGGGGTCAAGAACACCACCGCGCCGTATGTCCTCGTTCTCGACGGCCATATTTACATTCCGAGTAAGACTCTTCTTAAAGACATGCTGGAGATTTTCGAGCGGACCGAGTCGAAGTGTCTCTGCCGCCCCCAGCCGCTGCAGCCGCCGGATATCACCGAGTTCGAGAAATCGGTGGCTCTTTGCCGGGGATCCTTCCTCGGTCACAAACCCGGCAGTGAGATCTATGCCGACTTCGAGGCCCAGGTCGACCCGACATCATCCGGAGCGATGTACCGCCGGGAGGTCTTTGACGAGATCGGTTATTTCGACGAGAGATTTGATGCCTGCGAGGATGTCGACTTCAATTTCCGCGTAAACCGGGCCGGCCTGAAATCATTCCTCTCGCCGAAACTGACGGTGCTCTACTACCCGCGCTCGGGGCTTCCCGGACTCTGGCGGCAGATGGTGCGTTACGGGCTCGGGCGTTTTCGCCTGTCCATAAAACACCGACTCCTCACCCCGTCTCAGCTCATCGCCGGCGCCGGGGTGCTGGGCTTCGCCCTCATGCTGCTGCTGTCACTCATTGCACCGCCGGTGCTGTCGCTTTTCAGGACCATTACGGGAATATACATATTGATCGTGGTTTTCACTTCGGCCTACCTGACCTGGCGTCACCGCCACCTGGGCTGCCTGCTCTATGGGCCCCTGATTTTCCCCACGGTTCACTTCGGGCTGGGTTATGGCTTCCTCACGGGAGTCTTTGGCCACTTCATAAAAAAACAGGAGGGTAGCAGTGGGGTCGCGGACGTCGAGCTGTGACGGCTCCCGAGCGGCGGTCTCCCGGCTACGGGTAAGATGCTTAGAAGTTACAGTTACAGCTCGCTCAAGACATTCCAGAACTGCCCCCGGCATTTCAAATTCAGCTACATAGAAAAACCGCCCATGCCCAAACAAGTCGCTCCCGAGACCTATGTCGGCAATGCCGTCCACCGCGTCCTGCAGACGCTTTATCGCATGGGCTCCGACGGCGTCCTGATGCCCCGCGATGATGCCGTGGCGGCCTATCACGCCGAGTGGGCCAAGCTCGACCGCAAGACGATTACTCTCTCAAAGGATTATTATACCGTTGATGACTATATCGCCGTCGGCGAGAAGCAACTCCTCAAACACTACGACCGCTACCAACCCTTCGACCAGGGGACCCTGCTCGGGACCGAGATGCATGTCAACTTCGAGATCCCCAATACCGATTTCAAGATCCGTGGCTTCATCGATAAGCTCTGGAGACGGGATGACGGCGTGGTGGAAATATGCGATTATAAAACCGGGCAATACCTGCCCCAGCCAACCGATACCCCTTTCCGCTACCAGATGGGTATCTATCAACTGGCCGTGCAGGCCGGATACCCGCAGTTTGAGGATATCGAACTGGTGCAGTATTTCCTGCGCCACGACGAGACCGTCCGCGGGCGCATGAACGGCGACGAACTCGACGAATTGACCGAGGATATCCGCCAGACTATTTTCGCCGTGCTCGATGCGCACCGACTGGACGCTTTCGAACCCAAAGAAGGCAATCACTGCCACTACTGCGACTATGTCGATCTCTGTCCCGCCAAACGGCACGGCCGCATCCTTGAGGGCGAAGTCGCGGACGACACGAAAGCCGCCGCGGACCTGGAGGTCCTGGCCGACCGCTATGTCCTGAAAAACGAAGAAATCAAAGCCGCCAAAGCGGAACTTGCCAGGCTCCGAGAGGATATCATTGACGCCGCACGCAGTCACAACCTCTCAAAGCTGGTGGGCAATACCGGCGAGGTGAAAGTGAGTCTTACGCACAGTGAGAAATTCGTCACGAAGACCGACAACGCCGGGTCATTTGCCGAACTCAGCCACCTGGCCAGGCAGTTCGAACTAGATGACTACTTCACCCTTGACGGCCGTGCCCTGATGAAGGACATTTACAGGAAGAAGCACCTGGCCCAGGAGCAGCTTGAACAACTCGCGCCGTTTGTGATCGAAAAGGAAGACTGTCGCATTACATCAAAGACGATACAGGATGACGCCATCAAGGATCCCGACCGCTGAGATTTCTCAGGGGGCTAGATACGGGTTTCTAAACCGTAATAGATACAGGACATCACTATGAGCGAGATGAAAAGACGGGAGTTTCTCGAGCGGACCGGCAAAGCCACCGCCCTGGCGGCGATCGTAGGCGGCGCGGGATGGTTCTTTAACAATCGCAACATAGCCCTTTATGAACCGGCGGTGGCCAAGACACAGGACTTCGGCGTCAGCACCGACAAAGCCCTGCCCGAAATCGTGCTGGCGAAAAACGAGGACCATGTAAGAGCGCTCAAGGCGGCCCTTGACGGCATCGGTGGCATCAAGCGCTTCGTCAAGCCGGGCGAGAAGGTAACCGTCAAGCCCAATGTGGGCTGGGACCGCACCGCCGAGCAGGCGGCCGACACCAACCCGCTCCTGGTCGGGGCCATGGTCTCGCTATGCTTCGAGGCCGGCGCCACCGAGGTAATCGTCAGCGACGTCACCTGCAACGATCCCCGACGGTGCTTCCTGCGCAGTGGAATCCGCAAGGCGGCCGAAGAGGCCGGGGCGAAGGTACTGCTGGCCGAGGAGGACGACTTTATCACCGTGGATATCGAGGGTAAGCTGCTGACCAAGTGGCCGGTATTGAAACACTTCGTCGAAACCGACCGCCTGATCAATATGCCGATCGTCAAACAGCATTCCCTGTCCGAATGCACCATCGCCATGAAAAATCTTTACGGTATCCTCGGCGGCAGTCGTCACCGCCTGCACCAGGAAATCGACCAGTCGATTGTTGACCTGGCCGCGTTCGCCAAGCCGACCCTCACAGTGGTCGACGCCACCCGGGTGCTGATGCGCAGTGGACCGCAGGGTGGCTCTCTCGAAGACGTTAACGTGGAAAACAGCGTCATATGCGCCACTGACCAGGTTGCCGCCGACGCTCGCGGGGCAGAGTTCCTGGGGTTGAGAGCCGAAAATGTCAGGCATATCGTTCTCGCCGAGGAAACCGGGCTGGGTAAGATCAACTACCGCGACGCGGGTTACCGGGAAGTGTCGTGATGACGGTCAAAACGGTTCGGAATTTCAGGCGCCTTTCCCAGTTCGTATTCTTTTCCATCTTCTGCTGGTTGATTCTCAAAACCAATTTCGAGGTCAGCTTCAACCCCACAGACAGCTCGCAAATATCCCTGCCATACCCGGTATCCATAGCCCTGCAATTCGATCCGCTGGTGGCACTGGTAACATTGCTGGCGAACGCCACCCTCTACAAGGGCCTGCTGTGGTCGTTGGTGATTCTCATCCCCACTATATTCATCGGACGGTTCTTTTGCGGCTGGGTTTGCCCCCTGGGCACGCTCAATCACTGGGTATCGGAGATACCTTCCGAGAGAATGCGCCGCAAGGGTAAAGGGCTGATAGCGTCCAATCGCTACCACAAATACCAGCGCATCAAATACTACGTGTTTTTCGTTGTCATCGCCGCCGCAACCGTCGGCAGCCTGCAGGCCGGCTTGCTTGATCCGCTGCCGTTGATGGCGCGGTCGGTAGGCACCGCGGTATTGCCCACGGCTCATGCCCTGGCCGACGGTACCCTTTCGTGGGTGAAGTCATGGGGGATCCCACCGGTGGGGGCGGCCGCCCAGGCTCTTTACGATCTGGTATCCCCGCTTTTCTTCAACTTCCGTCCCGTGCATTTCCACGGCGTGCTCTTAATTGGCCTGTTGTTTTTGATAATCCTCGTGCTCAACCGCGTTTTCACTCGATTCTGGTGTCGGGCAATATGCCCGCTCGGCGCGATGCTCGGTCTTTTCTCGCGATATGCCATATTCGGTTTGGAAAAGAAAGAGAGCGCCTGCGACCAGTGCCAGAAATGCAACCTGCACTGCCAGGGGGCCGACAACCCCGAGGTCGGTGCACGCTGGCGACAGGCGGAGTGCCACCTGTGCCTCAACTGCCAGGCCTCGTGCCCGCAGGGAGCCCTGAAATTCAAGTTCTTCCCCAACCGCGAAGGCACCCTGACCAATCCCGCCCCGGTGCAGAAGATCGATGTTTCCCGCCGCAAGACGGTAGCCTCCGTCGTTGGCGGTCTCGCCCTGGTTCCACTGATGCGCTCGGGGGGCGCCTTCGAGGTCAAGGCCGACCCGAAGCTTATCCGTCCACCGGGGTCGGTCGGCGAAAACGACTTCCTCGCCCGGTGTATTCGCTGCGGCCAGTGCATGCGGGTATGCCCCAACAACGCCCTGCACCCCACCATGCTCGAGGCGGGACTGGAAGGCCTGTGGACACCGCTTTTGATACCGCGCATCGGCTATTGCGAACCGAGTTGCACCCTTTGCGGCGAGGTCTGCCCGACGGGTGCGATTCTGCAACTGACCATGCGCGAAAAAGTGGGCGACAACGATACGCCACCCACCCGCATCGGCACCGCCTTTCTCGACCGCGGTCGCTGTCTGCCCTGGGGTATGGCCCGACCCTGTATTGTCTGTGAAGAATGGTGCCCAACCTCACCAAAGGCGATCTACCTTGAAGAGGACACCGTCCTTGATGCCGACGGTCGCGAGGTGCGCGTGAAAAAACCGCATATCGATCCGGCCCGATGCACCGGCTGCGGCGCCTGCGAGTTTGCCTGCCCGGTGGTCGGACAACCCGCTATTTATGTCAATTCCGTCGGCGAGTCCCGTTCACGCGAAAACCAGATCCTGCTGGAACGTCATACAAAGGAAACCTCAGAGTGATTGTTGATAAGAAACTGACCATAGCGATCCTCATGCTGATATCGATCCCTGCACTCAGTATCCTATCCGGATGCGGAGACAAAGCTTCCGAAGACCCACCGCCCGCAGGGACCTTTCTGGCGGAAGAGTTCAGCGGTATCAATGTGCGGCGAGCCTCAGAAGTCACGACCTATCCCGACAACTCGCTCTGGGAGTACATTAACGGCGGGGCCGAATTGTATCTCAAGTATGGCTTTGTCGAAGTCGCCACGGCCGACTACAAGCAGGACGAGGTTGAGCTGGTGGCGGATATCTATCGATTCGATTCCTCCCTCGGCGCCTACGGCCTTTATTCCGTATTGCGCCCGGAAGGTCGGGAGACGATTCGACTGGGCATCGAAGGCATAGTCTCGGCGGCGAGTGTCGAATTCGTTAAAGGGCCTTACTTCGTGCGCCTTATCGGCTACGAAGACACCGACGAAACCAACCGGGCTTTGATCAACCTCGCCGGGGAACTTGCCGGGACCCTGCCGGGCGCCACCGACTATCCCGCCGGGTTTGCCAACTTCCCCAAAAGCAACCGCCTGCCATCGACGAACAAGTACTGGGTAGAGTCATACCTCGATCTTGATTTCCTGGGCGATGTCTACAGTCAGGATTATTTGATCGATACCGGGCGGGTATCCCTGTTCTACTGCGCGTCAGAGGCAGGGGAAAAGGTACTGCGGTGGTCCCGGGATGCCGAAAATCGCATGAAACTTCAAGAGTGCCCGAAGGATCTGCCTTTCGATGACGGTAAGGCCTTCATGACGAAAGATCCGCTTCGCGGCCCGGTTGTGGTCGGCATTCGCGACGGGAAACTGGTCGGGATGGCGGGCTACACCAAAGAGAGCCATAAATGGCTGAAAGACTGGCTGACTGTGTTACCGCAGGATTCTACAGATTCCTTAGACTGATTTTCCACGCGCGGCAATCGCGTATTCGGCAACAACACGGTCCCCATCGACGAGATAGGCTTTGTCGAAGAGATTCATTACGGCACAGGCATGATTCGGAATGACGCGCACCTTGCGACCAATCTGCAGCTTCCCTGACGGATTCTCGATCACCCCATGTTCTTCTGACACGCGATCGACGAAGTTTTTGGTGCCAACGATTTTGCCGTGTCCCAAAACCGTCACCTTGCCGTGGGCTCCCCGATCAAGCGACAGCGCCTTACTGCCGGTATCGAGAACAGCGCGTTTCTCCGAAGGCCGACTCACGACTGTTGCCAGAACATTGAGGGCACAGCGGCTGACGGGCACCGTCCCCAGGGATACCTGAATCATGTCGTGAAAAATGAAATTGCCGGCTCTCAGTTCCGTCACTCCCTGCGCCCGAGTGCACCAGGGCGCCGACGGCGTGGAGCCGACACTTACTTCCCTGACCGGGTAACCCGCCTTTTCCAGGCGTCGGGCATGATCGACCATGAGCCTTCCCTCGGCCAGTCCCACCGCGCGGCGTTCCTTTTGGCTCTTCACACCATACACCTGCCCGGCGTGGGTCATGATACCGATGACATCGATCCCCGAAAGTTCGTGGCAATGCCTGATCAGATCCAATAGCTGTGCGAAGCCGTCGACCCCACAACGATCGTGGCCGGAGTTGACTTTGACTAGTACATCAAGATGACGACCGGCGGCGGCGAATGTATCCGACAGGGCCTCGGCGTTGACTCTGGAATCTATCGTGCCGCGAAGGCGACAGCGGCGGTGCAGGCGCAACAGGCGTTGGATCTTGGTCTCCCCCACCACGAGATTTGCAACGTGAATGTCCTTTATCCCCGCGCGAACCATCACCTCGGCCTCACCAAGCTTGGCAACGGCAATACCAACAGCGCCGAGTTTCACCTGAAGCCGGGCCAGTTCGGGGATCTTGTGCGTCTTGATATGCGCTCGCAGGGAAACTTTGCGCCTATCGACCAGGTCTTGCATGGAGCGCAGGTTGTGGTGCATGATCGATTCTTCGATAATCAGGGCCGGGGTGTCGATATCTTTGATAGTCACGCTCATCGGATCTCCAAGTTCAGTGGTACGGGTGTCTTCTGTCATTCATCGCGCCGTCCGCGCACTGCCGACAAAGGTTACTACAATAATCGCCCCCAGTGACACCAGGACTCCGTTGAGGCCGATGGCCGGTAGCAGGATGGTCATGGTCAGGAGCGAGGCCAGGGCGGAGCCGATGAGTTCGAGCGCATAGCCGGCGCCCCGGTTTACCAACGGCTCATCCCCGCTGCAGTATCGCTCCGTCGCCGCCACAAAGAGGGCCCCCGTGCAAACTGCCACCGTGAAGAGAAACATCAAATGATAATACAATTGACTGTGGGCCGGCACCCGGTCGTACGTAAACGGGAACGCCACCACGGCCAGGAGCAGAAACAGCAGCGAGGGATACTCCAGGTGACGGGCGCCGTATTTCATGCTGTAAAACGTCCCGGCCGCCAGCCCCATCATGAAAACTCCGATCAGGACGGCTATCTCGGAAAATAGCGACCCCGACAGCGACTGGTAGACGTAGAACGAGATCAGTTCCAGGGACAGCGACACGAATCCGGCGACAAAAAACAGGAAGAAGCTGAAACGCCGGTTACGATCTTTGCCGGTGACGCTCCGGATTAGAAACATGACGATGAGCAAAGCCAGGGCTATCAGCCACAGCGGTCGATCGAAGAAAGCTCCCACGATATCGGCGCTGTCCGTGCGCCGGGCATCGAGCATGGCCTGAAGGTGCGGAAGGAGCGGCCTGTTGATCTCATTGATACCGCCGATGGCGGCCACGGCCGACTCAAGGCGCCGCACTTTCAAATCACCCAGGTGATCGGCCAGGTAGAAGTCGTCAAAATACAGGGGATCATAATTCAGGCGACCGAGGTTGGCCGTCAGTGAGTCAACACTGACCGATAGATCCAATCCCGCCGAGGCAAAGAACAGAGTATTCTCTCCGGGCCACACCGCCACGTGCTCAAAGACTTCGCGGAGGGTGTTGTGAATCACCGCCACCGGCCGGGAAGTATGCTCCGAAACATAGCGGTCGGAGTCATAGGTCGTCAACACATAGAGAACGCCGTTTTCACGCAATCCCTGCCTCACGAGTCGCAGAAACTCGGGGGTCAGCAGTCGACTTGACTGGTAGTTGTTCGGCTGGCCGGCATTTAGAAGAACAACGTCAAACTGCCGGTCGGTTCGCACCAGCGTAAAGAAGGTAATGGGGTCCGTCCGGAACCTCTGCCCTCCCCGGCAATAAGGTATGAACCGGTCCAGAGTCGCATCCATCAGGCGCGGATCGACCGAAATCATATTTATATGCGGCAATTGAGCGA
The DNA here is from genome assembly GCA_964630485.1 of uncultured Ignavibacteriales bacterium. Lineage (GTDB taxonomy): Bacteria > Zixibacteria > MSB-5A5 > GN15 > FEB-12 > JAJRTA01. The sequence continues at coordinate 11,360 of CAZVUZ010000040.1, forward strand.
CCAGTTGCCTGATACCGAACTCCGACCGTCCCAGCACCAGGATGTCGGACGCCTCCGGCCGGTAGGCCAGCGGCGGCAGGAGAGCCATCTCCGCCGACTGTAAGTCCGGGTGCGATGCCTCCACGCGGCCGTCGGTAACGAGGGTTATCAGGCTATCACGAGACAAGACCGTCTGGTGACCATAGTGAGTATCAAAGGCCTCGGCGACGTCATAAGGATCGTATTTGACAGTATCCAGCGTTTTCTCGATAGCACCACTCAGGCGCGGCAGGGTCAGCAGCACGGCCGCGAGCGCGGCGGCAATCAGAACACTGGCACCAAGCGGCCAGCGCCGACAGTTGAAGAGCAGATAGAAAATCACGGCCATCCCGACGCCCAGTCCCAGCGCCTGGGACGACAGCAACGGTCCTACCAGCATCAAGAGAACAAGTCCGCCGGCAAAGGCTCCCAGACCCTCCCAAAGGTAGCAGCCGACAATTGAATCCACCGGCCGCCATCCTTCGCGGCTGATCGAGGAAAAGAGCCAGCCCGCGATGAGCCCCACGGGCAACATCAGCGCCATCGACACCGCCGCCGCCGTGGCGAAAGGAACCGTCTCGACCACATGCTGTCCTGTTAACATCGGGGCAAGCCGAGCCGCCGGCAACATGACCAGAAGGGCCGCCGCCCCGAGCACGAAAAGCCGACTCGAAGGCACTGGGCGTTCTTTGCGCCCGCCGAACCAGGCCCCGAGGGCCACCGCGCCGAGCCATCCGAAAAGCGCCGTGCCGATGAACAACTCATCCCCGCCGAACGAACCCACCAGTTCGCGAAGCAGGAGCACCTGCCCCCCGACCGAGTAAAATCCGAGCAGAAACGCTTTGCCTTTCATTTAGAACAATCCGGGGATTTCCCTGTCACAGTTTTTACAACGATTGCCGTTAAGATTAACCTGCGTGATCTGGTAACCCCGGCGGCCGATGACGGTGGCGCCGCATCCGGGGCAATAGGTCGACTCCGCCCGGTGCCCCCGGACATTGCCGACATACACGAATTCAAGCCCCTCGGCGCGGCATATATCATGCGCCCGATCGAGCGTTATTCTCGGCGTCGGGGGGAGATCTTTCAAGAGATACTGCGGGTGAAACCGCGAAAAATGCAGGGGTACATCGGTACCGAGATAGGTCTTGATCCAGCGGGCCAGATCACGGAACTCGGCCTCGGAGTCGTTGAGGCTCGGCACCACCAGGTAGACGATCTCGAGCCACACACCGGCTTTCCGGATCTGCTCCAGCGCGGCCAGCACCGGCTTCAACTCACCGTTGACGACGTCACGATAATACTCCTCCCGAATCGCCTTCAGATCCACCGTGACAGCATCAAGCTGCGGGAGCAATGCTCCCAGGGGCTCCTTCTCAATATACCCGCCGGTGATCATGACCGACTTGATACCGTGCTTCCGGCCAAGCTCGGCGGTGTCATACATATACTCGTAGAAAATGACCGGCTCCGAATAGGTGTAGGCGATAGACGGCACCCCGCGCTTGATGCAGGTATCGACAATTTGCTTCGGGCTGAGTTTGAGATTGTCGGTTTGCTCCGGCCGCGACTGCGATATCTCCCAGTTCTGGCAGAACTTGCAATTGACGTTGCACCCGGCCGTGGCCAGCGAGAAAGCGGTGGTGCCGGGGTGGAAATGATACAGGGGCTTCTTTTCTATGGGATCGATATTCAGGGCGCAGGGCAGGCCGTAGACCAGCGTGTAATAGGTATCGTCGCGGTTTTCTCGAACACCGCAGAAACCGCGTTCCAGGTCGGTTATATAGCAATGCCGCGGACACAGGCGGCATTCGATGCCCCCGCCTTCGAGCTTTTTGTAATACCGGGCCTCAACGCTGGAGAGTTCTTTCTCATATTCGAATGCGCATACATTCTGGATGCCTCCAAGGAAGGGCGGCAACAGATTGCTCTGCGTCGAGGCCACCACGGCCGCGCCGCAGCCGAGACAGCGCAGGAAAGATCTTCTTTCCATCACCATAGCTCCCCGTCTTTCACCTCGCCGTTAGTGTCCACCGCCAGAACTTTGAGATCGATATTTTCCAGATCAGCCAAGCCCAAACGGTGTTCCTGAGCGGTGTGCAGATATGTCGCGGGGCGCCCCGCATCCGGCAATGACGGCAGGCGATTTTTCTCACGGAAATGCTCCACTATCGCCAGGCCGACGGCGTCGGCGGCCACCGGATCATCGGACATTATGAGTCCGTGGTAGTTTTCAAGAAAGGCCCTCGAAAAACCGGGACCATTGTTGTACTGCACGCGCACGGCGTCGATGATACTCAGGCGGTTCTTGGCCCTCAGCGGCGCCAGGCACGACACGTCGGCCACAAAAGGGTTGCAGTTGTCGCCATGATACTTGTTGGGGTTATTGATAGCCCCGTACATGTTCTTGAGGCCACCGGAAAGACCGGCGATAGAGTGATCTTTGAGCACCGGCAAATTGATGTTGACGTCGACAACCTCGGTCAGAACGCCGCTGACGAGGCTGTTAACCTCACCGAAAGTGTAAAACTCCCGGGAATAACCCAGGCCGCTGGTATCGGTGCCGAGACATCGTCGGCCAAAACTGGAAGCATTGAGCTTATAGCCTGCCTTCTCCAGTTCGCGACTGGTCCGTTCCCAGACCACGATATCGTTGGCCTCCCACGAAGCATCTTCCAGAAGATCGCCAATCGCTTCGGTCAGGACCACCGGCGTGGAATTGAGCTTCCGTGCCAGGCAATTGGTCTTCATACCTATGCACTTTCCCGGCAAAAGCCTATGAAGCGCCCCGGAAAGACCGGTTTCGCCGGTCAGTCTCCTGAGGCCGATATCGAGTAAGACCCGGTATTGCTCGCGGGTGAACGTCTCCTCGGCCGCATCGATGGCCAATTTCGTCACAACGGCAGTACTCATACTGTATTATACTAAGGCGGCCGGGGCTCCTGTCAACTCCTTTTGGCTTGACCGATTCTGATACCCATGGTATCCTGAGGCAGGAGCAATGCCATGAAACTGAGACTTTCCGTCATAATCGCGTGCCTTTTGGTCGCCCAGATCACGGTCGCGACCGACCTCACCATCCGGCAACCGGCCTTCGCCGGACCGCGATCCTTTTACCCCTCTGATCCAAAAGCGTTAACTGCAATGGTCGCAGGCCATCTTACGATGGCGGACAGTCTGCCGACAATCGACGGCGACATCGTTGCCCTGATAGTCCCCCACGCGGGCCTCGTATATTCGGGGGCTATCGCAGCTCACAGTTACAAATTGCTTCAGGGCTCCGGGATCAATCGCGTCATCCTCTGCGGGCCATCGCACCGCCACGGTTTTTCCGGTTGCTCCGTCTACGGTCCCGATGTTGTCTGGAGAACGCCCCTGGGCGATATCCCCTGCCACCGGGAGCTGTGTGAGGACTTGCTTGACCGCCGCGGCATGAAAGTGATCCCAGAGGCCCATACCGCCGAACACTGTCTCGAGGTGCAGCTGCCCTATTTGCAGACCGTCCTTAAGGACTTCTCGATTGTCCCCGTCGTCATGGGA
>CAZVUZ010000040.1:14927-22027 GCA_964630485.1 uncultured Ignavibacteriales bacterium
GGCGAAATTGGACACTGAGCCGATCTACGGCGATGGAACGATCGAGGTCGGCGTCGGGATGGCGCAGCTTGGCGTGTTGTCCGCGCTGTACAGTGAGAGCCAGTGGCCAGCGCTCGCCGAAGCGTTGGCAGCGATAGATTTTGACGACCACACCGTTATGGTAGCCTCCAGCGACTGGCAACACTACCGGCCCGCCGAGGTGGGATGGCCCATGGACTCGCTTGGAATCGCCTGCCTGCTTGACCTCGACGCCGAGCGACTCCAGCAGCTTCTTGTTTCGGGGGCGGTCGAGATGTGCGGCGGCGGCGCGGCGGTAGCGGTAATGAAAGCCGCCGTGGCGCGGGGCGCCAATCGCGTCAAACTACTGCGCTATGGTACTTCCGGAGACTTTGACGGCAACAAGGGCCGCGTCGTGGGCTATGTGGCGGCGGTACTCTATCGATCGAGCGAGACCGGTGACCATTCGGAGAAACCAGAAACCACAATCCGGGGGGCGGATATGGTCACACCTGAACCCTTCCAACTGACCGGAGAGGAGAAGCGGAAGCTTCTTGCGGTAGCTCGAGAGTCTATTGAGGCCGTACTCTCCGACGGCAATTTGCCCGCTTTCGATGTCGGCAAGAAATTGAGTCAGCCGGGAGCGGCCTTTGTCACTCTCAAAAAGAGCGGCCAGTTGCGCGGATGCATCGGCCATACCGTAGCCGTCGAGCCACTCTACAAAACCGTGTCGAAATGCGCCATTGCGGCGGCAACTCGCGACCAGCGCTTTCACCCGGTGACCCTTGACGAACTGGCGGGATTGCATATCGAGTGCTCGGTCCTGACGCCGCTTCATGAAATCAAGTCGCTCGATGAAATAGAAGTCGGCCGCGACGGCCTCATGATTTTCATGGGTGATCGGCGCGGGTTGCTTCTGCCGCAGGTTGCGACCGACTACGGCTGGGATCGCACCGAATTTCTGCAGAACACTTGCCGCAAGGCCGGTCTTCCGCCCGATGCCTACCAGGAACCGACAGCCGTGATTTACAGATTTCAGGCTCTTATTTTCGGGGAATAATCTCTTCGCTTCGTAACGTCACCGGGAAAGAACCCCCGATTTCAGTTAACTGCGACAGGTCGTGTATTCCGATGGCGAGGAATACCCGTCATCCGGGTCAACCGGCCGGATTTATTTCAACAGGGCCGCGCTCCACCTGTTGGTTCAACAACCCCACCCGATCGATCTACAACAGCAACTGCGCGAACTCGTGGAAAACATCCACAGTGCGAACGACACCGACAACCTGACCGTCTTTCAATACCGGCAGGAGGCTGAATTTATTGGCGTTCATTTCATAGACCACTTTGACTATGTGATCGTTATAATCGGCGGTTCCCACTACCGGAATCATGACTTCACTGACCGGACGGTCGGCCCGCTTTTGAACCGCCTCCATAATCTTATCGAAGGAAACGATATCGGTCAGGTTCGGATCCCAGACATTGTCGAACAGCTTCTTACGATGCTCCAGCGGCTTGTCGGAAAGAAATTCCGGTTCCAGTCCGCGCAGGATATCGCGTCGGCGCACCATTCCGAGAAGCAGATACTTCTCATCAAATACGAGAACTACTCGCGGAAGCGACTTGCGACCGCCGATCTCAAGCTCGGAATTCTCCATTTCGGCCATCGCCTGACGCAGCGTAAACCAGTGAGGAATATGGGGGTACTTATCCAGCGGAATCATCAGGTCCCCCGCTCGCGTCCGATGCATATCGAGACTCCTTTCCCTGCTATCCGTGCCCGGTCATTCCGGGCGACGGCTCACGTATTTTCTATACCGTTATCTTCAAGAGCGGCCTGGACCGCGTCCCGATTGAGACCGATTCTCTTTGCCACCGCATCTACATCCCAGTCCAGCGCCCCCGCCCAGTAATGTACATACTCGCGACCGAACTCCCGCGCCGCCTCTTTCATCGGCTCACGATTGAACAGCTTCTTCAAACGAATCAGATCACGACGCATACGACAGCACGCCAACGCCCGGTCGGCCGCAAAGAGTATCTCCTCCTTGCGAAAGGGCTTCGTAAGGTAATGATGGGCGCCCCCGGCAAGAGCTTTTCCGGCTATCTCAGGAGATCCAAAAGCCGTGATCAGGATCACTTCCTCGGTGCGGTTGCGCTCCTTGATCCATCTAAGCACATCCAGGCCATCCATCCCCGGCATGCGCAGATCGGTAATCACCAGGTCGAACATCTCCCGTTCGAGTATCGACGGAACTTCCAAAGAATTATTGGTGGTGGTAATCTGATATGAGGTTTTCTCGGTGAACACCCGCTCGAGGAGTTTCAACATATGCAACTCGTCGTCAATGGCCAGGATTTTACCCTTCACCAGCGGACTCCTTTCGCCTCATTATCAGAAATTGAGATATCCGGGTGGTACGAATCACAGCCCGTCCACAGACAGCCGTGAGCCTCACCTTCAACCGTACCGTCATCTCTTGGTAACACTTCCGGCGGGCAAAGTCAACCTCAACACATCGGCAAGGGTCCGGCTATGATACTATCGCCGGGTCTCATCGCCGCGATCGAGTCCCAGCTGTTTGATGAAATCCTTGGTATACCACTCGGCCACACCATCGCTGGAGAGGGCCATGTCAAGTTGCTTGGTCATCAGGACAAGACGACCGAGAAGGAACAGCTTCTCCTTAATGGTGTCGGCGTCCTTGTAAGATACCGTGCCGTCGAAAAAATCACCCTTGGTATGACATTCGAAATCCATCCTGCGGAGAATGGTCGTGATGAGCGTGATTCGACGGGCCCGGCGTTCGAGCGGGGCTCCCCCGTGATTGAACTGCATGCGAATGTAGTTTTTGCTCATGCGGGGTGAGCACATGGCCTCGACGGTTGTAAAGTGGTATCCCATGCGAAGACTGAGCACCATGTACTCGCGGCCAAGTATGGCAAAGGAGTTTTCCGAATACTCGTGCCGGGTGTGATCGGTTACGGTGGTGCCCATGGCTTCGCGCGCCGCCCGGGCCCGGGGCGCAACGCCGGTTTTCGGCCACCCCTGAGCTTTAACACCCTCCCAGAAAGACACCATCGGCTCCGAATCAAGCTCGTCGTCGGAAATCATCCGGGCGCCCTCGGCAATTTTCATATCGCGATCGATGTATATGATGTTTACCTGAAGCGGCATATCGGTTTTGAGCTCGAGGCTCACCGTCTCCTTGCCGCCGAAATCGGTGGCGCCGTAAAACATCTCCTCCATCGCCTTCTGGTGGGCGAAGCGGGTGATGTCGTGAAAGGTCACGCAGTTGCCGACCACAAAATCGTCGTCGCCCGGATTCAGCAATCGCATCGGCGATATTAGATCGAGAACGCGTCCGAGAACGTCAAAAATGCTCTCGTCACTCAATAGCTCGTATTCCGGTTCCCGGGCGGCTATCAACTCGGGCTGCTCACCGGCATAAATGACGGTCCCGGTGGCATCAACCGTTACCATCCGTCCCTGCGGCAGGCTGGGAGCCTCATGCACTCCCACCAGGGTCGGAATCTTGAACTCCCGGGCTATCGTGGCCATGTGACTGGCCATGCCCCCGACCCGGGTAACCAGCGCGTTTATTTTACCCATGACGGTAATCAGCCCTGGGAAAGGATTTGTGGCCACCAGCACGGCTTCATCGGGTACGCCGCCCAGGTCGTAGGCCGAAGCGACATGGTGAATGCGGCCGCCGCCGGCGCCGTGACACACGGTGGTGCCACCGGTCACTATCGTTTCCATCTGCGAGAGGTCGGGCAAAACGGCATTCTCACGTACCGTCATCACCTGTAACGGGCGGGTCTGCAGAAGGTATATTTCGCCCGACCCATTGATGGCCCACTCAATGTCCTGAGGAAGGCCGTAGTGCTCCTCCAGTCGAATGGCGTACTCCGTGAGAGTCGCCACCTGCTCCTCGGACAGCGATGGCTGCGACTGCATCCGTTTGGGCACTTTCTCCTCAACCGTTCCCCCGTCGGGGGACATCCTGCACTGCACCGGCTTCACCGAAATCTGCGTCTCCACGGCCTTACGATCCTGGCGCGATACGCGAAATACATCCGGCGTGATCGTGCCGTCGACGAGGTATTTGCCCAGGCCATAAACGGAGTTTACCAGGACATCATCATCCTTGGGATTTACCGGACAGCGCGTATACACCACCCCCGCCGCCCGGGCGTCGATCATGGCCACGCAACCGACGCTCATCGCCAGTTCGGATTCGGACAGCGAATGACTGAGGAAATAGTAGATCGCCTGAGGCGTAAACTTGCTGGCGAGCACCTCGCGGTAGCGGTCGATGAGTTCATCCGAGCGCACATTCAGATACGATGCATACTGCCCGGCAAAACTGAAGAGGGTATCCTCACCGATGGCGCTGGATCGCAGCGAAAAACGATTCGTCGAAGAACGTTCTGCCAGCTCCCGGCAACTCTGTTCGATCGCATCGGCCAAATCGTCCGGTATCGGGCTGGTCATCACCATCTCACGGATCTCGCCGCTGACCCGCGCCAGGTCGTCGAAACTGCGGATATCCAGTGACTCGATGCATTTGCTGATTCGGCGCTGCAGATCATTGGCATCGACGAAATGCTTGTAGGCCCAGGCCGTGATGGCAAAACCGGCCGGAACGGGCAAATGCAAACGGGATTTCATCTCGCCCAACTGGGCGTTTTTGCTGCCGACACTGAAGGAGTGCATCCGCCCCAGTTTCTCGAAGCGGCGCGTGAAGGCATCCTCGCGGATCGGGCGATTTCCCGGAAATGCGATCTCGATCTCTGAGTCGATCAGTTCCAGGCGCTCCTGCAAAGGACGATAGCGCTCGCCGCCGATGGCAATCATGCACTCGACGATTTCACGGACTCCCTCACGCAAAGTGGTGATGCGGTCGCGGATATAGTTCAGATCAAAAAGGAATTCCCCCTGATCCTTTTCCTCCATATCACTGATGACTTCAAGAACCTGATGGTTCCGCTCGAGCAAAACGTGGAAGTGCATGAACTTCTCGCGGATGGCCCCAAGCGTCACCTGCGTGCGGTTATCTGTTCCTTCGTCCTTATTCTCCGGCTGCTTCAAAGTACTCCTGTCAGATCGAATCCGAGCTTGTTCGGTGTGCCCCCAGTTGACGGCCTTAAAACCCGCCTGATACGAATATCTCGTACAACGGTGACAAAAGCAACTTTTTTTGAGGGATGGCGGGCGTCAGGAGGCGGCGGAGTGACGTTGCGGCTCAAGACGCACGATAGTCTTGGGCAGGTCCTCTTCGCAGTGGACACCGTTGCGCTTAATGATCCTGGCCGGCGTACCGACCACACTGCAATTGGAGGGGACGTCTCTCATGACGACAAAGGCGTTGGCGCCGATTTTGACATTATCGCCGACCATGATCGGTCCAAGGATAGTCGCGCCCGTGCCCACGAAAACATTGTTACCAAGCGTCGGGTGGCGTTTGTCCTGATATTTGCCGGTGCCTCCCAGGGTAACATTGTGGAAAAGAACACAATTGTCTCCGATTTCGGTAGTTTCACCTATTACCACACCGGCCCCGTGATCGACAAAGAACCCCTTGCCGATCCTCGCCCCGGGATGTATTTCCAGACCGTTGAAGAAGCGGTTGAGTTCCGAGAGCATGCGGGGAATGAACGGCAGCCGCAACTTCCACAGGAAGTGGTTAAGCCGGTGAAACAATATCGCACGAAAACCCGGATACAGCAGAAATTCGATGTTCCTCGCCGCCGGATCGTTGCGATAGATGGCCCTGATGTCTTCTATTATTGCTAACATATCTTGTATTATCTATAATTGTCGGTCGTCGGGGCCGACAGATTAGCCTTCCGGGTCAAAAAGAATGGTCGATAAATACCTTTCACCGGTATCGCATATTATTGCTACAACAGTTTTGCCAACGCCCAGTTCCGCCGCCACACAGCCTGCCGCCCATATGATAGCGCCCGAGGAAATACCGGCCAGAATGCCCTCCCGGCGGGCCAGATCGCGAGCCGTTTTGAGGGCATCGTCGGCCGTGACCCGAATCACCTCATCAACCACACCGGCATCATAGTTGTCCGGCACGAAGCCGGCGCCGATACCCTGAAGCGGGTGCGGGCCCGGTTCGCCGCCGGAGAGAACCGGTGAGGCGTCCGGCTCCACGGCGCATATCCGACAGCCATATTTTTCCTTCAAAGCCCCGCCGGCGCCACTGATCGTGCCGCCCGTGCCAACCCCGGCCAGGAAGGCGTCGAGCTTCAGTTCGCCCAAATCCTCGATGATCTCGGGTCCGGTAGTTCGCCGGTGAACCTCGGGATTGGCCGGATTCGAGAACTGGAAGGGCTGGAAAGCGCCTGTTTGCTCCCTTAGCTCCTCGGAACGGGCAATCGCCCCTTTCATTCCCTTGTCGCCCGGTGTCAGCACCAGCTCGGCGCCGTAGAATTTCAGAAGCGCTCGCCGCTCCAAACTCAGGCTCTCCGGCATCGTGAAAATGCAGCGGTATCCCTTCGCCGCGGCCACCATGGCCAGGCCGATGCCGGTATTCCCCGAGGTCGGCTCGACAATGGTCATCCCCGGCTTGAGCCGTCCATCTCTCTCGGCGGCCTCGATCATAGCCAGACCGATACGGTCCTTGACCGACCCGCCGGGGTTGAAACTCTCCATTTTGACGTAGATCGTCGCCGCGTTATCGGGCACAATCCGATTCAGCCGGATCAAAGGCGTCCGGCCGACAGCCTGGGTGATATCATCGTATCTCATGCTAAATTTCCTTCCCGGTGTATCCCGGGTGGGATAGTTTCGTTGAGGTACCGGATACTGGATTGGCACCGAGGGAATCCGGCTCTGATTTCCGCGCCCTGAGGCCGGGCCATTTTTGGTTTTACGAAACTAATCCCGCTTAGAGTAGAATTATCGACCGGAGGCCCGGATATCTTACATCTCAGGCCCGGGCGTCCGACGGGCCCACAAAGTACCGGCGGCGGAAATACAGGGAGACATTGACCAGCCCGATGAGCACCGGCACCTCCACCAGCGGCCCGATGACGGCCGCAAAGGCTACCCCGGAGTCGATACCGAAAACAGCCACAGCCAC
>CAZVUZ010000041.1:0-21987 GCA_964630485.1 uncultured Ignavibacteriales bacterium
CTGCTGGTCACAAAAAAACCGGGCCCTCATTCGAGAGCCCGGTTATTTCATTCAACAAATAAACTTGCGGCTGAGAACTCTATTCCTTCGACGAGGAAAAGTCCATCTTGGCCATCTGCGAGTAAAGATTCCAGCGACGATCACAATCCTGCTGGCCGAGCGCAAGAAGTCTCTTGGCTCGTTCCGGATCCTTGGCCACCAAGGCGCGGAAGCGGGTCTCGGCATAGGCATAGTCCTCAAAGCTGATTGAGGGCTCCTTGCAGTCGATCTGCAACGGGTTCTTTCCCTGCTTGACCAGGTCGGGATTGTAGCGATAGAGCAGCCAGTGTCCGGATTTGACCGCCTTGTCCTCGGCTGCCATCCCTTTGGACATGTCGATGCCGTGGGCTATGCAATGGGAATAGCAAATCACCAGTGAGGGGCCGTCATAGGCCTCGGCCTCGGCAAAGGCCTTGACCGTCTGGTTGTGGCTGGCGCCCATGGCCGTCTGGGCCACGTAGACACTGCCGTAGGACTGAATCATGAGCCCCAGATCCTTCTTGGCCATCGGCTTTCCGGCGGCGGCGAATTTCGCCGTCGAACCGCGCGGGGTCGCCTTGGAGGCCTGCCCGCCGGTGTTGGAATATACCTCGGTGTCGAGCACGAGCAGATTGACATTGCGACCGGAAGCCATCACATGGTCCAGACCGCCGTAGCCGATGTCATAGGCCCAGCCGTCACCGCCGATACCCCAGATCGACTTCTTGATGAGGAAGTGAGCCACGCTCTTGAGGGCGGCCACGCGCTCATTGCCGTTCATGCCGTTGAGTTTGTCCATGAGCGCCGCGACACGCACGCGCTGCGCATCGATTTCCATTGGCGTCGTCTGCGGCGCCTTCATCAATTCATCATACATCTCGGGGACCAGCTCCTTGAGCAATTCGCCGGCGTAGGTATGCAACCGGTCAACGGTCAGACGCATCCCCATTGAGAATTCGGCACAATCTTCGAACAGTGAGTTCGACCAGGTCGGTCCGCGACCGTCGGCCCGTTTGGCATAGGGCGTGGTCGGCAGGTTGCCGCCGTAAATGGAGCTACAACCGGTGGCGTTGCCGCAGATGGCGCGGTCGCCGAACAACTGCGACAACAGCTTGACATAAGGGGTCTCGCCGCAGCCGGCACAGGCGCCGGAGAACTCAAACAGGGGCTTGACAAACTGTGAACCCTTGGTCGTAGAGATATTATACAGACTGGGATCAGTTTCCGGGATCTCGTTAATAAAGAAGTCCCAGGTCTTGGCCGTGGCCTCACGAATGGGTGCCTGGAAAGTCATATTGATCGCTTTTTTCTCGGTCTTCGCACCGTCGACCTTCTCGAAAGCGGGGCAGGCGTTAACACAGACCTCGCAGCCGGTGCAGTCTTCCGGGGCGATCTGGAGAGTGTAATACATGCCCTTGAACTGCTTGGTCATGGCATCGACGTACTTAAACCCCTTCGGCACCGTTTTCTTGATTTCCTCGGTGAACACCTTGGGGCGGATAGCCGCATGGGGGCAGACTATGGAGCAAATGTTGCACTGGATACAGAGATCCGGTTCCCAGACGGGGATATCGACCGCGACGTTTCTCTTCTCGTATTGGGTCGTTCCGGTGGGATAGGTGCCATCGACCGGGAAGGCCGACACCGGCAAATCCTGGCCGCGCCCGGCTATGATCTCCGCAGTAACATTCTGAACGAATTCCGGAGCGTGACTCGGGACGATCGGCGGCATCTTGGTCTTGCTGGTCACCTTGTTCGGATAGTCAACCTTGTGGAGGTTCCCAACCGCGCCGTCAACGGCCGAGTAGTTCATGTTGACGATCTTGTCACCCTTGCGACCATAAGTCTTCTTAATTGCCTTCTTGATAGCCTCAATAGCCTCATCCTCCGGCAGGATATCCGAGATCTTGAAGAAGGCCGTCTGCATGATCATGTTAATGCGGGCGCCAAGTCCCAGCTCCTTGGCCAGGGCAATGGCGTCTATGACGTAGAACTGCGCTTTCTTATCAATGATCTGCTTCTGGACTTCCATCGGCATGTGATCCCAGACCTCGTCCTTACCGTAGGGCGAGTTTAACAGGAAGGTGCCGCCCTCGACGAGTTTGCTGAGCATATCGTATTTCTCCAGGAAGGAGAAATTATGACACGCCACGAACTGGGCCGAGGTGATCAGGTACGGTTTGCGGATGAGTTCCTTGCCGAAGCGGACATGCGATGTCGTGATGGCGCCGGCTTTCTTGGAATCGTAAACGAAATATCCCTGGGCGAAGTTGTCGGTGTTCTCGCCGATGATTTTGATGGAGTTCTTGTTGGCCCCCACCGTACCGTCAGCACCCAGGCCGTAGAACAGGCCACGGAAGTTCTTACCTTCCAAATCGAAAGAGTGATCGGGGTCAAGCGAGGTATGGGTAACATCGTCGTTGATACCGGTCGTGAAATGATCTTTGGGCTTGTCCTGTTTCAGGTTATCAAACACTGATTTGGCCATGGCCGGATTGAATTCGGCCGAGCCCAGACCGTAGCGACCGCCGATTACCAGAGGGCGAGTGTCGGGAGCCTTCCAGCCCTTGCCATAGGCCTCATCCAGGGCTGCCTGGATGTCGGTATACATCGGTTCACCCACCGAGCCGGGTTCCTTGGTGCGGTCGAGGACGGCGATGCATTTGGTCGTGGTCGGAAGGGCGGCGGCGAAATCTTTGATGGAGAAGGGACGGAACAGGCGAACCTTGATCACGCCCACCTTTTCGCCGGCGGCCACCAGGGCATCGACCGTTTCATGCACGACCTCGGATCCGGTACCCATGATAATGATCACATGTTCGGCTTCGGGGTGACCAAAATAGTCAAAGAGATGGTAAGAACGCCCGACGATCTTCGCAAACAGGTCCATCTTTTGCTGGACAATGGCCGGGGTGGCCTCATAGTATTTGTTAACGGTCTCGCGCGACTGGAAAAAGACGTCCGGATTCTGCGAGGTTCCCTTGATAGTCGGTGTCTCCGGCGACAACGCCCGCTCCCGCTGGGCGCTGACCAATTCCTGCGGAAGCATGTCGCGCATATCGTCAAAGCACAGCTCCTCGACTTTCTGTACCTCGTGCGAGGTGCGGAAACCGTCAAAGAAATGCACGAAGGGGATTCGGCTCTGCAGGCTGGCGGCCTGAGTTACGAGGGCCAGATCCATGACTTCCTGAACCGATCCCGATCCCAGCAGACCGAAGCCGGTCGAGCGAACGGCCATGATGTCCGAGTGATCGCCGAAAATCGACAGCGCGTGGCTGGCCACCGCCCGGGCGGAGACATGGAACACGGTCGGCGTCAACTCACCGGCGATTTTGAACATGTTCGGAATCATTAAGAGCAGGCCCTGGGAGGCCGTGAAGGTAGTCGTCAGGGCACCCGTCGTAAGGGCACCGTGGACGGCACCCGAGGCGCCCGCCTCCGACTGCATCTCGACGACATCGGGGATCGAACCCCAGATGTTCTTTAACCCGGCAGCCGAACGCTCGTCGGCTACCTCACCCATCACTGAGGACGGTGTGATTGGATATATAGCGATGACTTCATTGGTGGCGTGAGCCACATAGGCGGCGGAAGTGTTGCCGTCTATAGTCACCATCTTGCGTTCACGAGTCTTAGCCATCATCTTCCTCTGATCTATCTAAGTCGTTTGGATTGTTATATTATTCACAAAATCTATTATTTTCTTACTATTGAATACGCAACTCGTCATCGGTATGCTAATCGGATTTTGAGATTGTGATATGCTTCTGGGCCTGGTATTTGCCAGCCTTGTCACCATACGAAACCTGGCACAACTCCGAGGCCTCCAGGAAAAGCAACTGCGCAATGCCTTCGTGGGCGTAGACGCGGGCCGGGACCGGCGAAGTGTTCGAAAGGGAAATGGTTGCATAGCCTTCCCATTCCGGCTCAAAGGGGGTGACATTCACGATGACTCCGACACGGGCATAAGTCGATTTTCCCAGGCAAATCGTAATTGTGTCTCGGGGTATGCGGAAATACTCGCGGCTCTGAGCCAGAATAAAGGAATTCGGAGGGATGAGCACCGAATCAGCCTCGACACTGGCAAAGCAGTCCTCGGGGCAGTTCTTGGGGTCGAGTTCCTCGATGTTATTGGGTTGAAACACTTTGAATTGGTTAGAAAGACTGATGTCATAGCCGTAAGACGATACGCCGTAACTGATTCCCTTCCGCACCTGTTCTTCGGAAAACGGCTCAATCATAGCCTTTTCCCGAGCCATCTTGATAATCCAGTGATCCGGTTTAACCGGCATGGCCAACACTCTCCCGCTCACAGTTTTACAAAAACACAGCGAGCCGGAAGATAAGAATTAGAAGGCCCAATGTAAACCCCAAATAACGGTTTGGGGTCGATTTTACCGTGTTGTGGCGGTCGGCCGGTCTTTCTCCCAATGGACCAGATCCGCAAGCGTATGGGACTGGAATACATCGACCAGTTGCTTCTCCGCGATAACCATTAGGTCGCGAAGCGAGCAAGAATCACTCTTTTCGCATGTTTCCGGTTCAGCGATGCATTTCAGCAGGTGATATGGGCCTTGAATAGACTCCAGAACATCTCGTACTGTGATTTCCTGCGGTTCCCTGGCCAACGTGAATCCCCCTCGTACCCCCCGGTGCGAACGCACGATTCCCGAGCGAGAGAGCGATTGAAAAATCTTGGCCAGAAACTTCTCCGGAACGTCTTTGGCCTCTGAAACTTCAGAGAGCGGTGTTACGATTTGCCGGTCCTTTTCAGCTAAATGCAATACCCCCAACATCCCGTATTCTTCTGCCTTTGTGAACTGCATAATAACTCTCTTTCAAACATCTTCTTACGCCGACTTTTCGGCGATCTGATCATCTCCGAGTTATCGAGACTTCAATACTCGCCTTTAGAAGATAGGAATAGTAGACACATAAGTCAAATAAAATCATGTTTTTTGATCAAAAAATACTCTGTATAGCCGGTCCACTTTAGTCCTCCAGCACATATCCCGGCACATATAATTGACAATTGTCGTTAATAGCATAACATTAGGGAAGAATACCGGGCGCTAACAGCAAAGGGAAAAAGATGACCGACAAACAACCAGAGGAAAACAAGGGTCTTCTTGTTGTCTATACCGGCAACGGCAAGGGCAAAACCACCGCCGCCCTGGGCATGTGTGTCAGGGCCGTCGGGTACAAATGGAATATCTGCCTCATTCAATTCGTCAAGGGTAGCTGGAAATACGGTGAACTGAAGGGCGTTCGCATGCTGGAGCCACATCTGGAACTACATACCGTGGGCGAGGGCTTTGTCGGTATTGTTGATGACACCAAGGACTTCTCGGAGCACCGTGAGGCCGCCCGCAAGGGCGTCGAATTGGCGATCGATAAAATCAAATCCGGACAATATCAGCTCGTTATTCTCGACGAACTGAATGTGGCGCTGGAACTGGGATTGGTGACGCAGGAGGAGGTCGAAGCCATTCTTGACGCTCGCGGCGAGAAGCAGCATCTGGTTATCACCGGCCGCGATGCCGCCGACTGGCTCATTGAGAAAGCCGACCTGGTAACCGAAATGACCGAGATCAAGCACCCTTATCAAAAGGGTATCCTTGCTCAGAAGGGTATTGACTGGTGAAAGTCGCCGTCACCGGAGCAACCGGCTTTGTCGGCCGGCATCTGGTGCGACACCTGGTGTCGGAAGGTCACGAGGTTATAGCTCTTTCGCACCGTCGACAGCAACCTTCGGAGATACCCGCCGGGGTGACGTATGTGCGGGCCTCTATTGATGAGCCCGCCGAACTTGCCGCGGCCTTCAAGGGGACGGAGGCGGTGCTGCACCTGGTTGGTATAATCGTGGAAACCGCCGGCAAGACTTTTGAGAAAACGGTGGCCCGGGGTACGGCCAATGCTGTCCGCGCGGCCGAATCCGCCGGTGTTCGGCGTTTTGTCTACCTATCGGCGATGGGGACCTCCGCGCAGGCGCCCTCGAAATATCACCAGACGAAGTACCGGGCGGAGCAAACCGTCGCCTCGTCCGGGATGGAATATGTCATCCTGAGGGCGTCTCTGATTTATGGGCCGGGGGACGGTTTCGTATCGCTGCTGAGCCGCATGATCAATCGATCGCCCTTCATCCCCGTAATAGGCTCAGGCCGGTATCGCATGCAGCCGGTTTATATCGATGATCTGACGGCGGTAATGGTGAAGAGTCTGGTTTCAGCCGAGGCTGCGGGCGGAATTTTCGACGTCGGCGGGCCGGAAAAACTTGAATATCTGGAGATTCTGGACATTATTAAGCGGACGTTGGGGAAGAGACGGATGAACCTTCACCTGCCCGTGATGTTGATGAGGTCAGCGGCGGCGGTGCTTGAACAAATGCCGTGGGCTCCGGCCCTGACGCGCGACCAGATTACTATGATGGAGATGGGAAATACCGGTGATATTGAAAAAATGGTGAATCTTCTTGGGGTTATTCCAATCCCATTAGAAGAAGGTTTGAGAAGATATCTTAGTTAGCCAATAGAGGATTGAACAATGGCAGAAGAGAAGAATTACGACATCGTTATTATCGGTGGCGGGCCGGGCGGGCTAACGGCCGGTCTTTACGGCGCCCGCGCTGAGAGAAAAACAATCGCCCTGGAAAAGTACCTGCCCGGTGGGCAGATCGCCAACACCGAGGAAGTCGAGGACTATCCCGGCTTCGATCGCATTTCCGGCGCCGAACTGGCCATGAAAATGGCTGATCACGCCAAAAGTTTCGGGCTGGAAATCGGCTCCGAAGAGGTTGAGGAAGTTTACGTTGATGGTGACGATCGCATGGTCAAGTGTGCCTCGGGCAATCTCTATCGCGCTAAGGCCGTTATCCTGGCCACGGGCGGATCGCCGGTATATCTCAACGTGCCGGGCGAGAAAGAGTACACGGGCAAAGGTGTGTCGTATTGCGCGATATGTGACGGTGCTTTCTTCAAAGGACAGGTTATCGCCGTGGTTGGTGGCGGCGATGCGGCTGTAGAGGAAGCCCTGTTCCTCACCAAGTTCGGTTCCAAAGTCCACATAATTCACCGCCGCGATCAGCTTCGAGCGGCCAAGATCATCCAGAGTCGGGCCTTTGCCAATGAAAAAATAAATGTGATCTGGGATACTGTTGTCGAATCGATCAACGGCGGTGATGTCAAGGTCAATAGCCTTTCGCTCAAAAATGTAAAAACGGGTGAGAAGAGCACTCTCGATATTGGCGCGATTTTCGTCTTCATCGGTTTCAAGCCCAACTCTGATATCACCCGTGAATCCCTGCGCAAGGACCAGGGGGGATACGTCATTACCGATGAAAAGATGGAGACGTCAATCAAGGGTGTCTATGCCGTCGGTGATGTCCGGGCTCAACTCGTCAGGCAGATTACTAATGCCGTCGGCGATGGTACCACGGCGGCGGTGGCCGCGGAAAAACGAATCGAGGACCTCGAGGACGTTTAGGTCGACTGTCCGCAATAATTCGGATCTCTAAATAGTATTGTGAAAACAAGGCCTCATGGACCTTACCGTGAGGCCCTGTTAGTACCCGGCCGGGCGGGTGGCAGGTCGTATAACAGATTGAGGTCAACTGGCGTTGGTGACCGATATTTCCACGTTTTCCAGATCGAATTATGCATTTCCCTGCAAGTTCTCGGTATCGATGATCATTGTTCCAAAAGGGCCGGAAAGACCGTCTTCACTTCTGAAATCGTCTGTATCCTGCAAGTCAAAGTCACTACTACTATTTGCACTTCTTCGGGTCACAGTTTGTCTAATGATCAGATAGAGGCATGAAGTTTGCTGATCATATCACAGGAGTTAATACTCCCAACAGCAGCTTCAAGATATACGGGAGTGGTGTGCGCTGGTTTTCCAGCCACCTGACGATAGAGTCGGGCATCCCCCCTCCACCACTCCCGTTTTCTTTTTGATCATTTCCCGCCGGTCGCCTTCACAAAAAGAGCCCCCTGCCGATAAGACCAGAAGCACCTTAAACCAGAGAGGAATTCGGCAGTGGGCGGCGGATTTTTTCATAGTTTCAAATTGGACTTCCTGGGGCGCCTGAGTAACATCATTGCCGTCCAGGTTGTCTTTGTTTTCGCGGCAGTGGCCCTGATTCTCTTCTACCCGCAACGTGAGACCGGGGTCAACTTCAACGAGCTGGAGAGTCGATTCAAGAGTATCGGTGAACGGATTGCCGCCATTGATACGCAGAACCGTCTCGACAATAACGGCGCGAAGAATGAGCTTACCGATTTCTTTGAATCATTCGGAGAATTTCTACAGGTTGATGTTTATCGCTATCAACGGGATCAGGACCTTGTCAAGGTTTTCGAATATAATGCCGGCAGCGAGGTTGCCCCGGCCGTGGCTCCGGATCATTTGCCGGTTTTGCTGGACCGACATCTGACCGATCACGCCTGCGGTATTTGGTCCGATGGCCCGATACCGGTGAGTCTTTGCACCGACTACGCCTCTTTCTGCTATCCCTTCAAAATCACTGACAGTTCGGCCATGGTGATGATGGCCGCCATGGAGCATGACCTGCTGGTCTCGAGCAAATCCGGGCTCCAGTATGCGCTGTTCCTGCTTTTCCTGGTTGCGACGCTGGTGGCCCTGATGACCATGTACCTTATATCCAACAAATTCAAAGAACCCCTGCAGCGGCTGCGGTTGGGCCTGGAGAAAACCGCCTGCGGTGATCTCTACTGTATGGTGGATACGCCCGAAGACCCGGAACTACACTCAATCTCGACGTCATTCAACGCTATGTCGCAGACCCTCTGGGATGACCGGCAGAAACTCAACCAGATGAATCGCCTGCTGCAAAAAGCCTATATTGACCAGGCCCGGGTGCATTTGTTCCTGGCCACTCTCATTGACAGCTCGCCCTGCTGTATTGTGGCCGTCTCGCTCGAGGGCGAAGTTGTCATATTCAATAATAAAGCGGCCGAGGTCTTTGGCTGTGAGGCCGCCGACGTAATCGGAAAAAATGTCGCCGGACTATTCGCCACCGACCTGGATCGGAGCAGTACCGAGTCCGCAGAACACTGGGACGAGTCCGGTCGCGAGGTTGTTTGCCGGCGCCATGACGGTTCCATGTTCCCTGCCTACCTGGTTGCCAAATCGCTTGCCGATGAGAATGGTCAATGTGCCGCTCACCTGCTGATTTTGCTGGATATCTCGGAAAGTAAGAACTTCCAGGATATGATGGTTCGTGTCGATCGCTATTACTCCCGGGGTGAAATGCTCGGTGATATCGCCCATGAAATCAACAATTACCTGGCTGTCATCTCCGGCAGTGTCGAGCTGATTCCCATTTTTATGCGCAAGGGTAAAGAGGACAAAATCGGCGCCCGCCTGGAGCTGATGAAGACCACGGTCGACAAGATCGTGCGTTTCACGGACGGCCTCATGGATACCAATCCCGACGAAGCTCATTTTGAAGATGCCGACCTGAACCAGATTATCCATAACCTGCTGGCATTTTTGAAACCGCAAAACCGTTTTGACGATGCGGTGATCGACACCGATCTGTCCTCGGATATTCCCCTGGTCCAGCTCGATATCGGGCAGATTCAACAGGTACTCGTAAACTTGATTACCAATGCCGTCGACGCCGTGAGTGAGCCGAAGGGCGAGGGCCGGATTACCCTGAAAACGACCCTGCAGGGTCAGGGTGATGACACTTCGGTTCGCTTCGAGGTTGCCGACAACGGTCCCGGTGTCCCGGCGGAGAATGAAGACTTGCTCTTTAAGCGCAGTTTCACGACGAAGCGCAAGGGCCACGGTCTCGGTCTGGTGACGTGCCGGAAATTGATGGATGTTCACAACGGGTGCGTCGGGTACGCTCGCGACGACGCCACCCGGTTCCATTTCGAATTGCCGGTCAAGCACCGTGAAGGCGTCGCGACCGACTCCGCGTCGCCGGCTGAGCCTCTAACGGCCGGTGCCTGAGTAACTTTTACTTGCCGCCTGCACGTCATCGGGCTAGCTTGCATTCCATGACTAACAAGCCCCGGGCGCGGACATCCACCCTTGACCAGAGGCTTCTCGCCGGCCTTACAATCGTGCTGGCCGTGGTGGTCTTTGCTTTCACCTGGCTGAGTATTCGAGGAAGTCGATCCGACAGTCTTGAGCTGCTGGTCAGGCAGGGGACGGCCTTTACGGAAGCCCTGGCGCTGGCTGCCGAAAACGCCCTCGCCTCGGAGAGCTCCTTCGATTACCTCGTGCACCTGCGCTACAATGAGGCCGTGCGAGGTCTCCTCAGCCTCAAGGCGGACTCCTACGACAACCACGACCTGGTTCAACTGACCATGGCCCACGATTTCCACGCCATCTATGTCTTCGATTCCAGCGCCGGTCCCATTGCCGGCGGCGCGGCGCGCGGACCTGAGGTCGGTCCTCCGGATTTCGTCGTTGATGAAGTCTCCGAGTTGTTGTCCAATCCCGAGCGCAGCTACACGCTGCTTCTCGACGATGGCGAGTTTCCCGACCAGCCCGTACACTACCACCTTCAGATTACGAACGATCTGAAGCATGTGGTGATTGTCGTCGCCGATGCCCGGTACTATGTCGATGCCCTGCGGCAGACACAGATCGGCTTCATGGCTCAGAACATGGCCCGGGAACAGGGTGTGGAGTATATCGTATACCAGTCAACCGACGGAATCGTATTTGCCTCGCGCAAAACCGGCAGCATCCTGTCCATCGAGTCCGATCCCTTCTTGAGCGCCGCTCTTGAGAGCGACACCATAACCCATCGTCTGCATACATTCCAGGATCTGCAGGTTCTCGAACTCGTCCGTCCGTTTTCGTCGGAGGATTATCCTTTCGGTCTGCTCCGGGTCGGGCTGTCATTGCGCGACTACTACTCCGTGTCCGGGGGATTCGATCGCCAGATGATACTTCTCGGAGTCGTGCTCTTCGTCTTGCTGACGGTAGCGCTTCTCTACATAAACAGTCGCCAGAAACGTCGTGAGATCACGCGTCGGTTCACCCGTATGAAAACCGTTACCGATCGCATTTTCGACGAGATGCAAACCGGGGTGGCTGCGGTCGATGGTCGGGGCCGCTTTTCGCTCGTCAATGATGCCTTCGAGCGTATTCTGGGCATGACGGATGCCGTCGGCAGGTCGTGGGACGCCACCATGCCCCCGGCGATACCCAGGGTGGCCGAAATCATTGCCGCCGATGAAGGATCTCACGAAACCGAGGTCGAAGTCGCGGTCGACGGCAAGATGAGAGTTCTCCTGGTAGCGACGTCGCTGCTGGAAACTCCGGATGATCGGCCTCGCGGCCTGGTGGCGGTTGCCTACGATATCACCCGCCTTCAAAAATTCGAGCGAGAGTCCGCCCGCCGGGAGCGATTGTCTGAGATGGGCAACCTGGCCGCCGGCGTGGCCCACGAAATCAGAAATCCCCTCAATACGATTTCTATCGCGGCCCAGCGGCTGGAGGCCGAGTTCTCGCCGACGTCCGATGATGAGGAATATCAGAACATTACTTCCCGGATCAGGGCCGAGACGGCGCGTTTAAACACTATCATAACACGCTTTCTGGCTCTGGCGCGGGACGAAAAACGCCGGTTTCAGAAACTGTCGCTGGATGTCGTCATCGATGAGTCGGTTGCCCTGATCAGGGACGAGGCTGAGGGGCTCGATATTAAACTCACGGCCGAGATCCACCCGGACCTTGTAGTCGAGGCGGACCCTGACAGTATCAAGCAGATCATCTCGAACCTTTACAACAACGCCCGGGAAGCTCTCAATGGTGCTCCGGGCGTAATGTCTCTGACCGCACGCCGCGAAAACTCATCCGTTGTGATCACCTTCGAGGACAGCGGGCCGGGCATTCCGGAAAATATCCGCAACGAAGTCTTCACACCGTATTTTACCACCAAAGACGGCGGCACCGGGCTCGGATTGCCGACCATTCACAAGCTTGTCTCGGAGATGGGGGGAGAGGTGGAGATTCGCGAAAGTACCCTGGGCGGGGCGGCCTTTGTCATCACGCTCACCGGTTGATCTGCCCGCTCCGGGTTCATGTTGAAAGCTGCAAAAAAAAAGCGGCCCGAACCGGGCCGCTTTTTTGATTCACAATCAAGAAGAATGTTGCTACTTGACCGCTTTCCAGAGCCACTTGGTGCTGACTGACTTCGGACGCGTGATAGGCGTTCCGAGAGCGCGGTTGAGCACCTGCTGAGACAGCATACCCATGGCACGGGAGACTGAGAACAGCACGGTGTAGTACTGGAATTCCTTGAGCCCGTAATAATAGAGCAGGGCGCCGGAACCGGCGTCGACATTCGGCCACGGGTTGGCGGCCTTGCCATGCTCTTTCAGGACCTGGGGAACGATCTTGAAGACGCGGTCGACTGTCAGGAAGACCGGGTCCTTCTTGAGATACTTCTTGCCGAAAGCGTTGAAGGCGGAGAAGCGCGGGTCGGTGACACGCAGGACAGCGTGGCCGTAGCCGGGGATGACCTTGCCGCTGTTGAGCGTATCCCAGGCGTATTCGCGGATTTCGTCTTCGGACGGGGCGCCACCGAACTTGTCCATGGTTTCCAGGACCCAGTTGAGGCACTCCTGGTTGGCCAGGCCGTGCAGGGGGCCCGCCAGGCCGTTGAGGCCGGCCGAAACGGCGTAGAAAGGATCGGAGAGAGCCGAACCAACCGTGTGGCAGGTGTTAGCGGAGACGTTGCCGCCTTCATGGTCGCAATGCAGGGTCAGGTAGAGCTGCATCATCTTGGCGGTTTCGCCCCTCTTCGGCGGCAGGCCGAGCATCTTGGCGAAGTCGGCAGCCCAGTCGAGTTTGCGTGACGGATTAATCAGGGCGCCCTTCTTGTAACGGATGCGGTAGACACCGGCGGCGATAGTGTGGATCGTGGCCATGATGCGCATGGCGTCTTCCAGGGTCGGCTCCCAGTAATCCATCTTGGTCATGCCTTCGGTGTAACGCGCACGGAACGCCGATTCATTTTCCATCGCCAGGACGGCGGTGTCCAGCATGGCCATCGGGTGTGACGACTTCGGCATCGCGCGGAGAACCTTCCAGACGTAGTCCGGGACCTTACCAAAGGTCTTCAATTCCGCCTGGAACTGGGTAAGCTCAGGCTTGGTCGGCATTTTGCCGGTCAGCAGCAGCCAGAAGATCTCTTCCGGGATCCGGTTGGTCAACTTCATGATCGGATAGCCGCGGATAATCAGTCCCTTGTCCGGTTCCACTACCGACGTGTCGCAGACCATACCCTTGACACCGCGCATGCCACCGATAGCCTGAGCCACTGTTACCTGTGAGATTTCCTTGGCTCCATAGCCTTTCATCAGCTTGACGCGATCCGCGCGAAGCTTCGGAATCTGGGCGGCCAGGGTTTCCTTCAAAGTCTTGGCCATTGGGCACTCCTTTACGTTTATCTCGGGTTTATGTTTCGTTGAATGGTTATAGTATCACGAAATATCCACATTTACCGACAGACCCTTCCTTGTTGGTTAGCCAAAGTACAAAAACCACTATTGCTTGTCAATAGTCTGCATGTCAAAATCCGCTACGATGATGTCAATTGATGAAAATTTTATCGGGGTTGAGAAGTCTAACCGGATCCAGTGTATCTTTGATCTTTTCCATGAAGGCAAGCGTGGGGGGGGCGAACTCCCACGGCAGGTACTTTCCCTTGTGGCGACCGATGCCGTGTTCACCGCTGAGGGACCCGCCGAGCTCCAGCGTCCGGCGATACAGCTTTGTCACGCCCGCAGCGATCAATTCGACCTCCTGCGGGTCGCCGGTCATGGACAGGAAACTGACGTGGAGATTGCCGTCACCGGCGTGTCCGAAGGCGTTGATGCGAAGCGGGCCGGAGCGATTCAGTTCGGCGACGAAGGCGATCAGGGTCGAAAACTGCGAGATCGGCACCGAGACATCTTCGTTGAATCGCATGCGGGCCATGTCGCGGATGGCCTTCGACAAATTGCGGCGAATGCGCCACAGGTCCTCGGCCTTCTCGGGATCGTCGGCACAGCGCAGGTATGAGCAGGAGTTGTCCCGGCAAATGCTTTGAATGTGGTCGATTTGCTTATTTTTGCCGTTATCGGAGGTCTCGATGAGCAAAATCGCGCCGGCTTTGTCCAGACCGTCGTACTTCTCGTAGTGGTTCGAACAATCGGCCGCATCTCCGTCAAGGTACTCCATGACGGTGGGGATGATTCCGGCGGCCGTAATCTGCGCGACGGATTTTGCGGCGTCTTCGGGATCGTTGAAAGCTACCAGGATAGTTGCCCCCGCGGTCGGGGCGGGGATGAGGCGGACGGCGATTTCGGTTATTATCGCCAGGGTGCCCTCGGAGCCGATCAGCAGGTCGCCGAGGTTGAAACCGCGGTTGCCGTTGAATATCCCGGTATCAAGCAGTTCCCCGTCGGCCATGACCGCCCGCATGCCGATGACATAGTCGCGGGTCACGCCATAGCGCTTACAGCGCAGGCCACCGGCGTTTTCGGCGACATTGCCGCCGAGACTGCATTCGAGGTAGCTGGCCGGATCGGGCGGATAGGTCAGGCCATGATGCTCGGCGGCGTCGAGAAGCTCCTTGGTGATTACGCCGGGACCGCAGATGGCCATTTGTCGTGCCGGGTCGACGGACAGGGCTTTCATGCGCTCCACCGATATGAGCAGACTGCCTTCGGATGGAACGGCGCCGCCGGAGAGACCGGTACCGGCACCTCGGGCCACAACGGCGAGCCTGGCGACGCCGGCAAAACGCACCGTCGCCTGAACATCTTCAACGCTTTCCGCCAGCACCAGGGCCGCGGGTCTGCCGCTTTCTTCGGTAGCATCCTGACAATAGGATTCGTAGCCGGCGAGGTCCGTGATGAGTGATTCGGGGCGGCCAAGAGCGCGCGACAGGGCTGTAAAATCAATTGCTGACATCGGTCGCAATGAGTTACAATTGAAAGTCGTTGTCAAGATTCGACATCGGCGTGGTCGGCGAGGGACAACTCGGGTCGGCGATGTCACCGGCGTCGGTTTTCGACGATTGGGGGGCGGGACAGCTGCTCAGTCGCTGTCGGATTTGGTTGATTTGGATGTGGATGTTGACGATGAGGTGCCTGAGCTCCGTTCGGCGGCTTTGTCCTTGTTATACTGTGGACTGCGGTGGTCGGTAATATAGAAACCGTGGCCCTTGAAGAGAAAACCGGCACCGCCGGAAATTACGCGCTCGACCTTCCCCTTGCATTCGGGGCAGGTGTCCAGAGGTTTATCGGTTATTGATTGAAATTCTTCAAACTCGTTACCGCATTTCTGACAACGATAGACATAAGTCGGCATCTTACAGATAGCTCCTGAAGCCAATTTAGCTTCCCAGACGATTAAACTCAAAAGTCACTTCTGGCTTTAACACTTCTTCACGCAAAAGGTTCAGGCTGCCTGCATTTGCAGACAGCCCTCCTGACTAAATCTACTTTGCCGGACCTTTGGCCCGACTTTTTTCAGATCAACCGTAACGCCAGCCGCGGTCACGCACCAGGCGCGGATTGGGTTTCCAGTCGGTCAGTTTGGTCGCCGGCTTATCCGTTGGCTTCGGCGGCGGCGGGTCGGTATCCCGTTTCGGTTGAGACATATACACTTTGGTTGCCTTCTCGGGGGCGATCCGGTACGATTCCTCCGCGGCCCGGAGTATCTCCGGCATCAGTCCCTCTTCGGCCACCTTCTCGGTGAATTTACGCCGCCCGCTGACGAGATCGCGCAGGTAATCGTCGATCTGGTCTTTCGCGTAGTACTTCTCCGGTTGATAGGTGCCCAGGTCGGCGCCCTCGGCTCCGACGATGGCCTCAGTTCCGAAGATACTTTGCTGGTAGCGGTTGGTGCCACGCAGGTCACCTCGCTGTATGGCTGCCATGGTGTCGATCGGAACTCGCTCGGTCTTGCGAATCATCTTCTTGTTGCCTTTGGCATCGCGTTCGATGATCTCGCCCATGCCGCCGGTGTTGTACTGATAGAAAGACACCTTGCCCGGGTAATTCGCGGAGAGATCCATAATGATGTTGTAGAAGTGGTTCACCTTGTGGGCCCGGGACCCGACGATAAACGGATCGGTGCCGACCGTGCGGACCGATTCACCGGCCTTGGCGGGGTTGGAGGCGTAGGAGTGGCTCGACTCACCCCAGAGGTAGGCCAGGGCCGCCTGGACGGGGTTGAGGCGCTGTGAGAAATTCATGATCGTATTCCGCCGGGTGATGAAGGCGAATACCAGGCCGTCCAGCTCGTCAAGAGGCGGCAGGTTAAGGGTCGGGTACCAGATGTCCTTCATGGCAAACGGCCAGTGACCGCGCTTGATCTTAAGTTGCTTGCGCATAATAACTGCGCGGCCGTTGCCGCACAGGTTTTCGTCAAGGAATTGTGCCTCGCCATCGGCACTGATCATGACGTTTTCGTAAAGGGCGCTCTTGTGCACCAGGGCGTTGTACATCGACTCCTGAAGTTTGGAGTCGACGTCGGTCTTTACGAAATAATTGTACTCTGAGCCGTAGGCGGAGCCATCTCTCTTGAGAAAGCAGATGTCATCCTGACAGACCAGCGTGCGCTCACCCTTCTTCCAGTCGAGTCCCAACTGGTGACACGACCAGGTGCTCTTGCCAGTGGCCGACAGGCCAAACAGAAAGACACCGTACTTCTTGAGCTTGCCGCTCTCCTTATCGCGAATGATCACGACCTTGGTCCCGGCATGCAGGCCGAGCATATCCAATTCCCCGGCCGCATACATGCCATTGCGCAGAAAACCCTTTTTGTCTTCGCCCATGTAATCGGACCCCATGACCATGGTCAGGTTGTGGTCGGGCATGACGAGGGCCTGCTGGCGTATATGATGCTCCTCGGGGATGTGAATGAGTGTGAACTCCGGTCCGGGCGCGTTTGTCACCGGCCCCATGGTATGTCCCCACATGTAGGCCAGGCGCTAGTTTTTGAGATCGGCCAGCGAAATGTAGAGATTGCACTTCGGATTGTATTCCGAATTTTGGCCCATCTGTCGGCGCAATCGCACGAAGGGCATGGTTTCCATCAGGTGCAGGACTTTGTCAAGCTCGGCCGGAGCGGCGGCAATGATCTTCTTCTTGCCTTCCGGGAGATGAAATTCTCGAACCTTCTCGGAACCCATGTTAACGGTTTTTTCGGCGATGCGGCTGGAAACCGCCGAGCGCCAGCCCCAGGACCCATATTTGGACTGGGTCCCCGTTTGCACTGCGGGTTCGCGGAGTTCTTCCAGCGCGACGTCCTTAATATTGGGGCCGTTAAGGCGGCGCTGCAAGTCCCGATTGAATCGGGAATACAACTGGGTGTCGTAAATAGAGTCAGACATCTTAGCTCAATTCCTTGGGCAGGATTTCATCATCTTTAAAGAAGAAGGCCACTTCGGCTTTGGCCGTGTCGGGTCCGTCCGAACCGTGGACGACATTTTTCTCCACCGAAGTGCCGAATTCGCGTCGAATGGTATTGTACTTCGCCTTGGCCGGATCGGTGGCGCCCATGAGTTCGCGCCAGCGCTCAATGGATCCGTGACCGCCGAGCACCATCACCACGATGGGACCGGAGGTCATGAATTCGACCAGCGCTTTGTAGAAAGGTCTGCTTTCGTGCACGGCGTAAAAACGCTGTGCTTGCTCGCGACTGAGCCGGAGTACCTTCATGCCGCGCAGGACGAGATCGGCCTTCTCGATTTTGTCGATGATTCGTCCGGCCAACTTGCGCCGGACCGCGTCCGGCTTAATTATTCCCAATGTGTTAGCCAAGGCCAAACCTCCTGTTATATCAACTCGCGGACGCGCGCCTTGAGCGCCTCCGCCGGGATAGCTGCGATGTTGACTTTGTAAACCTTCGCCACCCGGAATAGCTGGTGGTAGTTGCGCCGCTGGAGGTCCTCGTTGTCGACCGATGAACCCAGCATGTACGGATTAAAGAACGGCTGGTTCTTAAACGGCGACATTCCGGCGCCGTCTTGAGTGCGATATTTACCCTGGGTTACGAGTTCCAGGGCATCTTCTTCCGACAGCGGCTCTATCGCCGGGGCATTGGGCTCACAATTGAGCAACACCACGGTTTCCAGATGCGAACGTTTGACGTATTTGTGCGGACCGCCGATCCAGGCGGGATCGACCAGCGCGCGAGAGTCCTTCGCCCCCCAGTAGCAATAGGGTTCGCCGAGGTCGAGCGGGCACTCGTCCTCAAGCTCGGCCATATTGGTCCAGTCGGACCGTTTGGTAACGACATTCTCGCATTTGCTGCGGTCGAATATGCGTCCGTAGCGCGGTATGTCGCGGGCGATGGCCGTTTTAAGGTAGAACTTTCGTTCGGGGGCGTCGGCGATGGCGTCCTGGCCGCGATAGCGGACAAAAACCCAGTCGTTGGACAGGAACCGGGCACCGTCCTCCTCCAGCATACGGGAGAAGAGCGTACCGCGCTTCATGCCTTTCGGGCCAATGAGAGCCAGGCCGCGGCCGTTGAAGTCGAGACAGGCCGCGCGCACGCCGTGTACGTCCAGAAGCCGCTCGCTCGACTGCGCCACCATGCCCAGCGCCCAGGAGCGAACCTGCGCGTAGTTGGTGGTATTGAAAAGCACGGCGGTCTTCATCTCGGCATTGTAGTAGGCGTAAGGCGTCCGGCCGGGGACACCGTCCACGGCGTAGATGATGCCGTGCGGTTCCAGGTCCGATTCGAGTTGCGCCGGATACCAGTTCTCGACCCAGAAGTCGTAGAGGTGCGGCACATTGGTCCGCAGTTGAATGATGATGCCGTTAATATTGGCATTCCATTCGAAATAGCGATCAAAGGGAAGAGCGGCTTCGGCCTCCTGGACGAGGGC
Organism: uncultured Ignavibacteriales bacterium; assembly: GCA_964630485.1. Lineage (GTDB taxonomy): Bacteria > Zixibacteria > MSB-5A5 > GN15 > FEB-12 > JAJRTA01. The sequence continues at coordinate 18,890 of CAZVUZ010000041.1, forward strand.
GTCGCGCTCTTCGATTGAAATTTCGGTATTGGCTTCGGTCAGGCCGCGCGGATGGGTCATGTAATTCTGCAGGGCCACGCTCTTGTACTTCGGCGACTCGACCAGTTTGGACATGGCCTCAACGATCCGGTCGGTGCCTTCCTCGATCTTATCCATCGAAGTGGCGTAGGATAGCCGGATGTTCTCTTCGGCGCCAAAGGCGCTTCCCGGGACCAGGGCCACCGCGGCTTCCCGCAGGAGGTAATAGGTCAGGCCGTAGGAGTTGCGGATCTTCATTCCGCGGTACTCAGAATTGTAATAGGACGAGACATTGGGGAAGAGGTAGAAAGCTCCCTGCGGCTCATGGCAGGAAATCCCCGGTATGCGGCGCAGTTTGCTGAGCATGTAGTTACGCCGGGTCTGGAACTGGGCCACCATCTGATTGATTTCGTCCTGGTGTCCCGAAAGGGCCTCGGCGGCGGCCTTCTGCGCGATGGAATTGGCGTTCGAGGTCGTGTGTGACTGAACGATATTCATGGCGCTGATTATCTCACGCGGCCCGGCGGCAAAGCCGATGCGCCAGCCGGTCATGGAATATGCCTTGGAAACGCCGTTGATGAGAACCGAGCGCTCTTTGATTTTGTCGCTCAGCGATGGTATCGAAGCGATCCTGAAGCCTTCGTAAATCACTTTCTCGTAGATTTCATCCGAGATAATGATCAGACCCTCCTCGGCGGCCACGGTGCAAATCTCCTCGAGTTGCTCGCGCGTGTAGGCGGCGCCGGTGGGGTTGGACGGATTGTTTATTATGATCGCTTTGGTGTTGAAATTGATATTGGCCTTCAGCTCTTTCGGCGTCAACCGGAAACCGTTTTCCTCGCGCGTCGGTACGATGACGGGTTTGCCTTTGACCATCAGCACCATTTGCGGGTAGCTGACCCAGTAGGGGGCGGGGATGATCACCTCTTCGTCGCGATTGAGGATCGATACGAAGACGTTGTAAAGGGATTGCTTGGCGCCGGAAGAGACGATGATTTCGTTCTTCTGGTATTCAAGCCCGTGATCGTTACGCAGGCGGGACCGTATGGCCTCCTTGAGTTCCGGTATACCGTCGTTGGCCGTGTAGCCGGTAAAATTGTCGTCGATAGCTTTCTTGCCGGCGTCCTTAATGTCGGAAGGGGTCGGAAAATCCGGTTCCCCGACGGAGAAATCGATAACGTCGATTCCCTCGGACCGCATTGCCCTGGCTTTGGCGCTGATGCGGAGGGTGGATGAAAGCTCCAGACGACCAATCCTGTTGGATATCATCGTTTATTCCTTGTCCGGAGCCCCTTTAGAGGTCGCCTCGCCGGGCTGATTGCCCTTGCTTTGATCGGTGAGCTTCTTGAGCCAGTCTTCGAGGTCAACGCCGGAAAGTGACTTCACCACCGTCGGCAATTGTGCCATCATGGAGGCCAGCTCGTTAGTTATTTTTGAAGTCCCCAGTGTGCCGTCGTTTGAGACCATGACGATTTTCTCAACCTTGGAAATTGGGGCGGCCATTTCACGGGCGAGATCGGGCAGTTTCTCGAACATCATCTGCAGCAGTGCGGGCTGAGAGTAATTATTCCAGGCGTTGGATTTCTGGCGCAGGGCCTCGGCTTCGGCCTGACCGACCTTCTCGATCAAACCGGCCTCAATCTCACCCTGGATGCGCTTTGCCTCAGCCATACCTCTGGCTTCGGCCTCAAGTCGGAACTGCTCGGCCTGGGCCGGTTTGCGTACCTTGGCTTCAAGTTCCTGTTCGACGCGGGTGATCTCTTTTTTCTCCAGCTCGATGTCCGAGTCTTTTTCGATCAGCTTGACCTTACTCTCTTCAGCCTTCAGGGTCTGGTTGAGCTTGTGGCGCTGCAACTCGTAGGCGAAGTCCGCTTCGGCCTTGCTGGTGTTCAGGTCTTTCTGGAGGGCGGCCTTTTTGAGATCGAAATCCTGACTGGCCTCGGCCACTTCGGTGTCGGCCTGGATCTTGGCGACATCCCCTTCTTTTTTGGCCACGGCGGATTTTATGATGGCGTCGCGGGCGGCCTCGGCTTCGGCAACCTCGGCGTCGCGGCGGGCCTGGACAATGCGCGGTTTTCCCAGAGCTTCCAAATAGCCGGAGGGATCCGTGATTTCCTTCAGGTTGAAGGAGAGCAGTTTCAGACCCATGTTGCCGAAATACTGGTCAACGTCTTCGAAAATCTTAGCGACAAAGTCCTTACGTCCTTTGTTGAGCGACTCCAGGTTCATGGTGCCAATAAGGGCCCGGGAAGAACCCTCGAGGGTCCTCAGCGCCACGTCGCGGATGTCCGATAACGATTTGCCGAGGAATTGCTCGGAGGCGAGAGCGATGGCGGACTCGTCGCCGGCGATTTTTACTTCCGCCGTCCCTTTGATCGTGCACCGGATGCCGTTGGTCGAAATGGCGTCATCGACCCGGATATCCATGGGGATTATCTCGAGGGGTAATATCTGCGCCTGTTCCACAAACGGTTTGACGAAGGTACCGCCGCCGATGCGCATACGGTAACCGACCTCTTTGGTACTGCCGTCAGGAAGTGTGATGTGGCGTTTCTTACCGCCGGAGACAATGAGGACCTCGTTGGGTCCGACCTTGCGGTAGTTTTTGAGAACAATCACTACGATAGCCGCGATGATTACTACCGCAGCAATGATGACATAGAACAAAGGACTCACAGCCAAACTCTCCTTTGCGAAAAATGAAACGGCGGCGTTGCACCGCCGTATCTTTGTATTTAGGCCTGCAAATTAACCGGTTTCGTCTCTCGATGTCAACCCATCTTTTGTCGATAAACTCAGTCAGTTAGCCATTTTAGACCGGCCCCGGGGCGCACTCATCCCCGCATAACGACAGCGATGGCGGTGGCGTCGACAATGTCCTGCGCCGTACAGCCGCGAGAAAGGTCGTTAGACGGTTTGGCCAGGCCCTGAATAATCGGTCCGATGGCGGTCGCGCCGGCCAAACGCTCGGTCAGTTTATAGGCGATATTGCCCGAATCGAGACTCGGGAAAATCAGTACATTGGCATCACCGGCCAGCTCCGAATCGGGCGCCTTACGCCGGGCGACTTCGGGTACGAT
>CAZVUZ010000042.1:0-21529 GCA_964630485.1 uncultured Ignavibacteriales bacterium
GAATTAGTGATTGAGGAGGTCGCCTGCGGGCCGTATATTGGGACATGGATTTTTTTGAAACAGGCCATCCCCCGGATGAGGAGACTCAGCAAAAGCACAAGCCGCTGGCCAACCGCATGCGCCCCCGGGCTCTCAATGAGTTCGTCGGCCAACAGTCCATTGTCGGTGAAGGCACGCCGCTGAGGCGGGCCATCGAAGAAGACCGGGTGCATTCCCTGATTTTCTGGGGCCCTCCCGGCACCGGTAAGACCACCCTGGCCCGTATCATTGCTGCCACGACTCACGGCCAGTTCGTGCCGTTCTCGGCGGTCACTTCGGGCATCAAGGAGGTCAAGGCGGTAATATCCAAGGCGGGCGACTACTACAAGCTCAGTGGCCGCCGGACCTACGTCTTCGTCGATGAGATCCATCGCTTCAACAAGGCCCAACAGGACGCCTTCCTGCCCTGGGTCGAGAAGGGCGACATTATATTGATCGGGGCCACGACCGAGAACCCGTCCTTCGAGGTCAACTCCGCCCTTCTTTCGCGAATGCAGGTGCACACACTTGGACGCCTGGCCGAGGAGGACATTGCCGTATTACTTCGGCGCGCCCTCGACGACACCGAGCGGGGTCTGGGATCCCAGGATCTTAAGATTTCCGATGATGCCGTGGCCTTCATGGCTTCCGCCGCCGATGGTGATGCCCGCCGGGGCCTGTCGCTTCTCGAAGCCACCGTGGCCTATGTCGGCGAGGAGAGAGAGATCACCGAAGAGGATGTTCGCCAGGTACACCAGCGGGGACTGGCGGCCTATGACAAGGCGGGCGAAGAACATTACAATCTCATATCCGCCCTGCATAAGACGATTCGCGGCGGTGATCCCGACGCCTCGCTGTACTGGCTGGCGCGGATGCTTCACGGCGGCGAGGACCCCATGTATATTATCCGACGGCTGGTCCGTTTCGCCTCGGAGGACATCGGCCTCGCCGATCCTTACGCCCTGACGCTGACTCTCAACGCTCGCGACGCCTACCATTTCCTGGGATCTCCGGAAGGCGAACTGGCCATTGCCCAGGCCGTCATCTATATGGCCTGCGCCCCCAAGTCAAACGCGTCATACATCGCCCTCGGACAGGCGCGGGCCGATGCCGAAAATCGGGGTTCGTTGCCGGTTCCTCTCGGCCTTCGCAATGCCCCCACGGGGATGATGAAAGACCTCGGTTACGGTCAAGACTACCGTTACGCCCACGACTACGATGACGCCATTACCGATCAGGAGTATTTTCCCGAAGAGCTTGCCGGTCGCGAGTACTATCACCCTCGGGAGGTGGGACGCGAGCAACGTCTCAAAGAGTACCTCGGAAAGTATACCGCCTACCGGCTGGAACTGAAAGATTCCAAAAGTAAAGCCGACCGATAATATCGGCCGGCTTCATTTTAATCCGCCTCGGGGCTGGTGACGAATCCCTTAGTCTTTTAACACATTTTCCAGCACCGGCCGCATGGCATCGGAGAGAATCCAATACCCCTTATCATTGAGATGCACCGGATCGACGGAGCATTCGCGCGGCAGGAAGCCGTTGTCATCCTCGATGGCGGCGGCGAAATCCATAAGGGTGAAATTCTTTTCCGCTGCATAGACGCGCACCCAGTCATTGAATTTCGAGAGCGAGTCGACGACGCTGAAATCACCGATCCTCGCCTCGGGTTTGCCCGAGGGGATAATCGTCGATACTATCGGCCGGATATCATTGACCACGGCCAACTCGGCCATCATTTTCATACCGTCCTGCAACACCGACAGGGGCAGGTGCGGACGGATATTTATCGAGCAGAATTTGATGATAACGGCTTTCGGCTGTAAATCGAGCACATCCCGCTGGTAGCGCGCCAGGATCTGGGGCACCAGCTGACCGCCGACACCGCGGTTGACAATAGGAAACTCGGTCAGGTATTTGCGGAAGTCCCAGCGCTGTGTTATGGAAGCGCCCAGAAACACAATCCGGTTGCTATCGGCAGTGCCGTCGGCAATTTGATCGAGTAAAAGCGCATTATCCTCAGCGTAAGGTATCCCGGGGCTCACCTGTTTGGTTGTCCCGGTTAGCCTGCGTTTCAGATCACCCAGCGGCGAACCGCCGTACTTGACGTAATTGAAGAAGCTCCAAACCGCTATTATATTCAGCAGGATGGAACCTATCAGCACGATTGCCCAGAAATAACGCATCTAATATTCACTCCATGAAATCTGAATTATCTTTCTATTGGAAACTGACCTTGCGAGCCGGATTACCCATGAAAGTCGTATTGTCCGGAGCATCTTTGTACAAAACGGCGCCGGCGGACACAGTGCAGTTCTCACCGATATTGGCCATAACAACCGCCCCTTGGCCGATCCAGCTATTGCGTCCGACATAGATCTTCTCGTACTTCCCGGCCCGGTGTTGCTGCTGTTCACGCTCCTCCGGCCGACCATGCTGGTACTTGCCCGACAAGAGCGACACCCGCGGACCGATTAGCACGTTTTCACCGATTTCAGCCGTACCGACAATGCTGTAAGCGCCGACAACGACGCCGGCCCCGAGAGTTACACTGCGATGGGCGAGCATGCTTCCGAAGAGCAACGCCGCATCTGGTGAAACGGACTCACAGACGGCCCAGTAATAACCCAATCTCAGAAACTGACCGACGGGTGTCGGGAAAAGCGCCAGGATTTCCTTACAACTCCCGAAAATGCGCTCGCAACCGTGCCCCAAAAGGGCGCTCTCGAGCCAGGTCGCCAGAATCAGGGGCGACGTAAAAACGACTCCCAGGATAAAAGCCAGTCTCTTGATGGTCTGCATAGCGATGAGTTGTGGATCAGGCGCTCTTCTTGCGCTCTACGTATTTGACGAGATTGTCAACGGAATCGAGATTCTCCGGAACCAGATCATCGTCGGCAACACCTATTCCAAAGGTCTCCTCGAGAAAACCTACCAGCTCGAGTACGCCGGTAGAGTCAATAATACCCAGATCGAGAAGCGAGCCGGAGTCGGTAAGGCTTTCATCGTCCTTGCCAAGCATAAAGTTATCTATTATGAAGTCTCTTAGCTGCTTGCGCGTGTCCACCAACATCCTCCTCATCAAAAAAACGATATTCGGCCGAATAAAATCAGGTCAGGTCCGTAGTTTTCTTATCGACCGTTAGGCCATTATTATATACAACGACGCCAAAGACAAATGATTTAGACAAATTTATGTCAGGTTTCTCTTTCATCCCGCCAGACACTGAAACTACTGCGCTCAAGAACATCCGGAAGCCTGAATTGTTCCACGAACTCCTTGACTAACAACTCGGTAGACAAAATGCCTATAAACGACATATTGTCCTTGAACGAGAGATGGGCGTGCGAAAGCCTGGCGCATTTGGCCCGAAGTTTCTGGACCGGGCCCGGACGGAAAAGCCCGGTTCTCTGCAAATTCGACTCTGACAGTATATCTTCAATATAGGCGGGCGAATCCTCCTGGAAAAACGAATTGGAATCGGGCGCCATGTAGGGCTGCTTAACCCGAGCGAGGATTTCTGCCGGCAACTCCGGTTTCATGGCCCTTTTGAGCACATATTTCTCGTTGAGTCCCCGCATTTTGAACCAGGGCGGTATACCAGCGGCAAACTCGACCACCCGGTGATCCAGAAACGGATATCGACCCTCGACGGAATTGGCCGCCGAGACGCGATCGCCCTGCGATGACAGCAAGTAGCCGGACAGGAGCGACCGGGCTTCGACATACTGGGCCCTGACGAAGTGGTGCCAGTTGAAGAAGTCTTCGGGAAGGTCGCGTTCAAAAGCTGTGATCGAATTGTGATCGCCAATCGCCGCCGTGACCTCATCGGTGAAGTAGTCCTTGATTTTGACCGTCGTGTTGATTCGCGGACCATGGGAGAAGTAGTATTTATCCGTTTCCGACAGTCCGGCCTTGTAAAACGTCTCGAGATAAAAACGCGCCCGCGCCGACGAAAGCGGCAGGGTCGGATAAAGCCGCCGAAGCAATAAAGGCCGCCATTTTGACTCGGGCTGCCGCGACCAGAATTTGCGCACCAGGGTTTCTTTGAAAATGTCGTAGCCACCGAGAATCTCATCGGAACCCTCACCCGTGAGAACTACCTTGAAGTCATTCTGCCGAACCAGCCTCGATAACATATAGAGTGGCGTCGGGGCCGTGCGCACGAGCGGGCGCTCGGTATGACGAATGACGTCCGGGAAATTCTCGGCGATATCCAGGTAGGAACAGCTCACCTGATGGTGCCGGGTGCCGAGGAACGAGGCCATCTGGTTCTGGTACTCCGACTCGTCGTAGGCCTTGTCATGAAAGGCTATGGAGAAACTCTCGACCGGGGTGTCCGTGAAATGTTTTATCAGGGCCGTCGTGGCCGAAGAATCGAGTCCCCCGGAGAGATAGGCGCCAACCGGCACATCAGCCCGGAGCCTCAGCCGGACGGCATCGACGAGAAGGGAATGCAATTCCTCGGCCCAGGAATCCACCCGGCGATTGGTGTCAAAATGCTCCGGGAATTGCATCGACCAGTAGTGTCCACCAGCAATCTTATCGCCAGAGACCTCTAACCAGGTCCCGGCTTCAAGCTCGTTAATGCCCTCGAACGCGGTTCGCGGCGGCGCCGTGGTCCACCAGGTGAAGATCTCATCGAGGCCGCGACAATCGAGGCGGCGCGGCACCTCCGGGTCACAGAAAATCGCCTTGATCTCCGACGCAAAATAAAAGCGCCCGTTGAAGGACCCGTAAAAGAGAGGCCGTATACCCAGGCGGTCACGGGCTATAAACAGCGATTTATCGTTTTTATTGTAGATAACGAAGGCAAACTGACCGTTGAATCGGTTGAGACAGTCTCTCCCCCACTCCTCGTAGGCATGGACAATAACTTCGGTATCGGATCGGGTTCGGAAACGATGCCCGGCCTTTTCAAGTTCCTCGCGAAGTTCGATGTAATTGAATATCTCGCCGTTGAAGGTGATCCAGAGGGATTCATCTTCGTTGGCCAGAGGCTGCGAGCCGCCCGCGAGATCGATGATGGATAGACGGGCCTGCCCCAGGGCGCAATGATTGTCGAAATAGGCACCGAATTCGTCGGGGCCGCGATGCCTGAGCGAGTTTACCATCCGGCCCAAAAGGGCTTCATCGGACCGTCGATCCTCGCGCAACTGAAAAAAACCGGCTATGCCGCACATAGGTCATCCTGTAACGGATTGGTCTCCGTCATACAATTCCATCATGATTCATCAGATTCATAAAATCTCTTCCGATTCATTTTTCGGCAGGATTTCAAATTCGTTAATGAGAGCCCCGCGAATGACTCCTGCAGGCTCTCGGCAGTAATTCGCACACGGCTCGGGAGACCCGCGCGCAGCGGGTACACTCCGGCGCAACGATCAGGAGGTCGCCGTGAGACTTACTCTGCCTCCAGCGGCGGCAAACGCAGATATTCGGTCGCCACGATTTTGCGCTTAATGTTGGCGTAAGCCGTTTCCACCTGTTCGACGGTTAAATCAAGGACCTTAGCCGCTTCCTGCGGCGGAACGGCGTTCTCCATGGCATACCAGAGCATATCCATGTTGTAAAAATCAAGTCCGAAGAAGAACTCGGCCTGGGTAACCTCGGCCGAATAAGTATCGGTCGTTGGTGTCCGCCTCAGGATTCCCGTCGGCACGCCGAGGAACTCGGCCAGCTGGTACACCTGCATTTTGAACAGGTGTGCAATCGGCTTGAGATCGGCGCCACCGTCGCCGTATTTTACGAAGAAGCCCTGCTCGTGCTCGTCCTTGTTGCCGGTCCCGACAACGGCCCAGTTGCGCTTCTCGGCGTGGTAATAGAGGGTGGTCATGCGCAGGCGCTGCTTGAGATTGGAGGCAGCCACCACCTGCAAATACGCCGCCAGGGGCATGCGTTTGGTCTGGGCCTCCCCGGCGGGACTCTCGATCGACAGATTGAAAAAGTTGACCGGCTTGTGTTCGAGGATATTACCGTGAATTGTAATCTTCGCCGTATAATTGGCATCGTATTCGGGAAACACCGACTTGATCGCTTCATCACGACGTCTATAACAATCCATGCCGCTCAGGCCGCCGGTGATCTCTTCGGTGATGGTCTCAAACCCGAATGTCGCGGCCAGTTCCTGCGCGAGCGACTTACTCTCCGAAGCCGAGTCCTGCTCCGGCATCATCACCCCCAGCACCTTCCTGGGGCCCAGGGCGCGGGCGCAGAGAGCGGCGACAACGGACGAATCGATGCCTCCCGAAATACCCACTACGGTACCGGTTTTTTTCATTACATCGCCGACCTGGCGGACAATCAACTGACATAGTTGATCGGCGGTCTTCTCGGCGTCAATTTTCAAGGCATTCTTATCGAATTTCACTTATAAACCCTTCCCGGATTTCTGTAAAATTATTGTCATAGTATACGCCCGGACATCACTATCTGATGGCGCCGACATACACGGACCCCGGCATAAATGACCACGTTGATTACCGTTACGAGCGTCTATTATATATATGCTATCGGACGGGCAGTGTCACTTATTAAATTTTCCACCATTGTTTTACAGAAATCGGGCCGTCACAGCCAGTTCGGTGACGGTCGGTAGGCGAAAAAGAGTGTCACTTTTCGATCTTCCCCGGCCCCCTCGAAACCGCGTATTTGGACCAGGGCGGTCAGGTTATCCGCGGTGAGAATCTGCACCCAATCACCCTTCTTGACCGACACGCGTTCATCCGAGGGCTCGACGCTGAGAGTTCGCAATTGAGCCCGAACCCCGGCCAAATCGCCCGTGAACGGTAATACCCTGAAGGTCGTGGAGCGCAAGAACCCATCCAGCCGATGCGGTGAGGCGAGGTAATCGACACCCTCCTTAGAGTAAAAATACAGGTCATTGCCCAGGGCATCGGCCGCAACATAGTCGTTTTGCTCGAAGGCAAATCCATCTTTCGTACCCCGGTAACGGAAGTCGAGCTGTATCTCACCACTCGGCCCACAGACAACCCGGACTTCGTTTGACGGTCGGGTTACACTGCGGTCGGGAAGTACAATCCGGACCGAGACGAAGTAGGTTACGCCGTTCTTAAGGTTTCCGGCATCATAGTGTTCGATTCCGTCAGACGGATCGGTGTCGCCGGGAAAAGTCCGATCGTTGAACGGCTTGATGGATTTCGGAAGTTCGTTGCCGGGATATTCTTCGACCAGGGGTTCCTGCGAAACGTAAATGTCGTATCCGGCGATGTTTCTCTCACAGTCGATTTTCCAGCTCAGCGACAGCGACCGGTCACCCTCATCGACTTTCAAATCCAACGGGTAACAGGGTGCGGTTGTGATCTCTTCGACCGGCTTCGGCGGTCCACAACCAATGATCCCCGCAAGGACAAGTGCTATAAAAGCCGGGGCAATTACTCGGACGGATTTGTGGTCAGCTCTGTTTGACGTGGGCACAGGAACTCGGCTCCTTTTTCGGTTATACGGACGTCTTCCTCAAGGCCTATGCAGCCAATACCGGGCAGGCTGATTTCCAGTTCGAGGGTGAAGACATTTCCTATTTCGAGTGGAATGTCGATCGTACGACCGTAGCGTTCCCAGCGCGGGCCCAGCAGGGCGCCGCCGTCGTGGACGGCTCGGCCCAGTTGATGTCCCAGGGCATGCTGGTACTCGGGATACCCGGCGCCGGTGAGGATCTTGCGGGCGAGGCTGTCGATATCAAAACCGGTCTTACCCGGAACGGCCGCCGCCCCGGTAGCGGTTACGATATCGCGCACGGTTTTGAAAGCCCGATTCAACTCGGGCGTCGGCTCTTTCTCACCTGAGGGTGGGAAGTACAAAAGACGCTGCAGGTCGGAGCAATAGCCATCAACGACGGCCCCGAAATCAACATGCAGCAAATCCCCGGGCTCCAGCACCGCGTCCGACGGCATACCGTGCCCGGGAGAAGTTTTGGCGCCGGCATTGGCGATGGTGCTGAACGAATTGGTCGAGCCCAGGTCGGCTATTCTGGCATCTATAACCGCTGCCACTTCCCGCTCGGTCATACCGGTGTTGATTTCGGGCACGGCCATTTTCCAGGCTCGGTCGGCCAGGGCGGCGGCCTGCGAGATCAGCTGTATCTCACCATCGGTTTTGCGACTGCGTAGTCTCGAACAGAGTTCGTCGGCGGAAACCAGGTTTTCCCCGTAGGGGGTGCCGTCCAGATAGTCCTTCAGCTTCAGGTACATACCGTGGGTGAGACCGTCAGCCGAGGGATTGTCGGAGGAGAAATTGACCGCAATCCGCCCGGGGTCGATGCGCGCGATCTGTTGGCGAAATCCGGCACGGGCGCTCTGGGTATAGGTCACAACCTGCGAGAAAATCCCACTCCGGACAAAGTTCTCCTGATCAAGGTTGCCAACCATGGCAATCGCCTCCCCCTCACGCGTATACATGAAGAAGGACTGCCAGGTGGCCTCATGACCGACGACCAAAGGCAGCACCGGGTCGGCCATAATCGATGTTTCGCGGACAAAAACCAGCCACATATCCAGGTCCAATTCTCTGAGCAAGTCAAAGACCTGAGTTGCCTTTTCCTTAATGATACTCATGGTCGCCAAGATAACAGGGTTGGCCCGGCGCGACAAGAAATATCGCCGGCCACGGTAAGAGACCTCGGAGATCATCCCGCTTCAAGACCGGGAACCGCCAGAGGGGCTGGGTAAACGTCTACACGACAAACACTTCAGCTGGCACCTCGATGTCGATCTTTGTACTCAAAGCAGTTAAGTTTACCTTCTTTGGGGTCGATACTATACCAAACGGGCGGTGGGTGAGGGTTCAACCGTCGTCGTATCCCTATTCCAGGTTTCAGGAGGGAATCATGTACGAGCAGAGTTACAATAATGCCGGTATACCGGCGATAGCCTGGCTGGTGATTCTGGCTATCTACGGCTACTTCGCCTGGTCACAATTCAAGATAGCGCAAAAGGTCGGGTGTGCCGACAGGGCCTGGTGGTCGTTTATCCCGGTAATGAACACCTTTCTTCTGATAAGGATGGCGGCCAAAGAGTGGTGGTGGTTCCTGTTTCTATTCGTGCCGGTGGTCAATGTTTTCGTGTTTGCCATTTTGTGGATGGAAACAGCCCGGGCCAGCGGCCATTCCCCCCTCTGGGGATTTCTGGTCCTGATTCCGTTCCTAAACTTCGTGGCCATGGGCGTGATGGCTTTCAGCAGTACCGGAGGCCATCCCATCGTGGGCATTCCCACCTCGGGCCAGTTAGACCCCAGGCGTCGGACGCCTGTTTCATAAGAGCATTTTCTATTGTTCAGTGACCGGAATTCGGGATGCTATGTCCGGATTCCGGGTTGTCGGGCGATGGGCATAACCGGACCCGCCCGTTCCTGACGACACCGATCCAGCCGTGACAGAGGCGAGTCGAAAGATTCGCCTTTTGTCATTCCCCCCTTCACGTTACCTCCGGTCGGCCGATAGTGTTTATATTGATACACTTTGATCGCCAGTGTCCGCGGGGCGCTGCCATCCGGTTCGCGTGCTTGACGCCGGGCGAAGTGGTGATTATAATGAAGTGTTACCTACGACTGACTTCGCAAGGACATTTCGCGTGAAACAACTTTGGCTTTTGGCTTCCATTATTGTGCTCTTCGGCAACGCCGGAGCGGCCGTGTCGATCAGGATGGAGCGGCTGATGTCGGCGTCGGTGGGAAGCCAGGCCACGGTTTCGATAATACTGGAAAACACCGAAGATCTTCAGATCGGCGGTTTCGATCTCCTGCTGGAAAGGGACACCACCCTGTCGGTGGTAACGGTCGCGGCCGGGGATCTGTTCGCCGACTGCCAGTGGGAATACTTCACCTACAATCTCGCCTACACCCGGTGCCTGCGCCTGGTGGGGATCGCCGACATCAACAACGGCCAGAGCCACCCTGTATGTTTCGGCCAGAACGGCGGGACCCTGGCCGAGATTACTTTTTATATAGTCAACAATCCGCTCCTCGAGGGTCAGTTTTTGCCCCTGCGCTGGAAATGGTACGATTGTGGCGACAATGCTCTCTCCAACCGCCTTGGCGACAGTCTTCTCATTTCCAAAGACGTCTACAACTACGACGGTTTTGCGGAGGCACTGATCACAGCCGACTCGGCTTTTCCCACGATTTACGGCGCCCCCCTGAGTTGTTCGACCGGTCCGGCCGACACTACCAGCCGACTGGTTGACTTCTACAACGGCGGCATCCTCGCCTCCGTGCCGGACACGATTCCCCCCGAAGCCCACTGTCCCTACTCGATCACCTTACCCAATGACCCGGGTCAGCCGGGTGCTGTCGTCACTTACACCGCCACGGTCAGCGATGATCAGGCGGGGGCAACCATAGCCTGCTACCCACCGTCCGGATCCTTCTTCCCCATCGGCGAGACCGGCTCCTACTGCATCGCCGTTGACGGTGCGGGCAATGCCGACACCTGCGGCTTCGCGGTCACCGTCAACGATGTGGAACCGCCGCTTCTGAGTTGTCCCGGAGATACGGTCCTGGACACCGACCCCGGCGATTGCGGTGCCGTTTTCGATTATCCGGTCACGGCCTCGGACAATGCTCCGGGGATGGCCCTGGTATGCTCACCGCCGTCGGGAGGCTACTTCGAGGTTGGTTCTCTCACCGCCACTTGTGTGGCCACTGACGCCTCCGGACTGGCTGACACCTGCATGTTCCAGATCACGGTTGAGGACAATGAAGCGCCCACCCCGATCTGCCCGGATGACATAACCACCCCGAACGATGCCGGCCAGTGCGGCGCCGTGGTAACGTACAGCGTCGGCGTGGACGAGAACTGCGAGGGGTCGGCGATGTGCTCGCCCGGCTCCGGATCTTTCTTCGCCATGGGCAATACCTACGTCTCCTGTTTCGCCGTCGACCGCGACGGCAACATGGGCTTCTCCTCTTTCACCGTCACGGTTGTCGACACCGAACCGCCGGTGGTCGAACCGGGGCAAACGGCGACGGTCGGCAACGACCCTGACCAGTGCGGTGCGATTGTGGACATCAATCCGACGGCTACGGACAATTGCGGCATCGCCGCCGTCACCACGCAACCACCGTCCGGAGCCTACTTCGAGGGTGGACTCACGACAGTGCAGGTAATTGCCACCGACAGCGCCGGCCTGTCGGACACCGCCTCCATGGATATTATTGTCGAAGACACCGAACCGCCGGTGTTGGATTGCCCCGATAATATCAGCAAACTCAATGACGTGGGAGCCTATGGTGCAGTGGTGAAATTCATCCCCCAGGCCATCGACAACTGCAATCTGGGATCGATAACGACCACGCCGCCCTCGGGCACGCTGTTCGGCATCGGCACTACGGATATAACCGTCTTCGCCGAAGATCCGTCGGGCAACGTGGATTCTTGCACCTTCAGCATTACAATCGTCCTGAACGACCCGGATGGCGATGGACTTCCCAACTGGGACGACAATTGCCCGTTCGATCACAATCCCGGGCAGGAGGATTTCGACGACGACGGCGTGGGAGATATTTGCGACAACTGTCAGGACGATTACAACCCACAGCAGAGCGACTCAGACCGCGACGGTATCGGTGACGCCTGTGACAACTGTCCCGAGGCGGCCAACACCTCCCAAGAGGACGCCGATGTCGATAATATCGGCGACGTCTGTGACAACTGTCCCAACATTGTCAATACGGATCAAACCGACTCCGACGCCGATGAGGCTGGAGACGCCTGCGACAACTGTCCTCAGGTATCCAATCCTGACCAGATCGATCGAGACGAGGACGGCCTCGGTGATGTCTGCGATGCATGTCCCGACGACGCCGACAACGACATTGACCTCGACGGTATCTGCGGCAACGTCGACAATTGCCCCCTCAGACCCAACCCGGCGCAAGCTGACACCGATAGCGACGGCGTGGGAGATGCCTGCTGTTGTCTGAACCGTGGCGACATCAACCATGACGGCGCGGAACTCATCGACATTGCCGATCTCGTGTTCGTGGTGGATTATATGTTCACCGGCGGCCCTCCCCCACCGTGTCCCGAGGAGGCCGACGTCAACGGTGACGGCGCGGAGTTGGTCGATATCGCCGATCTGGTGGACCTGGTGGATTACATGTTCAGCGACGGTGCCGTTCCGCCGCCGTGCTTTTAGCACAATCAACGCTGGGATAAGTCCCCGCTTCACGTAACAGAACATCCATCCGACTTCATACAATCATAAGAGAAAGCGGCAGACACCGGAGTGCCTGCCGTCCATTGTGCAATCCAGGCAGAGATTTATCTTTCGATTTCGCGATCGGGCGGACCGTCGTACTCATACGGCAGTGGGCCGAGTTTGCGCATGGGTTTTTCGCGCGTCATCTCTTCATAGGCGTGAGCCAACAGACCGGGCACGCGCGAGATTATGAAGAAACCCTTGCCGAGCCGCCAATCGAAGCCCATATCGGAGATCACGGCCGCAACGGCGCCGTCAACGTTAATCGGCAATTGCCGGCCGGTTTTTTCCGCCAGGGCCTTCTCAATCGCCTTGCACATCTCAATGTGCCGCCCCTTGTATCCATGGCGTTCGGCAATCGCGAAGAGCCGGGCCGTGCGCGGATCCACCTTGTGCAGGCGGTGGCCGAAACCGGGCATCCGTTTCCTGGTCTCCTTCAGCCAGTCAACCAGTTGCGCGGCCAGGTCGGCCGGTTCGCCGTCCTTGCCGCACCATTCCTGCATAATGCGGGCCGACTGCTCGATGGCCCCGCCGTGGGTATCGCCGATGACGAGCACCCCGCCGGCAATGGCGGCATTGAGGGAGTTACCTCCGGACATGACGGTGCGAGTCCCCAGGACCGAGGGCGGCGACGCGCCGTGGTCAATGGATGCCACCAAAATGGCATTCATCAACTCCGCTTCCGCCTTGCTCGGCAATTCACCCTTGAGGATAAGGTAAACCACTTCGGCGTAGGACAGCTTCTCCATGATGTCGGTGATAGCATAGCCTTTGACCCGAATCTTACCGGGACCGATATCAGTTATGGCAGTTTTCCAGTTTTCCTGGACCATGTCTTGCCTCTTCTAATCGTTTAATCGTTTGGTTTAGTAGTATCGCTAACGGCGGGATTGCTCACAGGCAACTCGCCTTTGACGGATTTTTCGACAAAAGTCAGCCAGAGAGTCTCCATGCTGTCGACCTTGATCCCGAAGATACCTTCAGAGGCCCAGTCAAACCGAGCCTCGGCGCGCCACATGAAATTAAGCCCCTGGATTCCCCAGTTGTAAACCAGGAAATCGACGAACGACGCAGCCTCGGCAGTTTGCGGACGCTCTCGGTTAATATCATCACGGTAGTCGGTGGTATCGGTCGCGAGATCAAGCAACGGCACGAACAAGGTATCGTTATAATAACGCCAGGTCAATTCGTTGTAATTGTGGGGCGAGTAATCAAACAGAGTTGTCAAACCGTGTTGCAGGAACCGGTATTGCGGCTTTTTCGGCAGCCATTTCGGTATCAGGTATTCCATGAGGCTGATTCCGAGCCAGCCGGGCGTCCAAAAATGAATGACGTCGGCGCTGTCTACGAATGGGAATTTCTCACCGGTCATTTCCCAGCCCTGACTCGGTCCGGTATAGTAATATACGACGAGCGTATCAAATGGTACCGGAATACTCAGGAAACGGCAATTCCTCGCCAGGGCATTTGCATAACCCTGGGCTATGGAATGGAACTGCTCCTGATGCGGATGTTGCGGTGGATGGACGATTCTTATCTGCTGGTAGGTGTAAGTTTCCCAGCCCTCGGGATAGTCGGGTTTGATCTCCGCAGTCTCATTTTCGCTGCCACATCCGGCTGCCAAAAACAAAGCCACCAGCGCCAGCACCGGGATTGCTATTCGGGTTGCAGTTTTCAGAGAAAAGATAGTCATTTTTGATCCCAACATATACTTCCTGATACGCGTTCGATTTCCATAAGCCGATACGATTCGGCAATATACTCGGCTCCAATTGATGTGTCAAACCAATATAATCGGGCTCCATTTCACATAACCGCTTGACTTAACCCCGACCAGACACGATATTCGCCGAAGGACCTAATCGAGAGGATTTTGATGGTCCGCCAGGTCCTGAAATAAGCCGTATTTGGGCCTGGGGTAATGACCCCGCCCGAAGTTGGGTCAAGGAATTCTCTGGTTGTGATAGAAAGAGTGCACGGACAGCATCGTCTCCCCTCCTTTTCCAAAGGCATTTTAATAATTGTGGGTGGCTATGGCAGCGGTAAGTCCGAGGTGGCGGTCAATTTAAGTCGTCATCTGGCCCAATCGCAGTCGCAACCGGTATCCATCGCTGACCTGGACGTCGTCAACCCGTATTTTCGGTCCCGGGAGGCCGCGAGCCGTCTGGAAGTCTACGGCATCCGCGCCATCAACCCCAAAGGCAGCCAGTTTTACGCCGAGATCCCGATTATACTGCCGGAGGTCAAGGGCGCCATCGAGGGACATGAGGGCGTGCTGGTCCTCGACGTCGGCGGTGATGACGCCGGCGCCCGGGTGCTCGGTTCCCTGGCGGGTTCCTTTGAGCCCGGCACCTTCGAGTTGCTCCTGGTATTGAATGCCAACCGGCCATTCACGGCCGACGTTGACGGTTGCCTTAAGATGATAAACGATATCGAGAGTTCTTCGCGATTGAAATTCACCGGTATTATCTCCAACACGCATTTGATGGAGAGTACCACCCCGGAGGATATCCTGCACGGCCTGGACCTTTCGAGGCAGGTAAGCAAACGTTCCGATTTGCCCGTGGCGTTCCTGAGCGCCCTTGAGCAGGATATCGAGAAACTAGACATTAACCAGCTTGACGTCCCCGTCCTGCCCCTCCATCGCTTCCTCCTGAAGCCCTGGGAGAAGGAACAGGACATAGATCGAAAGCAGCAATAATTGAGGATGAGGTAATGCCCGGAATTACCATAGATAAGAACCACTGTAAGGGTTGCGAATTGTGCGTTCAGGCCTGTCCGCAAAAGATCATATCGATGTCGAAAGACATCACTGTGCGGGGCTATTTTTACGCTCAGGTTCACGATCCATCCCGCTGTATCGGCTGCCGTATATGTGCCATTACCTGCCCGGACGCAGCAATTGAGGTACACACCCACGGCTTGGTCTACAGCCTTTTTGAGTATTAACGAGCAGAGTAAAGACAGGATACTTGATCAATGGCAAAAATACTGATGAAAGGGAACGAGGCAATCGCCGAAGCGGCCATACATGCGGGTGCTCTGAATTACTTCTGCTACCCGATTACGCCGCAGACGGAGGTGGCCGAGTACCTCTCCCGACGCATGCCGGAAGCGGGCGGGGTTTTCCTTCAGGGTGAAAGCGAGCTGGCCGTGGCCAACATGCTCTTCGGGGCGGCCTCGACGGGCAAGCGAGTTTTCACAACATCGTCCAGCCCCGGTATCAGCCTCATGCAGGAGGCGATTTCGTACATGGCCGGCGCCGAGCTGCCGGCTGTTATCGTGAACATAATGCGCGGCGGCCCCGGCCTGGGCGGGATTCTCCCGGCCCAATCCGATTATTTCCAGGCCGTTAAGGGCGGCGGTCATGGCGACTATCGCCTGCTCGTCCTGGCGCCGTCAACAATTCAGGAAGCGGTCGATTTGATGATGCTCTCCTTCCACCTCGCTGACAAATACCGCAACCCGGTCATGATGATCGGTGACGGCATGATCGGCCAGATGATGGAACCGGTAGAATTCCCCGACGATTACAAGGAGCCGCCACTTCCCGAAAACACCTGGGCCGCAACCGGCGCCCGGGGGCGCGATCCACACATCATAAAATCGCTGTTCCTCGACCCGATCGCACTCGAAAACAACTCGCACATTCTCCACGAAAAGTACGAACGCATGCAAAAGGATGAAGTGCGTCACGAGTTGTACAATGTCAAAGAGGCAAACGAGGTCCTGATCGTCGCCTACGGCACCATGGCTCGTATATGCCAGACGGCTATCGACGAACTCAAACAGGAAGGCATCCAGGTCGGCCTGTTGAGGCCGATCACCCTGTTCCCCTTCCCGGGCAAAGAGATTTACGCGGAGGGAACCAAAAAGAACATCAAGCACGTGCTCACCATTGAGATGAGTATGGCCCAGATGCTCGAAGATGTCGAACGCGCCATGGTCGGCAAAAAGCCCGTGCATTTCTTCGGCCGCACCGGCGGCGTGGTTCCCTCCCCCGAAGAAGTCAAAGAGCAGGTCAGGAACCTGATCACGAAGAAGCGCGGCTCTGGTCCACGCACAAAGAAAGCTTGAGGGTATTATGGCACTGGATACTAACGTCATATTTGAGCGGCCGACAGCTCTCAAGGAAGTCGTCACCCACTATTGTCCGGGTTGCACTCACGGTGTTATTCACCGGCTGGTGGCGGAGGCTATTGATGAGTTAGGCGTACGGGAGAACACGCTTGGTGTGGCCCCCGTGGGTTGCTCAGTGTTTGCATACAACTATATCAATACCGATTTTCTCGAGGCGCCCCACGGTCGCGCCCCGGCCCTGGCAACGGGATTCAAACGATGCCGACCGGACATGACCGTCTTCACCTACCAGGGTGACGGCGACCTGGCCTCGATCGGTCTCGCTGAGATCGTCCACGCCGCCAATCGCGGCGAGAAGATCACGGTGGTTTTCGTCAATAACGGTATTTACGGTATGACCGGCGGCCAGATGGCCCCGACGACTCTTCAGGGCCAGGTGACCACCACCTGCCCGATGGGACGCGACGTCTCCCAGGTCGGTCAGCCCATGCGGATATCCGAAATGCTTGCGACCCTGGTCACACCGGGTTATATCGAGCGCGTTTCGGTACATTCGCCGCGACATATCATTCAGGCTAAGAGAGCCATCCGCAAGGCATTCCAATACCAGATCGACAACACCTGCTTCTCGCTGGTCGAAGTGCTTTCCACCTGCCCGACCAACTGGGGTCTGACTCCGACGGAGTCGACCAAATGGATCACGGATCGCGTGATCGACTACTATCCGCTGGGTCTGAAAAAAGAGCCGAAAAGCGCGGAGGTGAAATAATGAAGCAGTATGAAGTCACTTTCGCCGGGTTTGGAGGCCAGGGGATTATGACGGCCGGCCAGCTTCTGGCCTACGCCGCCATCCGGGTCGACAAACAGGTTTGCTGGATTCCGTCATACGGGCCGGAGATGCGCGGCGGCACTGCCTATTGCACCGTGGTCGTTTCCGACAAGCGCATCGGCTCGCCGATTATCAGCAACCCGCAATGCGCCTGCGTCTTCAACCGTCCGTCACTGGACAAGTTCGCACCCATGATCAAAGCGGGCGGCGTGTTGATCATTAACAGCTCGCTCATCGACGTCACCTCCGACCGCACCGACATCAAACAGATACAGGTGCCGGCCAACGAGATGGCTATGCGGGCAGGCAATCCCAAATCGGCCAACGTGGTTATCCTGGGCGCTTTCATCGGCGCCAGCGGTGTCATCGAACTCGATGTCATCAAGGATACCATCAAGGACAAACTGGCCCGCAAAAAATCGGTTCTCCAGATCAACCTCGACGCCGTTGAGGAAGGCTATCAACTGGCCCTGGACGCGCTTGGACAGAAGGAAAAGGCATGAGTCAGGATTTGAGCAATCTCCCGAAGATAATCGACCGCTATCCGCAGGATCCGAGCTCCCTGATTGCGGTCCTTCAGGACATACAAAAAGAATATCATTACCTGCCCGGCGAAGCCCTCGAGCAGACTTCCAAAGCTCTCTCGGTTCCGCTGAGTAAGGTTTACTCGGTTTCAACATTCTATAACGCATTCAGCCTCACCCCCCGCGGCGAAAATGTTATCCGCATCTGCGTCGGCACTACCTGCCATATCAAGGGCGCCAGGCAGATTCAGGAGAGACTTGAAAACGAACTGGGCATCAAAGCCGGTGAGACCACTGCCGATGGCAAGTACACCCTTGAAACCGTTGCCTGCGTCGGCGCCTGCGCCATGGCGCCGGTGGTAGCCCTCAATGAGGACTTCCACGGCGGCGTGTCGGTGGCCAGTTGCAAGAAATTGCTTCGCAAAGGGAAGAAAGGTTGATATGCGCATAGAGACCCCAGCACAGCTCACGAAGCTGCAAGAGGAGTATCGCGCCAGGCTCGACAAGTACCCCCGCAAGGTGCTGGTCTGCTGCGGACCGGGGTGTCTGGCCAACGGCGCTCAGAAAGTCAGCGATGAACTCAAGAAGGTCCTCAAGGCCAAACGGATAAAGAACTTCACCGTCGAGGCCCTCAAGGAGACCGGATGTCACGGTTTCTGCCAGCAGGGTCCCCTGGTGGTGTTCGAACCGGACGGCACTTTCTACACGAAAGTGAAACCGAAAGACGTTGAGGAAATCGTCGAGACGACCATCAAGAAAAATGAAGTCGTCGAGCGCCTCCTCTACACCGACCCCAAGACAGGTGACAAGGTTGTCAACTACAACGACATCCCCTTCTACCGTCACCAGCAGCGTATCGCCCTGCGCAATATCGGCAAGATAAACCAGTGCGATATCGAGGAATACATTGCCGTCGGCGGCTACCAGGCCATGGCCAAAGCCCTGACTAAGATGAAACCGGCCAAAGTCATCGACGAGATCGTCAAATCCGGCCTGCGCGGTCGCGGCGGCGGCGGTTTCCCGACCGGTCGTAAATGGAAAACCTGCGCCGGCTACGAAGAGACACCCCATTACGTCATCTGCAACGGTGACGAGGGCGACCCCGGAGCCTTCATGGATCGCGCCGTCATGGAGGGCGATCCCCACAGTGTTATCGAGGGCATGATTATCGCCTCCTTTGCGGTCGATGCCCATCAGGCGTACATTTACGTCCGCGAGGAATACCCCCTGGCCGTCGTCAACCTGCAAAAAGCTATTGAACAGGCCAGGGAAATGGGATTGATCGGTGACGACATATTCGGCACCGGTTTCTCGCTCGACATCCATATCTCACGTGGCGGCGGCGCCTTCGTCTGCGGCGAGTCCTCGGCGCTGATGAAATCCGTGGCCGGTGAGGTCGGCGAACCGCGAGCAAAATACGTCCGCTCGGTGCAAAAGGGCCTGTTCGACAAGCCCACGGTTCTCAACAACGTCGAGACCTATGCCAATGTCCCGGTCATTATCGACCGCGGCGGCGCCTGGTTCGCCAAGATAGGCACCGCCAAGAGCACCGGCACCAAGGCCTTCTCGCTCGTGGGTAAGGTCGTCAACACCGGTCTTATCGAAGTACCGATGGGCACCACGTTGCGCGAGATCATTTATGATATCGGCGGCGGTATCCAGGACGACCGGCCATTCAAGGCCGTCCAGACCGGCGGCCCCTCCGGCGGCTGTCTGCCCGAGGACAAACTCGACCTTGGTGTTGATTTCGACACCCTGACCGAGGCCGGCTCTATGATGGGCTCGGGCGGTATGATCGTCATGGACGACCGCACCTGTGTGGTCGATCTGGCCAAGTACTTCCTGTCCTTCCTCAACAACGAGTCCTGCGGCAAATGTGTCCCCTGCCGCGAGGGACTGTACCAGTTGCATGCGCTCGCAACCGCTGTCTGTGAAGGCCGAGCCACCGAGGAAGACCTGAAGAAAATGGAACAACTCTCGGACGTGATTGTCACCGGGTCGTTGTGCGGCCTGGGCAAGTCGGGTCCGAATCCGTTCCTGAGCACGGTCAAGTACTTCCGCGACGAATACCTGGCTCATATCCGGGACAAGAAATGCCCCGCCGGCGTCTGCCGCAAACTGATCACGTACAAGATCGATCCCGAGAAATGCGACGGCTGCATGGCCTGCCTCGGGGTTTGCCCGCATGACGCCATTACCGGTAAGAAAAAAGAACCTCATGTTATAGATCAGGACAAGTGTGACAAGTGCGGCGCCTGCTACGCCGTCTGCACACGAAGTGCCATCGAGGTGCTGTAGGAGACAACAGATGGTAAAACTAATAATAAATGGAAGAGTGGTTGAGGCCTTTGAGGGTGCAATGCAGATGGCGGTTATCCGCAGCGAGGGCATCGACATCCCGGCCATATGCAACCCCGAGGCAGACGAGCCATGCGGCGACTGTCGGCTCTGCTCGGTGGAGATCACCAAAGAGTCGTGGGACGGTTGGAAGAATATCGTAACTTCCTGCCTCTACCCTGTCGAGGACGGCTTGATCGTCCAGACGCATTCGCCGCAGGTGATTGAACTGCGCAAGACCCTGCTCGACCTGCAACTGGCCCGCTGTCCCAATTCGCCCGAGATGCGGAAGATGGCGGCCGAGTACGGCATCACCCAGACCAGTTACGAGGCGGTCCCCGACAGCGACAACTGCATCCTCTGCGGGTTGTGCACGCGGGTGTGCGAACGCATGGGGTTCAGCGCCATTTCCACCGTTGGCCGAGGCCACGACAAGGAAATCGCTCCGCCGCTCAAGGAAGCGCCCCCGGACTGTGTCGGTTGCCTGGCCTGCGTGCAGGTCTGCCCGACCAATGTCATCAAGTATGAAGATGTCGGCAACAAGCGTAAGATCTGGGGTAAGACCTTCGATTTGATCCAATGCGCCAAAACCGGCAAGACGACCATCACCAAAGACTTCGCCAAAGCCCTGCACGAGCGTCGGGGTATCCCGATGGAGTATTTCGAAGTCGCCGATGATGAGCACCGTCGGGAGCTGTCACTCAAAATGGGCACCATCGTCAACTGGAGCCGGGAGGTGCAGTCATGAAGAATCGTCTGGTAGTTTTTCCCGACAAGTGCATCGGCTGTCGCACCTGCGAACTGGCCTGCGCTTTTGCGCATTCGATTGACGGCAAGCCCGGACGCAGTCGCATCTACCCGCTTGCAGCCGGTTTCAAGGAGATGTGGACCCCGGTGGTCTGCCTGCACTGCGAAGAGCCGGCCTGTAAAAACGCCTGCCTCGTGGATGCTATCTCGCTGAATGAGGAGACAGGGGCGCTGGAGATCGACCAGGAGAAGTGTGTCAAGTGCATGGCCTGTGTGGCGGCCTGTCCGTTCGGCTGTTCGTTGCATGACCCCATACATAATATGGTTGTGAAATGCGACCTGTGCGGCGGTGACCCGGTTTGTGCCCACTTCTGCCCCACCAAGGCTCTTGATTTTCAGCCGGTGGTGCCGAAGGCTCAAAAGCAGGCAGGATAGCGTCTCGTTTTTTGAATAATGTTGAAATAGACACGGGTGGACCTTTTGGGCCCACCCGTTTTCTTTTGTGCTTTATGATTACAGTACAGTAGTCGGGGCGACCGGCAATCACTCATTGTGCGCGGCGTACGTCCTCGTGCGCCGCGACCTGCGCAACCTGACCAAGCCGCCTCTGGCGGCCCATCCGTCCTCGGGTGTGCTTGTGACCGTATTGAGGAAAAGCCACTAGCAGGTCACCCTTGTGAATGGACCTCACCCCTCCTTCGGCGGGCAGGCCCTCCTTCGGCGGGCAGGCGCAAGCGGGTGGGGCACCGAGATCTAACCCGAGTGGGCCACCGGGCGT
>CAZVUZ010000043.1:0-20747 GCA_964630485.1 uncultured Ignavibacteriales bacterium
GCCAGCATGCTTGCCGCCGGTCTCAAGGGCATTGAAAACGAATATGAGCTGGACGAACCGATCGAGGAAAACATCTTCCATATGTCGGAAAAGGACATGTCCGAACTCAAGATCGATACCCTGCCCAATTCGCTCGAGAATGCCATTGCGGAATTCGAGCAATCGGAATTGATGCAGGAGGCCCTGGGCAGTCACATTTTCAACGCCCTGATCCTGAACAAACGCATCGAATGGGACCAGTACCGCATCCACGTCAGCCAGTACGAGCAGAACAAGTACCTGTCGATGCTTTAGAAAATCTGCACCTTTGTTATGCATCAAAAAGGCCCCGCTCTCTGAGAGAGACGGGGCCTTGTGGTTTTGTGGACAGAGAACTGACTACCCGACCAGAGACTTATAGCCCTGAAGTTTGCGAATGTAGGCCAGTTGCCCGACATGGTAGCTCTCATGCAGGGCGAGAAAGGCGATTGCTCCGCGAACTGTATCGTCACCGTTGGGGAACGCCTGCGGCGACTTAGCTTCGAGGTCGGCATCGGTCATCCCTTCCAGGCAGGCGGTGATTTTGCCGGTGATGGTTTCACAGGCAGACAAAATCTCGTCCATTGTTGGGTCGCTTGCGACCTGTTTCCAGTCGGCTCCGCGCGCGTATCGGTCGCCGAAGGGGCAGTTTTCCGGAATCCCCATCAGGTTGGCCAGGAAGTAGCGGGAACTTACGATATGGCCGGTTACGCAATGCATTGAGTTGGCGTCATCGCCGGGGCGGGTCGTGAGGTCGGTTTCGGCTACATCCGCCACGGCCATTTGCATGAGCTGGAAGTTGACGGCGTAAATCCCCGCCAATGGGGCGAGTACGGCATGCATAATGCCTCCTTCAATTCTGATACTATTTTCTATTGGTAACAGAAGGTGATTTGGGGCCGCCGGCGAGTCAACGAAAATAGTTTACGGCCTGCTTGACAAGCAGTGATTGAGCAGGCTAAATTATGTCAATCGTTGCGGTGCCGCCCACGGGGGCGGATAATAGGGAAGACGGTGCGAAACCGTCGCAGCCCCGCTACTGTAAGGGTTACTTCTCAGGCCTTATGCCACCTGTCGAAGATGGGGAAGGCGCCTGAGAGGGTCCGATACCCGAGCCAGGAAACCTGCCGTAGCTTCATCCCGCATTGTTGCCGCCAGCGCGGGCTGGCAGGTTTCGACCCGACGCCGGTGGCAGCCGAAAGGGAATAGCCATGAGGCGTTTTTACATGGGTCGCTCAGGGCGACCCGTTGCGGGCGCGATGGGAGCCCGTAACAAAACCCGGCCGCGATTCGGTCCCGAGACCCGATCCGGTCCATCCCCCGGAAAAGTGCCGAAACGAATTATCATCGCCGGCGCCCTGGCCCTGCTGTTACTGCTGGCCCTGTCGTCGCCCCTCGGTGCGCAAAACGTTACCCGCCTTGCGGGCGTCGTCCTTGACGTTGAAGACGGTTCTCCCGTTTCCGGGGCCGAAGTGATCCTCGTTCGCACCAGCATCGGCACCATCACCGACGCCGCCGGGCGCTTTACGTTCGCGAATCTGCCTGAAGGACAGTACCGGCTCACCGTTCGCTGTGAGGGTTACCTCGATGCGAAGGAAACCGGGGTGGATATTGTCGGCGACATCACCCGCTATCTCCGCATCAACCTGTCCAAACGGCTCTACCGTGTAACCGACATCATTGTCGAGGGAAAACGCATCGTGCCCCGTCTCGGTCCCGTGACAACTATCGATCGCACTGCCATTGACCGATTACAGCCTCATGATTTGTCGGAACTCCTCGAGACGGTCGAGGGCGTGTATGTCGAGCGCACCGGATCCGTCGGGGGAGAGGCTCGTATTCGAATTCGCGGCAGCGATCCCAAACACGTGCTGGTTTTGGTCGATGGTCACAGGATCAACGCCGGCGGTTCCGGGATAGCCGATCTCGGGGCGATTCCGCTGGAAATCATCGAAGAAGTTGAGATCCATCGCGGTGGGGCCTCGGCCCGGTTTGGCCCGGATGCCCTGGCCGGCGTCGTCAATATCGTGACCCAGCAGAAAGTCCTGGCCGGGCCGACCTCCGTGGCCCTTGAGGGTGTCCGCGGACGATGGCAGACCCGGCAAAATAGCTTCGTCCTCAAGAACCCCCTTCGCATCCGGTCTTTGGCCGGTAAATTCGCCTTCAGCGAGCGCGACAGTGACGGAGATTTTGATTATACCTACAGCGTCGCGCCGGAAAATGTCCTCCATTCGGGTACGCGGGTTAACAATAATTTCTCTTCATCGAGCTACTATGGCTCCGCGATTTTCGCTCCACGAAAGCGGCTGACCCTGCGTTCCTCACTGCAGGTTTACAACTCAGAGAACGGTCTGCCCGGGTGGGCCTCGGAACAGAATTTCACGGCCGGCAAAGAGGATGACCGCACCCTCTTCGACGTCAACGGTGAATTCGAATTCGCGGAGGAACATCGGGTGCGAGTTCGCCTGGGATACACGAGTCTTGACCAGGCCTTTACCGATCTTGAAGCGGTCGTCAGCGATCGCTATGATACGCGCTACACGAACGAAATATATGACCTTGGCGTCACCCTGTCGCACGAATTGTGGCAGGCCAACGGCCTTGAGTGGGGTGTCGCCCTTCAACGCGATAAAGTCGATCACCGTGATTTACTGCGCGAGTTGTATTCCACCGGAGAAACCGTCAGGAAAACGCGGTCGTTTTTCGTGCGCGACGAGCAGGCTTTCGATCTCAGGCGCAGCGGCCTGGTCGATCGCGCCTCGGTTGATCTCAGTCTGCGCTACGATCACGCTGCTACCAAACCCGAATCTTCGGGTCGCGTGTTCCCCTGGGACCCCGTTCGCGAGGAAGTAACCACCGAGCAGTGGTCGCCACGGGCGGGATTCTCGATTACGAAGGGGGATCAACTGCGGGCCATTGTCCGCGGAAGCTGGGGCAAGTCTTTCCGCCTGCCGGGCATGAATGCCCTTTTCTGGAAGGGTGATGTCCGGGCCTCCGGAAACCCCGATTTGCGGCCCGAGCGTTCGGAACACCGCGAACTGGGGTTCGAACTGGCGGCAGTCGGGTCATGGGTGGATGTCGCCGGCGGCATGACCTTCTACCGGAACGATGTTACCGACCAGGTTGCCTGGGCCATGGGTTATGGCGGCGTCTGGACACCCTACAATCTCGGCCTCGTACGCATGACCGGGCACGAAGATTTCGTGACACTCAGTGTCTTCAACGGTATGTTCGAAGTGTCCTACCGCAACACCATTACCGATGCTGTCAATAAGGTCCCCGGTCACAACAGTTATGATCGCAAGGTTACCTACACCCCGCATTATGTCACGACCTTCGGAGTACGGGCCGAATACCGTTTTCTTTTCGCCTCCTATGCCTCCCGGAGGGTTGGCCGGCGCTATGCCCTCGAGGGCAATGAAAAGTGGTATGACGCCTATCGCCTGGACGATGTCAGGGCCGGGATCAAGTTTTCGGTTGCCGAAAAGTGGCATTTCCGCCTCGATTGGAGGCTCGACAATGTGCTGGATGAAGACTACACGCTCATAAGCCATATTCCCATGCCCGGCCGCAATCACAGCATCAACTGGAGCGTGGCCTATGGTCTGGGGCGGGCGGGCTCTTGAGCGCTGCGACTACTGGTTTTGATGATAAAGGAAAAAAAGAATGTCTAGATATATAGCCACCGTTCTGATAATCGCTCTCATGGCACCGGCCTTTCTGGAGGCCCGGGAGCCAACCGCCTATGTAATTCACACCTCCGGTGAAACGCTGTCGAAGATCAACCTCAACACCGACGCGGTTGTTAATAATATTACCACGCTTGGCTCGGATCTGCAGAGCTATCCTTCACAAATAGTCGTCCGGGATACCATGGCCTATGTCCTGAATTCCGGTACCGATGAGATACAGGTGATCGATCTCAATGCTGAGCAGACCCGGGGTTATATAGCTATGGAGGATGGTGTTAACCCGTTCTGGATGGCCTTCCTCGACAATCAATATGTTTACGTAACCGAACTGGTCACCGGAACTCTCGACAAAGTCGATGTGACCACCGGTCAGGTGGTTGGCCAGTGGCCGGTGGGGGTGAGTCCGGAGGGGGTGGTGATCCATGACGCGAAGGTGTATGTTGCGATCACGGCCTTCGATTTCAATACCTGGCAATACGGCCAGGGGCGGGTGGTGGTATTCGATACCGAGGGTGACAGTATTTTGACCGCGATAGATGTCGGGACCAACCCGCAGTACCTCGATGTTGATACTGCCGGACTGATTCATGTCGTATGCACCGGTGATTACTGGTCGAGCTTCGGTATCGTCTACGTGATCGATCCCTCGGCCGATGCTGTCCTGGACAGTATCCCGGTGGGTGGTTCTCCCGGTACGATCACGATCGGCCCGGACAACATCGCCTACCTCGCCGCCGGCGGCTGGACCGACGACGGCTACGTCTTCAACTACAACGCCACGAGTTACGATGTTTACCACGATGATGTTGCGCCGCTGGTGGTCGATTCCGGCTGCATGATGGTCGTTGCCTATCAGGACAGCATGCCTTTCGTGGGGACCTTCCGAGACTATGTGACGAGAATCGATGCCGGTGGAGGCGAACACTATCGGTATGCTGTCGGCGACGGTCCGACGCACGCCGCCTTCAATTATCTTCCCGGCGATATAAACGGCGACTTCGTTATTGATATAGGCGACCTCGTTTACCTCGTCGACTGGGCTTTCACCGGCGGTGAACCACCCGTCTATCCTCGCTGGCGGGGGAATATGGATGGCCTTGGCGGCAACGATATCGCCGATATAGTTTACCTCGTGGACTTCATGTTCACCGGCGGACCGCCGCCGCGCATGGGCGCCACCCGGTAGAGCGGGTCTGCCAGAACAGAGCATCAGGTTGGATTCTGCTGCGATTTTGATTCTCTGCGCCCGCGGTGTACGTAATAATGGGCCGTAATCATCGATGTTGTTCCTGGCCCATCTTGTCGGGATTGCAGGAAACGTACTTTGCCCCGAGAATAAGTCTTTTTTTGCTTTGACGATGTAGGTCGGTGACGTATATTCGACTGTCATAAGGACGGTATAAGCTACATCTCTACAGCGGAATCTAATTCTTGGGGTATCAATAATGAGTGGTTGGCACCTGGAATATAATTCAGATGCAGATCCGGAAACACGCATCGTCTACGAGAAGATCTTCGGCGTCTGGAAAGTCGAGACGGCCTGGGCCTACAAGGAAGACTTCGAAGAAGAAGTCGCGGGGCTGGTCGATGAGCCGTGGATCAAATTCACCGACCTGAGTAACTGGAAAATAGGTTATCCGGAGATCATCGAAATCATCGGCGCTCACATGAAGTGGGCCCTTGAGCATAACATGCAGTGGATGATTCACATCATCAACAATGTTACTACCTATAAGCAACTTCTGCAGATGATCGAGAAGTCGGGAGCGAAGTCCGTATCACAGATATTTCGCACTCGCGCGGAGGCAGAGGCCTTTATCAAGAGCCAGGGCTATAAACTGCGTGAATCTCGCTGAATCAAAATAAAACGATCGGCGAGGGTTTGACCCCACGCCGACCGTCTGCAAAACACTCGTTCTCTATATTCTGACTATATCCCGAATCACTTCTTCAGGTAGCGGCTGAACCATTTGTCGATCCACTCCAGGCGCGCCACCCTGCGGTCGGGACGGCCGTGTCGCGACAGCCCATGCGGCTCACCCGGAAAACGCACCATCTCGACCTTCTTGCCAAGCACCTTGAGCATAACGAACATCTGTTCTCCCTGTTCGATATTGCAGCGCAGATCCTGCTCCGAGTGAATAATCAGGACCGGTGTTTTGACGTTCTTGAAGTAGGTTATCGGAGAACACTTGATATAGTTCTCATTATTGGTCCAGGGCCAGCCGTCGAATTCGCGATTGACATCGTAACCGATATCCGAAGATCCCACGAAGGACTTAAGATCGACCACACTCCGCTGGGTTACGGCCGCGGCAAAACGGTTGGTGTGCCCGATGATCCAGTTGGTCATATAGCCGCCGTAAGATCCTCCGGTAACACCCATCTGGGCGGACCTGACGTATTTCAGTGATTCCAGATAGTCGGCGGCGGCCATGCAGTCTTTGTAATCAAGCTCACCCCAGCCGCCGGCAATCGCCTCGGCCCAGGTTTCGCCCCGCCCGGCCCCGCCGCGCGGGTTGGTGTAGAGGACCACATATCCCCGGGACGCCAGGTATTGCATTTCGTGGAAGAAAGTGTGACCGTATTGCACGCGCGGACCGCCGTGTATCTCGAGGATGGCCGGGTATTTCCGGGTCGCCTTGAAATCCGGCGGCACCACCAGCCAGCCCTGTATTTGGGTGCCGTCGAAGGAAGTGATGCTTACCTCCCGCGTAGTGCCCAGCCGGACATCTTTGCCAAGGAAGTCGTTCAAACCGGTGTGTTTGACGGCGTGGGTTTCGGCTCCCCAGGTGGTGGGGCAGGTCATTATATCGCCCGGGTTCTTTATGTCGGCATAGATGATCGCGGCCTTCTTTGTCCGACCGCTCACCGAGTAACCCTTGATATGGCACTTGCCCTTGAAAATGCGCGTGGGTTTGCCGCCGCCGCGGGGTACGTAATAGAGGTTCGTCGAGCCCGTATCGGAAGATAGGAAAAGGATGCGTTTTCCGTCTGCTGACCATTTGAGGGCCGCGAACTCATGGCCTTCGCCGGTATCGCCGATCGACTGATCGAAAGTCATGCGATCGAATCGCGGCATCAGATCGCGAGCCTTCGGCGAGCCGCCCAGGCCCACTTTCCAGACATGCATATTGGTCACGCCCCAGGCGTCGTTGGGGTTGTCATGCCCGACAAAGGCAATGCTCTTGCTGTCGGGCGAAAATGAAGGCGCGAAAACGGGACCCTCGGGCGTCGGCACGCGCTTCTCTTTACCACCCTTCAGGGGAATAACGAAGAGGTCCATACGCAGGCTGTCGAGATCCTCGTTTTTTGCCCGGCATGAAACATAAGCCACCCACTGGCCGTTGGGTGAGACATTAGGCATGATATTGTCGCGCTTACCGCTCGTGATCTTTCTCAATTTGGCGGTTTCGGGGTTCAGGGCGCAGATCTGGAAGCGGTCTTTCGGGAGAAATCCGGCGCCGTCGAGACGGTAAAAAAGACGCGTCACATGGCGGTATACGGGCGGCTCCTTCTTCTTCTTCTCGTCTTCAATGTAATGCGAATCGTTATAGCGCAGGGCAAAAACCAGTTCGCGACCATCCGGCGTCCACTGTAGATCGCTAATAGCCGCCTCCAGCTCGATGAGCTTTTTCTCGGCCCCGCCCGCAACGGCGATTTCGTAAATGCCGGTTTTCTTGTCGCGAGTCGATACGAAGGCCATCCGGCTGCCGTCCGGCGCCCACACCGGCGCGCCGTCATTGTGGTTGCCATGGGTATACTGGCGGGATTCGTTGGCTTTCAGGTCGTGAACCCAGAGGTTGGAGAAGTACTTGTTTTCCTTTTTGTCCATACGCTCCACGGTGTAGGCAACCGCCTGCTCGTCGGGAGAGATTGCCACCGCTATCGGCAAACGTAAATCAAACAGATCTTCGGCGCCTATCGAGCGTTTCTTCTTAGCTGTCCGGGGTTTTTTCTTCATGCTACTCCCTTCGTTCCGGTTTATATGCTGTATGCCCGCAAATTATGGATCGGTCCTGTCGCTAACAAGTGATTTGTTGTGAGGGCGGGGGTGGCGTCGCATGAAACGAGGGACTGGAAAATTGACTTTCGCCGGGCGGCAAAAAAGTGTATTTTTCGGGAGCATTTTCACTCGTTGGCTGTTTACAATCAACAGACGAACTGACTTGGACAGAAGTTACTATCTTTTATACATAGGCAAGGAGAGCAGAAGGTGGATATTCTTGCGATTATCGAAAAGGTGAAAGCCTTTGACGGCAAGACGGCCAAACCCCCGAAGCCCGACAAGGCACTGGAAGACTATTCCGGTAAGACGCCCAAGGAACTCAAAGAGATGATGCGGTCGATGCTGACCGCCCGGCGTATCGAGCGTGAGGAGAAACTGCTCCTTCGCAAGGGTTACAATCGATTCTTCATCGGGTGCGGCGGCAAGGAGCTTATCGATGTCTGCTGCGCTTCCAACCTGAGAATCACCGATCCCATGATCGGCTATTACCGCAACAAAGCTTTTGATATGCACCGCGGCATCAGCATCGAGCAGAAGATGCTCGAGGCTATCGGCGATATGCGGGCGGAGGCCACGGGCGGAATGATGATTCCGGCCCACTCGGCCTATCCTGATAAATCGATTTTGCCGCAGGCATCGCCAACCGGTTCGCATGCCCTCGAGGCGGCCGGAGTCGGGGACGCCATCGTGCATCCCACGCCGATTTCAAAACAGTCACCCTTTCCGGGTGGGGCATACCCCGCCGACTCCGTCGCTTTCTGCAGTATCGGTGAGGGCTCGACGTCTTCACCCGAATTCAGCCGAGCTGTTTTCTATTCTGTCTTCGACAAGGGTCCCAACATTTTCGCGATATACAATTGCGGTTGGGCTATTTCGGTTTCCGTCGAAGAGCAATTCCCCGAGGGTGACCCCACGACTCCGTTCGAAGGGTTCCAGCGCTTCGGCCTGAAGATCTACCAGGTTGACGGGACCGATATCAAAGATAGCCTTGCCAAGGTAGCCGATGCGGTCGAATACACCCGCTCCCGCACGGGGCCGGTGCTCATGAATGTTCGCGTCACCCGTGAGGGCTCGCACTCCGGTTCCGACGACCAGTCATTCTACATGGATCCGGTCGAGCAGGACTGGCACACCAATAATGACTGTATCCTCAAGACCTGCGATACCATGCTGGCCGATGGTATTATTACCCCCGACGAGATCGTCTCAATGTGGGACGAAATCGACAAGGTCGTCACCAAAGAGTCGCAGGCGGCAGTTGCCGGCTTCCAGCCGAAGACGACCGAATTCGTTCAGGAAAGAGTCTACGCCTATGATTTCGAAAAGGCTCAGGAAACATGGAAGAAGTACCGGGATGCCTCCGGCATAGACCGCGCGGCCAAGTTCAAGGAATACCACGAGAAAAAGTATTTTACAAGCCCGGACCTTCCTGAAAACGTCGGTCCCATGACCATGCGCTTTGCCATCAACTACACCCTCTTCGATCTGTTCCAGATGACCTCGGATGTGATTCTCTTTGGCGAGGACGTGGCCGATTTCTCGGGAAAGATGGTCAAGGAAGTTGAAATGCAGTCCAAGCTCAAGGGCAAGGGCGGCGTGTTTCTGGTCTCCAAGAACCTCCAGCGGGAATTCAGCAACGACCGCTGTTTCAACACTCCGCTCGATGAGGCCGGCATCCTCGGCCGGGCGACCGGTCATGTTTACCAGGGGCGGCGGCCGATTCCCGAGGTGCAATTCCTCGACTATATGTCACCGGCCTACCAGGTCCTCAAGGATCGCATCGCCACCACCTACCAGCGGTCCAACGGCCAGTGGGCCATGCCCATGGTTATCCGTACGACCTATGGCGGCTACAAACAGGGCGCCGGTTCATTCTGGCATTCCGAAGGTAATCTCGGTACCTGGATGAACATCCCGGGATTGCTGATTGCCGTGCCGTCGACGGCCTACGATGCCGCCGGATTGCTCAAGACCGCCTGGGCGACAGACGACCCGGTGTTGTTCTGCGAGTCGGTGGCCATGTATAACCGTCGCGACTGGGAAGGTGTCCCGGTGGAAACGCCGTTGCCGGATATTGATGAACTGATTCCGTTCGGCGTGGCCCGGATCTACAACGAAGAAGCCTCCGATGTCGGCATCATCACTTACGGTCCCACCGTGCACATGTGCCGCAAGGCCGCCGAGGTCCTCAAAGAGCGCGGCATCCACGTCCGTATCGTTGACCTGCGCACCGTCAAACCGATCGATGAAGAAGCGATCCTGCAGACCGCGAAAGACTGCGGCAAGGTGGTTGTGGTTACTGAGGATCGGTTCCATGGCGGTACTGCGGCGACGATTTCCTCCATCATTACAGGCGGTGACGGCGTGTTCCATCTGGAGGCCCCGATCAAGACCGTGACAGCAATCGATGCGAGAGTTGCCTACGGTGTCGACGGCGACAACGCCTGTTTGCCGACGGTGGACAAGATCACGGCCGTCGTGGAAGCCATTTTCGATAATTATTGATTCATCGCTGAATTTACTTATAGAATGGAAGCCGCCGACTCAAGACCGGCGGCTTTTTCTATTGGCTTATTCCCCGGACTCAGGATTCGGGGCGGTCGCCCAGCAGGCGCTGACGATCTTCGGGGTCGAGAATGAAGAAGCCTACGAGCAGGCCGAGTAACACTACCGCGAAAACATCTATGACAAAAGTCGTCCAGGTCACGGGTGGCAACAACCGGCGGCTGAGATAAGATGCGGCCGCGGTAAGCGCCGCCGCTGTGATTCCATATGACAGTGTTTGCCGTAACACCCGGCCGACGCCGGTCTCGAGTGCGCGTGAGATGAGAACGGGGTAGAGGGTAAGGTAGAGGACGAACTGGGGCGCCGCGCCCGCCACCGCCAGTCCCGTCAGGCCGTAGCGTTCGATCAGGAATATGGCCAGGGGCAGTTTGACGGCCGCTTCGGCCACGAGTACCCACATGATGTAGCGGTGTTTGCCAATGCCGTAGAGCACCGAATTCCCGATTATCTGCGGGAGAAAGACGGTCGCCCCGACCGCCAGTATCATCATAACCGTGGCGGCGTCCCCGAAACTGGGCGGAAGCCAGAGGTCCACGAAATCGCGCGCAAAAACAAAAACTCCGGTGCAAATGAGGAACGAGAGATAAGATGTATATTTGAGTCCCTTGAAATAGAGACTTCGGATACGCGCCCGGTCGGACCGGGTGTCGATATCGGATATGGCCGGTATGAGGGGCGTTCCCACGGCATTGACGATATTCCTCAGGTGGCTCAGCAATTGTGCCCCCGGATGGTAAATTCCGGCCGCCGTGGACGACATCATCAATCCCAGCAAAACCGAGTCGGTGTTAAATATCACCAGGGCCGCCGCCACTATCCCGAAAGTCGTCCGGGAGTACTTCAGCAGCATCCGAGCCGATTCCCTGTCGGCTTGCCGGTATGATAGGCGGATCTCCGGGTGCAGGCGCTTCAGGATCATGATACCGACCAGGTGTCTCAACACCGAGAACACCGTGAGGGTCGCCGCCAGCGATACCAGGCCATAACCCTGGCTCAACAGCCATACCCAGGCGCCTACCCGGAGGATCTCTTCGCCCAGGCCCAGGGCTCCGGCAATGTCGTAGCGGTGGAAGGCTCCCAGCGAGTTGCCGAAGGGCAGGAGGTAGAAGTTCAGGGCCAGGAAACAACCCATTATCATCAACGCCGTACGACCCTCTGAAGCCAGCAGGGGATCGTCGACCTGGAAATACTGGAAAAAGAAACTGACGAACAAATAAACGCCGGCCAGGACGGCGCTGCCGATTATGAGGTAGAGCACTCCCGAGGTGTTCAACACGCGATTGATGCGCCCGTAGTCGGGCAGGCTCAGGAATTTCGAGACATAGCGGGTAATGGACGATGTCAGGCCGACATCAAGAAGCGTGAAATACCCGATCGTCTGGAAGATGATGACCCAGACACCGTAGCGCGAGCCGCCGAGCACCGAGGTGATATAAGGCACGAAGAGAAAGGTGATCAGCAAGCGCACGGCATAGACCAGCCAGGTGGAATAAACGTTTCGAATGTACTGGCTACCGATGGTTTTCAAGATCCGGGCCCTCTCTTTAAGACAGCTCTGGCTAAGGTCTCAGGGTCCAATGTAGTGAATTATTGACGCCGGCTCAATGGCTACCGGCGGGTTTGATTTTCATCTTTACACCGGTTCGATCGATGGCTTATCTTGTACAAGAGTCTGGGAAATGTATCCATCGAGTGTTGTCCTGAAGGGAGTAGGCCTTTTGCTACTGAACCACAATCTGATCCGATATTTCACAATTCCTCTGTCGTTTTTGATCGTTCTGACTTTTGCGGTATCCAGCCGGGCGGAAAGACCGGAGACGATGGGGTTTGCTCCTGCCTTCCCCAAAAAACTGCCCGCCTTCGAGACGGACAATCGCGCACCCTTCATGACCGACTGGCGGGACTTATCCTTCGTTCTGCACCTGGATAAAAAGGGCCGCGTGGAAGATGCTACCCTTACCGAACCCGGTGATTCTTCGATTTACACATTCCTTGAAGACTATTTTGATGAACTTCGTTTCGAACCGGCCCGTCTCGACGGCGAAAAGGTTGCGTCTTTGTTGCCGGTTGTCTGCC
This sequence comes from uncultured Ignavibacteriales bacterium, assembly GCA_964630485.1. Taxonomy (GTDB): domain Bacteria; phylum Zixibacteria; class MSB-5A5; order GN15; family FEB-12; genus JAJRTA01. The sequence goes on from CAZVUZ010000043.1 coordinate 12,361, forward strand.
GCCTGGATCCGCGCCAGCCCATCCCGCAGATGTCGTTTCCGATTGACCCCGATAGGTCGGTGGCCAATGGCGCCGAGTATAACAGGGCCCTGCGGTTGAATGAGATTATCCTTCCGGCCGTAATCAAATTCCCATCCTACAGCGCCGATCTCGTCTCAGCGGCGAAGTCCGATGCTTGCCCCTTCGTCCTCCTGCAACTGGACTTGGACGAGGGCGGCCGGGTGGTCGCGCGAAAAAAACTGCTTTCGAATTATGACAGCTACGATGACCAGGTGTTATCGGCGGTTCTCTATGCCGAATTCACCCCGGCGATGGTAAGAGGCCGGGCGGTGGCTGCGACTGCCTGGTTGCTGGTGTCGTTTTACCCGTTTGTGACCTACCCGACGGCGATCTACGAGTCGTCGGACACCGCGGCGAAATCGGTGTGGGACCGCCGGCGATTGTCAATCCTGGCAGATACCACAGGTCTTATGACCGCACCCGTCCCGCGCCAATATCCCGCCGACACCATCTCGCTCGGCTCCAAATTCACATACCATCGAGACAATCTGCAGGTCTCATTGCGAATAGGTCGTGATGGAAGAGCCTCAATTACCAAGGCTGGCAAGACCTCCCCGGAAATCCAAAAGGCGGCAATTCAGGCCGTAAAAAACATGCAATTCTATCCGGCCGTCGATTTTCGCGGCGAACCGCAGTTTTTCACCGGGGCGGCCGCAATCGAGTTCACCGGCAGTAGAACCGTACGAATTCACTACCATTGGCTGCGTTAGCCGTCATTTCCCCACGTTTCACTATTAACTTTATGGCTGGCAGTGTGTTACGGCCCACGGGTTTTTTATCCGTGGCGGCTCAGGCGCAGCATCTGCGATAAGGACTTCCGATAATGGTTGGGAAGGTGCCTGTTCGGCGCCGTAAACTGTTATCGTACAATAGATATGCGCTGCGCTGCATCTGCGTCCGGTTTTCGGCACACTTATTGACATATAGATGAGTGGTTTACTCGGATTTCTCCTATATGGTGTGGAAGAAATCACGGACAGCTATGTATAAAATAGGAGACAGTCGCAATGCAGACCGCTACCCGACTCATGAACGCGGCTTCGGCCCTGGTGCTAATGGCCGCCGGAATTTATGTTATGGTCGTTTTCTCACAACTGTTAACTCTGTTGACATTGGTGGCGGTGGGGCTGTTGACGACGACATATCTTCTGGTAAGCCTGATACCCTGGCTGAATTCGGAACGAAAGGAAATTGACGGTGTTACAGGTTAAGACGTACCATATTGAGGCCAGGAAATTATCCCTTGACAACACCTGGAAATCTTCCTTTTTTTCCCCCCTTGTGTGGGGACTATATATGAGGAACGGCGTTTTGAAAATGAGGCTTTTGCAAAGATTGACGGTGTTGGTGGCTATCTGTGTATTATTGCAGGTGGCTGTTTTTTCTTCCGCGAACGCAGAGGAAGTGAGATTCGAAATCCAGGAGGCCCTGAATCAGGGAGATACCGCCGCGGCGATCAGTCTTATCAACCGGGATATCGAAACCGATCCCGCATATCATTTCAACTACTACCTTCTTGGCCTCATTCACTGGGAGCGCCAGCAGTACAATCGGGCCCGTGACCAATTCAAACTGGCCTTTGAGGCTAAAGATAACCATTATGAGACGGCTTATTACCTTGCCAAGACTCACATAATCCTGGGGGAACTTGACGAGGCCGATAAGCTGGTTGAACTGGGCATGAAGAAGGCCAAAAAAATGAAGGCCCAGTTTAATAACGCCCTCGGTTTGCTGCAGCTTGCCCGGAAGAACTATTCCGAGGCCGATCGCGCTTTCCGGACCGCCATAGCGGAGAACTCCGCCGACGAGGAAAAGACCCTCAAGGACCTTAGGACAAAGCGCCTCGAAGATGCCGAACGCGAGAAATTGATGGCGCAGGCGACGACGAGTTTCACGAAGCAGGCCGCCGAGTATCAGATAAATCTGGGTGATGCCAATTTCTACCAGGGCGTCCCGACCCTGGCTATCATCGAGTATGAAAAGGCCCTGGCCGTCGATACCGGATCGCTGGAGGTCTATTATCACTGGGCCGAGGCCTGTATCGAGATGAAGGACTACCAGTGTGCGATGGAGAAGTTGCGGGTAGTGCTCCAAAAGGACAGCACCCACGCGCCGGCGTGGATGCGGGCCGGCGGCATTTACTTCAAGGTGGCTCTCTCAACCCGCCAGCGTGAGGATCGCCGGGCGCGCTTCGTCGACGCCATCGGTGCCTACAAAAGGTACCTGGAACTGGGTAATGCCTCTCCAGATTCGACCAGCGTGCGCGCTTACTTCGAGATTGCCATGGCCTACGCCAATATCGGCGGTTTCGAGGATGCGGCCCATTACTTCGAGCAGGTGCTGGCGATACCGTACGAGCCTCGCGATATATATTTCAACTACGGCAAGGCGCTCTGGGGCATCAAAGACTATGAAAAGAGCGCTCAGATTCTGACCAAGCATATCGACTGGGTTGAGGCGCAGGAAGAGGACAACCCCAGCAGGGCCAGTAAAGCAGAATTATATCAGTTGCTCGGTGACGACTATTATTACCGCGAGAGCAAGAATTACGCACTGGCGGCCCAGAATTACAGGAAGTCACTCGACGAGCGACCGGACCAGAAGCGGATCACCTACAACATTGCGGTCGCCTACCACAATGAAAAAGACTACGTCAACGCCCTCCACTTCTATGACAAGCGCATTGAAATGGGAGTCGACAGCACTTATCTCGGGATCTACAAGAATGCCGGTTACTGCGCCCTGAACTATGCCAAGGGAGATGTCGGTGGCGACGACGATGAGGCTCTGGAGGAAGACGAGGATATGATGGACGCTCCCGTCGAAGAGGCGGCCATCGATCTCGATAGGAACTATTTTGAGGTCGCCGCGGCCTATTTTGAGGAATACCTGAAGTTCAAGCCCGACGATCAGAGGACGCTTCTGCTTCTGGCCCAGACCTATGCGTTTGACATGGCCGACTGCACTCGGGCGGTCGAAGCCTACAATCGCGTCCTGGTCCTCGACCCGAACAATTTCGAGACCAAGCGCGCCCTGGGATATTTGTACTTCGGCGGTATTTGCACCAAGAGCTATACCAGGGCCATCGGCTATCTCAAGGATGCCTACAATATTATGAAGGATGACCCGGAGAAGGGCGCATGCGCCGACTCCGAGTTGCTTCTGTGGGTTGCCCAGGCCTATCACCTGCGTGCCGTTGACAAGAAAGATGGCGCCAGTGATGATTTTAAGGCGGCCAACGTGTGGTACAAGCGTTGTAAGGATTGTGATCCTTCCAATACGCTCTGCAAAAAAGGATATGATGATACGAGTTTCGAGTTCTAGAATCTGGTTTGCACTGAAACATTTTTCGGGAGATTAGATGCCTGAAGAAAAGAAGAAAACAGCCCCATCGAGACGCATCAGCGACGCTCAACGCTATCGTTACGTTGGCTTTGAGGTTTTCCCCGGCAAGATAAAGGACCTGTTTAAGTCTGACGCCGAGCGGGAAAAGCTGATCGAGACCGTGCGGGCCAAGCGAGCCAAGGCGGATGCTCTGCACGCTTTGCGTGAAGAATGTACGCTGCTTGAGGATCGCGTTACGATGCGGGATCGCATCGTGTTGGCTATTGCCTGCGCGGCGATCCTTGTTTCACTGTTTTTGCCCTGGTACTCAGTATTCAACGAAATAGCAGTAGAACCTGAGATTAAGCCGGTTGAAACGGCCGATGCGGGTCTCGTGGCCGACAGCGCCATGATGGCCGCCAGCGAAGGTGATTCGGCGGCAATGCCGACCGGGATTACGCCGGAGGCGATCGAAGGTGAGGCCGTGGCGGCGACTACTGAGGGTACGGACAACGCGGAGCCGACTGCCGACGCTGCGCAGGGAACGATGAGACATGATGAATCGTCGGTTGAGGAAGTGATTCACGGCTATGTCGCCAAAAAGAAGTACCTCAAGGAATATGACCGAGTCTCGGGATTTGGGAGCCTCGCGGCTGTCGGGTCCGTCGGCTCATATGTCTTTTCTTCGGGCGTTTCCCTGGCCGTCACCGCCGTCGTGTTATTGCTCATGACGATTGCCTGCCTGTTGTTGCCTCTCTATACGCTCTACGGGCTCTTCGGTATGAAGGGTGACGCTGATGCAAGGGCGCTGAAGTTAAAGAAGATGCTGAAACTTAACTGGATACCCCTGCTGCTGTTTGTGTTGGTGGTATTCCTGTCGTTCTTCGGCTCCGGCTACAGTTTCGATGCCGAGTCAATGTATACCAGTATCGGCACTGGTTACGGTCCCGGTGTCCTGCTTGGTTCGATCTCGGGTGGTATTTTACTGGCCCTTGCGGGATCAATCCTGCTGGCGCTTAAAGGTGTGGAAATCTAAAGTAACTTTTCTGGAGGATACTTAGAAGTGGTTAAACAAACATTATTCGTCGCGCTGAACGCGATCGTAGCTTTCGCCATCGGTTTTGGGCTCTGGTACGGTGTCTTCAGAACGTCCGAGAACCCAATCGTCCACTCGATTTATCAGGGTGGACCGCTCGTTGTCCTGCTTATTATGATCCTGATCATGCTTCTCGTCTTCGTGATCGAGCGTTACTTCTCACTCTACGGCGTTGCCAAGGGTAAGAGTTCCGTCCAGGTTTTCTTCAAGAAGCTGGTCACTCTTATCCAGGGTGGTGACTTTGATGGCGCTCTGGCCGCTTGCGACAAGCAGCGGGGTACGACCGCCAACGTCTTGCGCGCCGGTATCGAGCGCTATCGCGAAGTGAAGGACCAGGACGGTATGGACGCCGAAAAGCGCCTGCAGCTTACTCAGTCGGCTATCGAGGAAGCCAATGCCCTCGAGGGTCCGCTCCTTGAGCGTAACCTGATCGCCCTCTCGACCATCGCTTCGATCGCGACCATGGTCGGTCTTCTGGGGACGACCATCGGCATGATCCGCGCCTTTGCCGCCACCGGTAATGTCGAGGGTGGTGTCATTGACGCTACGTCACTGGCCACCGGTATTTCCGAGGCACTGGTTAACACCGCCGGCGGTCTGATCTCCGGTATTCTGGGGATCTTCTTTTACAACTACTTTGTTAATAAGGTAGACGCTTTCAACTACACCACGGACGAAGCCACTTTCGAAGTGATGCAGATTTTGAAAGATAAAGAAGGGGTATAATCGATGGCTGGCAAACGCCGCATATCTGTTCGTATCGACATGACCCCCATGGTGGATATCGCCTTTCTGTTGCTGATTTTCTACATGGCGACCACCCAGTTTAAGCCACCGGAAGCGCGTGCGGTGGAATTGCCGACGTCACATTCGCAAATCGAGTTGCCCGATAAGGACATCATCAATATTACCGTCACCAAGTATGACTCCATCTTCGTCGACTACGTTGAGAAGAGCCTCATCAATATTGATGGTACCGATGTCGAGACAACCGTTCGGCGCGTTCGCAAAGCGGACAAATACAATGTTTCGACGGAAATTAACAAGGCTCGTGCTAAGAACCTGAGAGCCCTGATCGTCATTAAAGCCGATCGTAGGGCGAGTTTCGGGGGTATGCAGGACGTAATGAACAGCATGCAGGAGAACAGCCTGCAGCGATTCCTGATCATTACGGACCATGAGGTCGAACTGGCAAATGCTGAGAGCTAAACCCGGTAAAAGACCTTCTTTTGAAGGTTTCCCGGGAAGAAGTTCGATGTTAGCGAGTACTTATTGAAAGGAGTGTCCGATAAATGGGCGGTGAAGTAGCAGAACGAGCCCCCAAAGAAGGAAAGAAGGGGTTACGTAGGCCCAAGCGAAGGCTGGCGGTCCGCATCGATATGACACCGATGGTGGACATAGCCTTCCTACTCCTGATTTTCTATATGGTGACGACGGTATTCTCCATGCCTCAGGCGATGGAAATTAACCTCCCGGAATTAGACAAAGAAGATGATTCCTTCGAGGTTAAAGAATCCAACCTGTTGACCTTAAGAGTCGACACCGATGGTTTCTACTGGTGGAATCTCCGGCGCGTGTCTCCGGAGAACCTGCCGCATTTAATACCGCCTGATCCGGACCGACCTGACAGCGTCGATTATGCGTTCAATGCCGACAGTCTTCAGGGCCTGCTGGTGGGTTTGAACCGGGACAATAGCAAGCTCAACACGGTCATTCGAATTCACCGTGGGGCGACCTATTCCGACATGGTCAACATTCTCGATGAGATTGACCTGATCGAGCGATCCTGGAACAAGTTCACGGCCGAGCGCCTGGATGTGAAGGTCGACGAAATTCCCAAGGAGGAGAAATTCTCTTACCGCTATGCCATAGCGGAGTGGGAGGAGCGCGATGACAAAATTATTGACGCTGCCCGAGAGGCAATAGCCGAATGAAAGGGGTGATTGCATAATGGCAGTTTATCCACTCTGGTCGCCTTACGGCGCCTATGAAATGAAATCGAAATACCAGCGGAACTTCCTGTTCGGAACCGGTATCACCGTTGCCGTTGTCTTCCTGATCCTGGCGGTGAACTGGATTATTGCCGCGTTGCCCGAAGAGGAAGTTTTCGGTGCGGCGGCCCCGGTCGTTATCAAGACCGTGGCCGATCTCGGACCGCCGCCGTCGATCGCCCGGAAGCCTCCGCAGCTCCAGGTGAGCGCTCCCCAGGCTGCTGCCCCAAAAGTCGGTATCCCCAAGCCGGTCGCCGATGACGAAGTTATCGATGATGACATGGTTATGGCTACCCGGGAAGAACTCGCCGAAATCGTCGCCCCGGATATCACCAACGTCGCCGAAGGCGGTGCCGATATCGTGGTCGATATTCAGGATGATGATTACCTGCCGGCGCCCGATGAATTCGTGCCGGTTGAGGTTTATCCGGAAATGATTTACCAGTCCCGTCCCGACTACCCGCGCCTGGCCAAACAGGCCGGTATCACCGGTGTGGTCTGGGTTCAGGCTCTGGTCAGCAGAGAGGGCAAGGTTATTGATGCCCGCGTCGGCAAGTCCTCCGGGACGGCCTCGCTTGACGATGCCGCCGTCGAAGCGGCCTACAATAACAGTTTTAAGCCCGGAATTCAGAACGGTCGGCCGGTCGCCTGTTGGGTGAGCTATAAGGTCGATTTCTCTATGAATCAGTAGTCAAAAAAATACTGGTCCAATAAATCTGTGGGTTGTGGGCATCTGCCGTAATCGGGAGGTGCCCTATGTCCCGCTCAAAAAACGCCGATTCCCACCCCCATCACCGTCACTATTACTATCAATCCTCCGCCTTTCTGTTGAAAGCGCGGTATCAGCGCCATATGCTCTTTGGTATGGTCCTGGCATCGCTGTTGGTCATCATTCCGGCCATTGTCCTGGCCTCGTGGCCGGTTTCGCACCCGGTCAGGATAATGCCAGGTCCCCCGAGAGATACTATTATCGTCGAATTGCCGATTGGCGAGCAGATCTACATTCAACCCGAGGAGCAACCGGTGACCGCCACCGGCGGAGGGCGCCATTCGACAGGCTCCGGCTCCGGACACTGGACCCGGGATGTCATTCCTGTTGCCGACTCGGTCATTTTTGATGAAGATGCGGACGGTTTCGGGCTGGCCTCCGGCGATGGTTATCTCGGTCCCGAGGGCATCGGTGACGGTGACTTCTTCGGCGGTGGGGGAGGCGCCGTAGTGTTCGTCGAGGACACTACTACCTACGGGCTCGATGCCGTGCTCGACGAGGTTCCCGAGCTGGTCTTCATGCCGTCGCCGTCCTACCCGCCGCGTGGCCAACGTCTCGGTGTGGAAGGGGCGGTGATCATACATGTTCTGGTGAATATCGAAGGCCGGGCGGAGCGGGTGAAGGTTTTCGCCGAGAGCGTCGTTGGCTACGAGTTCGGCGACTATGCCGCCGAGGCTGCGGCCGGGGCATATTTCCGGCCGGCCTTTCGTCACGGTGTGCCGGTGCGCTGCTGGGTATCTTTTCCCGTGAAATTCACGCTGACGCGGTAGGGGTGTAGCGTTCTCGTGAACGTTTCACTATATAGATCCGGTAGCCCGCCCGTCCCCGGGTGAGAATCTGAAACCTCTGACATCCGCGCACAGCGCTCAGCCGATTCCGATGTGATCGCCGGCGCAGCGCTCGGTGCAAGCTTCACGGTATACACGCTGGCCGATGGCTGGTGCGGTGTGCTGATGCGTCCTGTCACCGAACCCTTATATCTTGCAACATGCCTCGCCTGCGACATATCGACGATGCCGGTACCGCACGATTCGTAACCTTCGTGTGCTATCGTCGACATCGGTATCTGACAACACGCCTCACCAGAGAAATATTGCTTGCAGGACTGGTCCATCTCCGTACGTATCGACACATTCGTATTCTCGGC
>CAZVUZ010000044.1:0-15207 GCA_964630485.1 uncultured Ignavibacteriales bacterium
GTTCTCTTCAGTATCCGTCAGCCGGCGTTCCTTTCCGGAGACAACATCAAAGGCAAAGGCATCGTAGTCGCCGTCGCGGTCCGAAACATAGTAAATCGTGCGCGAGTCGGCACCCCAGACCGGATTCTGCTCCCGCGCCTGCGTCGAGGTAATGCGGATACCTTCCTCGGGCTCCTCGGCCGGGATAACGAACACCTCACCGTGAACGACAACCGCGATTTTCTTTTCGTCGGGGGGCAATGAGAACCATTCCACATTGTCGTCGAAAGTGTTCACCTCGAGGGGGTTCATCCGATCATCACTGCGGATCTCTATCGGAACTTGCCTGGGCAAACCATCGGCGGGGTCCATGGTCCAGATGTGAAAGCCCTGTTCGAAAACGAGCCGGGTTCCCTGCGGGTTGCTATTGAGCCACTGGACACCGTCACCGTCGAATTCGGTCATGACGGTGGCGACACCGCCGGTGTCGGCAATCTTCCAAATCTGCGCCCACTCGCCGCGGCAGGAAACGAAATACACTTCGCCGGCGGATTCGTTGAGAATCGGCCAGACATCGTGATTGGCATAGTCGGTCAGTCGGCGCGAGGTGAATTCCTTACGGGTGCGATCCTGCATGAAAATATCGGCGTTCCCCGAGGCTCTCAGGTCCCGCCGCCACCAGCGCGATAACCCCGAACCGTTGTTATAAATCATCCGACTTCCATCGGATGAGATGCGGCCGTTGTATTCCTTCTCGTAGTAATATCCCGTGAGTTTGACCGGCGTGCCGCCGGCAAGGCCGACTTTGAAGATGTCGTCCCAACCCTCGCGACGGGAGGTGAACACCACGCTGTCACTTCCGGGGAACCATCCCGTACCGTAATCGGCGGCGGAATGAAAAGTCAACTGCCTTGGCTGTCCGCCCCGGGACGGGATCACGAAAACGTCATAATTGTCAAAACGCCGCGATGAGTACAGTATCCAGGCACCGTCCGGAGAAAATTGCGGGCGGATATCCTCGGCCTCGTGTACCGTGAGCCGCTGGGCGCTGCCACCGTCGGCGGCCACCGTCCAGATATCACCCATATAGGTGAAGGCAATGGTGTTGCCGTCCGGCGATAGCGCAGGATAGCGCGCATACAGGGCCTCGTCGGCGGCGAGCGACACCGCAGACAGGGTCAGCATCATTGTCAACGCAGATAAGAAAAACATCACATGTTTCAAGGTGACAGCTCCGGGGTAGGGGTTGACTTCATCCCCCTAACTTAGCACGAATGGGGCCGGAGTCAACCGGAAAGCATCCGGGCACGGCGACACAAAAACACCCCCGGGGGCTCGACGCCACCGGGGGGTTGTAACAGTAATGCGGTTTGTTTCGTGTCGCGACTATGGGCAATCGGGAGCCGGGCCACCGGAGAACATATAGTCGGTAACCCAGACCAGGTCGGCGACATCGAGCACACCGCCGGATCCATCCACATCGGCCGCATCCATTACCGGCGGTTCCGGACCATCGGCGAACATGTAGTCGACCAGATACACCAGGTCAGCGATGTCCATTTCTTCGAGGCCGTCGCCGTTGATATCACCGCAGATCCATCCCCTGGTAATCTCGAAATTCAACAGTTTTTCGCCACTTGAGCCGCAGGGATCGGAAACTTCGGCAGTGAAACTGATCGACTGAATTGCCGTCGGCGTCCCGGCCAGCAGGCCCTCGGCCGAGAGAGTCAGACCGGTGCCATCAAGAGAACCGTCCTTGTCGATCCAGACCAGCGTGCCCGTTCCGCCCGTGCAGGTCAGTTGACATGAGAATGGTTCGTCAATGACTCCGTTAGGAACGTCTTCGGTGCTCACCGCCACCGCGGGGTTGATGGTGATGGCATAAGGCTTCTCGGCTTCACTGCCGGCGGCGTCGATGACCTTTGCCGTGAAAGAGACCGGTCCGGCCGTTGCCGGTACACCGGAGACGAGCCCGGTTGCCGACAGGGTCAGTCCGGTGCCCTCAAGATCGCCGGACAGATCGGAGAAGACCTTGACGCCGCTGCCACCGGTGGCCGCCAATTGCTGCGAGTAACCCGCTCCGACCGTCCAGTCGGGAAGCGACTCGGTCGCTATCGCCACCGCCGGATTGATGGTAAAGGACAGAGCTCTCTCGCCGTCAACGCCGATCTCGTCGCTGAGAACCGCGGTGAAACTAACAGGTCCCTCAATCGTCGGCACGCCGGAGAGTAACCCGCTCTCACTGAGAGTCAGACCGGTACCGACCAATTGATCGTTCTTGTCCTCGAAGGTCGTCGCACCGGTGCCTCCGACGCCCGCAAGTTGTTGCGAATAGAATATATTGACCGTCCAGTCAGGAAGCGTTGTCGTCGTGATCTCCGGGGCGGGGTTGATTTCAAAATCGAGTACCACTTCGTCGCTAGCGCCAATGGCGTCAGTGGCCAACAGTGTCAGTGAGAGAGGTCCTGCCGCCGTGGGGATACCGCTCACCATACCCACTGACGCCACATGTAGATCGGTGCCTGCCAGGTCGCCATTCTTGTCGCTGAAGGTCAGGGCTCCCGTACCGCCGTGAGCAGTGACCGCCTGTGAGTATAACAGGCCCACCGTCCAGTCGGGAAGAGTAACGGCGCTGATCTCAATGGTCGGGTTGACGACAAAACTCAGCGCTTTCTCGTCAATTGTGCCGGCCGTATCGGTCACGACGGCGGTGAAGGACACCATCCCGGTATCGACGGGAGCTCCAGTCAACATACCTTCCGCACTGATCGTGAGACCGGTCGCGTCAAGCTCGCCGTATTTGTCGAGCCAGGTTCTGGCCCCGCTGCCGCCAACGGCCGCCAGGGACTGGTTCATGGCAAAGGCCTGTGTCCAGTCGGACAGCGATTCGGTGGTGATTTTAAGATCCTGGGTGACGATGATCGAGAAGATCTGCTCGTCGGCGCCGCCGCCGACATCGACCACCCGAGCCGTGAAAGTAATTGTGCCCGTGTCGGCAGGCGTACCGGAAATAAGTCCGGCCGTAGAAAGCGCCAGCCCGGTGCCACCCAGATCGCCGCTTTTGTCAACCCAGGTGCGTGAACCCGTGCCGCCGGAAGCTTCCAGTTGCTCGCTGTAGGCCAGGTTGATATCACCCTCGGGGAGGGTGGCGGTGGTAATGAGGAGTTGCGGGTTGATTACGAAATCGTATTGTCTCTCAGCTGCCGCTCCCACCTGGTCGCCGGCCAGAGCCGTGAAACTAATCGGCCCCGCCGCGGTTGGCGTTCCGGTCAACAATCCGCTGATAGAGAGGGACAGACCGGTGCCGTCGAGGTCGCCGTTCTTATCGGTCACCGTCTTGGCCCCGGTACCTCCGGAAACTACCAATTGCATCGAGTACGGTGCATTGAGGGTCCGATCCGGAATGGTTGCGGTAACAAACTGAATGGCAGGGTTGACCGTGAACGTGAATAGCTGTTCGTCACCCTTGGCATCCTCGTCAGTAACTTTGGCCGTGAAACTGACCGCAGCCGCGACCGTCGGGGTTCCCGAGATGAGACCGTCAGTTCCGATCGTAAGACCCGTACCGGCAAGATCGCCGTACTTGTCTTCCCATATCAGTGTTCCCGTACCGCCGGTAGCTTCCAGCTGCTGCGCAAAGGCCACGCCCTGGGTCCAGTCCGGAAGGGTTTCGGTGAGAATGTAGGGACGATTCTCGATACATTCCATGGCGGAAACCTCGAGATCGTCAATATTCCAGCCACAGAAACGCCAGCTACCGTCGCTGGTGCCCTGCGTGAAACGCAGATAGACGGTGGATTCGTTATCGGCGATGGCCGAGATATCGAACTCCTGGAGGGTCCAGGCGGCATCGGCAACCTGGCCGGTATTTTCCCATATGGTTGTCCAGGTCGAACCATCGGTGCTGATACGCACATAAGCATGGTCATAACTGGGTTGTTCGACACCTAGCCAGCGGTAGAACTTGAGGCTCGTCTGCGACATGCCGGAGCAATCGAAAGCGGGACTGGTGATGTGCCTTTCGGGCATACTGTTTTCGTAGTCGCCGCTGAGATTGTAACCGAACACATTGGCGCCGGAATAGGCGCTCGAGGGATCCGGACTGCCGTACTCGCCGCCGCCGCCGGTGGGTGTGCCGCGCGCCCAGCTGCCGCCCGAAACCGTCCAGCCCAGGTCGGTCTCGAAGTCGTCGGCAAAGGCAACGTTTATGCCTGTGGCAGCCATCACCGCATTCGGATTAGAGGGACTCGGTTGATAGTAAATACCGTTGACGGCCTCCTCAGCGCTTATGTAATACTCCAGAACTTCCTCACAGCCGATCGCCGGCAGGGTTGCGGTGTACTCGTTCGGCAGTCCCTCCGCCATAGCAACCGTTTGCCACAAGCCACCATCGACACTATAATGCAACTGGCCCGTACCCGAAACCGGCACGCCGTCACCGGTGCCGCGAACAACTACCTCGAAACTCGTCTCCAGTCCGGGCCACACCGTCTCCGGTAGACCATTGGGGTAATCGAAGGCCACTCCCTGGACACCGCTGATAGCAATCGTGGGATCGCCAAAGAGGTTCAGCTCGTAATAGCACCAGCGCATGCAGTCATCGTTGATGCGATAAAGGTTGTCCTCCTTGGAGTCATGGTTGGCCCTGCCTATTTCCGGTTTACCCTCGGCCGGATTGTACACGGCATCCCAGAATTCGCGGTCGTACCGCTGTGAGGCACCGTCCGTACTGGAGAATTCACCCCAGCCATAACGTGCGTTCATCACCACCGCGAAAGCGCCGTGGTCGGTTTTGATGTTCATCGTTTCGGCCCAGCAGTCGGTGCCGTCGAGGTGTCCCGCCAGGCAGGTCTGGGAGTAGACGAAACACAGATCCGTATTGGAAAAATCGCTCATGACATCCGGGTTGTAAAGCTTCATGGCATAGTCTTCGCTGCCGTGCCCGAGATGATTGACGATGTGCATACCGTTGTTGATACGGCTGGTAAGCTCCGAAACCGGCCAGTCATTACCCGACCAGTCACGCTCATACAACGTGAAGATGTTGTACTCCGATGACGGAAAACCGGTGGTCGTGTAACCGTGCTCGGACGAGCCGTCGATAAGCTCATCGAGATAACTGCCGGCGTAATCAGCAACGCCGCCGAAACCGAGGTACTCGCCGACCAGGATTACTTCTTGCAGGTAGGTGCCACTCGTGGTCAGGTAGGTCAGCGTCTTGGTAACAAAACGCTCAGCCTCGGTAGTGTTGCCCGCGGCCGCACGGCCCACGAACACCTCGGCGATAAGGTCGACTTCGCCGCCGCCCTCGCCGTCGCCGGGCTCTCCCCAGTTACTGTCGCCGTCATAATTGAAGGTGCCGTCGAGACAGCCGAAATAGACATCGGCCGGCATGTTATATTCCGTATAACTCCCGCCCGTAACATACAGATTCTTGGCCGGGATGATATCGTCATCACCACCGATCAGGACATACTGGATACCACTGTTCAGATACTCGTCCAGAATATACGCCCGGACGTCATCGGGATCGGTGCTCCCGACCTCGGTGGTAGTATGGATCTCGGTGAGAATCCCGGTCGTATCGTGATAATCCTTAAGCGGCTGAAATGAAGCCGCCAGAGATGTCGTGGTAATGATCAGAAAATCATAGGCTTTGATCCCACCGCGGCCGGCCGACCAGTAGCTGGAAATCTGGTCCGGATTGTCAACACGCGTCTGAATTTCGGCTTCGTCGATATCGAGCCCACGCAGGGTCTCGGCCTGTTTCGAGGACGCCACCGTGTAAACCACCACTGTGATGTTGGGATAGTAGAAAAGCTCTCCCGTGGTCGGCAGATACTCTACCGGCTTCAGGTTCAGGGTCAGAATGCGGTATCCCCGGAAGCTCTGGGTGCCGATACTTTCGAAGCGCTCGGCCGGGAAGATCGTATTGGCGTCGTAAATCGCCCGGTCCGGCACCGGCGGCGTCGGAGTCGATATTGTCGCCATTTTCGAGAGCGGTTGTTGTTCGGCCACCGGGATTATGAAATAATCGCTGCCGAGATACTCACGCTCGCCGGTGATGATTTCGATGCGATCGACCTCGGTGCCGTAAGGCAGAAGAATACTCGCTCCCTGTGCGGGAAGTGATGGTTGACCGAGCCTGCCGCCTGATGGTGCGCCCGTCATAACGATTCGATCGAACATTTCACCCGCGACAATTACCCGATTAACTTCGGGCCGCTCGAAATTGTACTCCTGTACTATTTTGTCCGCCGCGAATGTGGATGATGTAAGGATTAATAGCCCCAATACCAAACCGAGCCAAACGCCCGGCCGGAAACCAGCCCTCAGCTTTGAACCGCTCATGAATACCTCTCTTGTCCTCAGTTACTTCCCGTCGCCTGCTACAACGATGATGTCATAATTGCAATATAACAGCATACCACCAAGACTCCCATAGGCCGCGGAACCCGGCTGATGCTTTCAGTAGAACTCATGATTTCAAACTGACACGCTTTGATTATTTCTCGTAGTTACTGCTCGACTCGAAGTAGTCAAGAGTGTCGACCCTGCGAGCCGCCAACTAACTGTAAGATAACATATCAGTGTTGAATGTCAACAAATAGACCTCTGCCGAGGTCACCCCGGGAGTCAATCCATCCGGTAATACTTCTGTATTGCATCACTGAAGGAGGACAAGATTGTGACTAATGCCTTGACGTAAACGCCAATCCGGAATATCATTGATATACAGAGGTCACTTCACCATCGCATCACAACGTCAGACCATTGTCCTTAGCGCCCCGAAGCGTTGCCGATCCGTTATCATGCCGATGATGAATGACCTGTGGCAGAGAGGTAACATATCATGTGTAATTTCATTTTTAGTGCCGCCGTCGCGGTCGTGGCGGTGTTGGCTATAATCACCCCACCGCTGGACGCGGCCGACCCGCCACCGGGATGCGCCAGTGCCATCATTGTCGATTGTGAGCATCTTCCCTGGACGGATTACAGCCAGACCACCTGTGGCCACGGCAACAACTACGATGAGACCTGCCTGGGCTACTATGATGGCGGCGAGGATATCATTTACGAACTCCAGGTGCCCTATCCGATGTCGCTGGAGATCACGCTCGATCCCAAAGGGACCACCTGGACCGGCCTGGCGGTTGCAGACGAGTGTCCGCCCGGGACCGAGTGCCTGGCAATCAGCACCAGTTCGGCGGGTCAACCGCACGGTCCGGGCGTTATCCATTTTGACGCCGGAACCTACTATGTCATGGTCGACACCTGGCCCTCGCCCGAATGTATCGCCAACTTCGACCTGAGTATATACCCCAGCCCGTATTACGTCGAATGCCCCCCGGACGGTATTGACGAGGCCGAGCCCTGCGGCGACTATCTCAACAATGGCTGTGACGACGGCTCCGGGTCGTTTATGTCAATCCCAACCGATGACACCGTGTGCGGAACGCTCTGGGCCGACGGTGGTTTGCGCGATGCCGACTGGTACAAGATCGAGGTCTACGCCTACAGCATCGTCACCTTCAATGCCTTCGCCATGTTCGATATGCGCATCGGCAGACCCGCCATGGCCGTTGAGGGATCCATGCTATGCGAAGACTACACCGGCAATCTCTCGCCCGGCGTCGATGTCGAGGCCTTTCACGTAGCGGAATTCATCGACACCCTTTACCCCGGAGAGTACCTGTTCGTCGTCAGGCCCGAGGCCACCGACGGAATGCCGTGCAACGACTGGCCGTGGGAATATGTCACGTGGATCGACTGCCTGCCGCTCTGGCCCTGGGACTGGCCGGCGGCCGGAGGATGCGATGAGTACATCTCGAGGGTTCAAGTCGGCGACATCAATAACACTTCCCTTTGCGAGGGATATTCCGATTTCACTGATTCGTCGACGGTCATGCATATCGGGAGCAGCTACCCGATCACCATCACCAGCGGTAACGCCTACTCCGGCGATGACTGCGCAGTCTGGATCGATTGGTACCAGGACCTGTACCTCGACGAGACTGACCGCGTTTCAATGGACGTGGAGACCGGCGTGGGGCCTTACACCGGTACGATCACACCTCCCGAACTCGCCGCACTGGGGCCGACGCGCATGCGACTGAGACTCAGTTTCACCGGGACGGCGGCCGAGATGAGCCCGTATGGCATTACCACCTACGGCGAGGTTGAAGACTACACGGTGATCATCCTTCCCCCGGCCGATGTCATGCTTTTGGAACCCGACCCCATCCTGGCCATATACGCTTTCGCCGTGGATCCGATGTCGGGAATGATTTTTATTGGTGACGATTTCGATCTTACCCACAGCGCTGGCGATATTGACGTCTCGAGCCTTATGATCAACGGCAGTTTCCCGCCCGCGACCGTGACATTAACCGTCCATCCCGATCTCGCGGGCGAGGTACTGGCGGTGTCTTTCCCAATCGCGGAATTCATCGGAACCTACCCTCTGCTCTGGGACAGCACCGATCAGATTTACACCGTAAGCGGCGATTTCGCGGCAGGCGGCGACTTCTCGGTCAATGCCACGGCAACTTTCATGGGGCACCGTTCCGGGGACCTCAATTGCGACGGCAGTGTCGATATAGCCGACCTGGTAATGGTGGTTGACTGGATGTTCACCGCCGGATCCGAGCCGGTTGTCATTGAAACGGCGGATGTTGACGGCTCGGGTGGCATTCCCGATGTCGCGGATCTGGTGTACCTGGTGGATTACATATTCAGCGGCGGAGCGGCACCACGCCATCCTTGATGCGCTAAATACTGACCTGATTGACAGATCTGCTAAATTCACTATATTGTGATCAGGACTACAGCCGGCAAGTCCGATCCGCACCACGCAGGACAATTCTGCATTGTGGAGTCGAATGATCCAACCGACTACTGCCTGCAAAACAGCACAGAGAGGTCATTGATGTCCTACAAGAAGACGCCACGAAGCACCACTTGCCGCTACCACATCCTGACGATTCTTACGGCCGCCATACTGCCAATACTCCTGATGACCTCGGCGTTGCAGGCGCAACAGACCTCGCCGACTCCCCTCGGTGATTCGCTCAAACACCGCGCTGATCGCGATGTCGCCGTGACGCGCTGGATGGACCCCTCCGGCGGTCAGCCCACGACCTACCTTCAGTGGCAGGCGAAACAGGCGCCGGTGACGGATTTCACAGTCGAAGCGATCGAACTCTCGACCGTTTCCCGGGGTGCGAAGTTCTGCATTCTTGTAAATGATGCTCTCTACGCCTCCATTCAGACCGCCCTAGACCAGTATGTTCTCGACCTGACGGATGATGGCTATGATGTTGAGATGTACACCATCGCCAGCGGTACTCCCGACACCCTGAGGGCGTTCCTGCAAGACCTTTATGCCGAGGGCATGGCCGGCTGTGTATTTGTCGGCGACTTGCCGATTGCGTGGTACGAGTCATGGTGCTGGGACGATCCCCCCGACCACGAGCAGTACCCGTGCGACCTCTTCTACATGGATCTTGACGGCGTCTTCACCGACTCCGATCTCAACGGGATGTATGACTCGCACACGGGCGATCTCGTACCCGAGATATGGATGGGACGCCTGACGGCCTCGACGCTATCCATGAATGGCGCCGATGAAGTCGGTCTGCTTCTCAATTACTTTGACAAAAATCACCGCTATCGCACCGGCGCGCTCACCGTCAACAACCGCGCCCTGGTCTACATCGACGATGACTGGTACGGCGGCGCCGACAGCTGGAGCCTCAATGTCGGCCAGGCCTATGCCGACCGCACTTTCGTCAAGGACAGGTGGACTACCTGGAACACCGACTACGTTGACCGCCTGCCGCAGAACTGGGAATCGATTCTTCTGGCCGCCCATTCCTGGCCCGGCGGTCACGCTTTCAAGAATCCGGCGGAACAATGGGGTTATCTTTACAACAGCGAAATCATGGCCGCCAAACCGGTTGGTTTGTTCTATAATCTGTTCGCCTGCTCCAACGCCCGCTATGTCGAAACCGACTACTCCGCCGGCTGGTACACCTTCGCCGAGGACTACGGCCTGGTTTCGATCGGAAGCACCAAGACAGGTTCGATGCTTAACTTCGGAGCCTTCTACACGCCATTCGGGCAGGGATTGGAAATCGGTGAAGCCTTCCGGGCCTGGTTCGCCTCCCAGGCCGACGGCGGCTTCGACGACTGGGAGGAATGCTGGTTTTACGGCATGACGCTCATTGGCGATCCCACCCTGAAACTTCAGAACCTGCCCACCAATACCATCGTGCAATACGACAATTCCTATGCTCAGTACGTGATGACCCTTCACGAGGGTTCCGACTTCGACCGGTATAATGTCCGCTTCACTCTCACAAACGATGCCGAGCTGCTCCGGATATGCGTGGATGGCAACATTACGGAAAGTGCATCCGGGCGCCTGTACATTTACAACAGCGACGGCACCTATCCGACGACCGTGATCGACTCGGTAGATTTCACCCCCTCGGATTTCGGCATCATCGATGTTACTTCGCTGGGACTCTCGTTCGTCGCCGGCCAGGAGTTTCACGCCGCGGTGGCGCTGGTGGAGCCAACTCCGGGCGACAGTCTCTGGATATATATGGACGATGGCGTGACTTTCCCCGAGATCCGCAGCGGCCTCTGGCACGACGGCACCTGGAAGACCTTGCTCCAGATCTATGGAACCAACTATAACCTGATGATCCGGGCCGAAGTCGAGTACGCCCAGGTATCGACGGTGACAATCACAGACCAGATATTGCCCTACGGAGTCTTTGGACTAAATTACAGCTATCTTCTCAGCGCCGAGGGTGGCACACCACCCTTTACCTGGGAAATTACCGACGGCGAGTTGCCAACCGGTCTGACGCTCGAATCCTCCACCGGGATCATAAACGGCATAGCCGGCTCCGTCGGAGACCACAGCTTCACGGTAAGTGTAACCGATGCGAGCTTGCCGCCGCTATACGACACGCAACCTCTGGACCTGGTAATTGCCTTCGTCTGCGGTGATGTCGACGGCAGTGGCGAAGGCCCCGACATCGCCGACCTGGTTTACCTCGTCGATTACATGTTCGCCGGCGGCCCGGACCTGCCGTATGAACCCGCGGGTGATGCCGATGGTTCGGGTGGGACCCTTGATGTGGCCGACCTGGTCTGGCTCGTCGATTTCATGTTCGCCTCCGGCCCGGCATTGCAGTGCCCGTAACAGCCCGGCGTAAGAAACACGTTGCCTTTATCCCCGGATTGAATTAGTATTCATAACCGAAGGGTCCACATTGGTCTGTCACACCTATTGTCGGGAGGACGGTTATGTCATCGGAAGTCGAATCTATAACCAATACCTGCCTGGATTACCTGGAGGGATGGTACGGCGGTGATGCCGGGCGCGTGGAGCGGGCGCTGCACCCCGATCTGGCCAAACGCGGTTATCATATCGTGCCCGCCACAGGCCGCGTGAATCTGGTGCATGTCGGCGCGGCCAACATGGTCGAGTACACACGGGCCGGGTTGGGCAAGCAGAACTCGGTCGGGGATCTTGAGTTGAGGGTGATTATCCTGGACATTCGCAAGAACACGGCCAGCGCGGTCGGGGAGTCTATCAAGTACATTGACCACATTCAGCTGGCGCGTATTGAGGACGGCTGGCGCATCGTCAATGTCCTCTGGGAGCCGAAGGAGGGGTAGGCATCGAAGATGCCTTTAGCATGTTGGAGCCAGCATATTAGGCCCGTGCAGATTACATCTTTGAAGCAATCACGGTTATTGTCCCGACCAAGTAAGCCGCCTTTTGAGGTCATTACATCTGCTGTACGGAAGAGACTTCTTATTCTGAAGCTGGCCAACGACGATTCCCGGCGCTATACCGATCCTCTTAGCAAAGGCCCGAATGATATCGCATCGGAAATCATTCTTGGCTAGGAATTTTCTCATTTCCGTCGGAGGTATTAGAAATTTCTCAGCGAAGGCATTGGCCTCTGACTCCTCTGAAGTCTCCCATCCCTGGTTCTCGATATAAATAGAACGCTTACCATGCTGAAGGATGTGTGCCGCCTCATGGAAGAAGGTAAACCAAAGATGATCGTCGGTCTTATACTTCAGACTCAATTGAATTAGTGCCTTGCTAGACGATATCCACCTAGTGGCACCGCTTGCAGTTTTGGGTAGCTCTCGAACGAAGACCACTGCTACTCCACATTTCGCACACTTCTCGACGATAGCGGGCTGGAACTCAGATGGACGGAGTCCGGTTAACGCACGAATCTGGACAAGGCATTCAACAAAAGCATTTCGGTCATACGGATCGCACTCAATGCTCTGCGCCACCAACTCGCCCCTTCGCAACCAAGCTGCGAGAGCATACTGGTCGGCCTCGAGGGACCTAGATTTCCGAAATGCTACGCATGTTGCTTTCCACCGCCTGCACCACGAATCAGGAGAGACTACGCCGAAGTAGTTCAACAGATTCTGCACTCGCATGGTCTTATCTACGGTATCAGAAACCCACCCGAGTTGGGCCATTTTGCAGTATGGAAAATCCTTCACCCATGATATGTGTTTCTTGAGGCTAATTGCTTCTTTTGTGCGAGCGATGAACTCGTCATACTGTCGCTGCCTGTTGTTCCAGAACGATGCCGGTATGGTCAGGGCTCTCTCTAGCTGAATTGCGGTCTCTGGTGTTATCGGAGCCTTGCCTTTTATGATCTCGTTAATCAGCTTCGGTGTCCTGCCGGTTCGCTCTGCAAGCTCCGCCTGCATCATACCTCGATGCGTTAGAATCTCCTTAAGTGTAGTGCCAGGACAAGAGACATAATCCGGAGTGTACTCGTTTTTCATTTCACTAACCATGGGTATCCTCGACTCCCAATACTTTCACCACCGTAACACGCTCCAAGTCTAAACCTCCGTCTTCCAGCCGAGGTAAGGGTTCATCCGCAGGTACAATTAACAGGCGACACGGATGTTCCAGATCCAACGACCACCGACCCTTCATATCACCCCCCAATGGATGGCACCGAGGATGCACTAGTCTGAGTATGGCTAGATTATCCGCAGCCGAGATCTCGTCAAGTCTCTGCATCACCCGTTTGCCGCACTTTGGGCCCCACTTTCTAACCGCTTCTTTGCTCTCTGTACACTGCCTCCTCAATTTGCTGGTAGCAAAAGATATACGCACCGATATCGGCCCCGTGCTTGATATTATTAACGTATCACGTTAATAATATGTTCCCTGTTGAAGGTTGTCAAGCTGTTTTGTATGTTCATGACTACATAGCCATAGGAGCCGAATCACTTTCCTCGAGGTGTTTTAGGGTTCGCCCCCCTCACAAAATTTCGTGAAAAATTTCGCAAACAGGTTGTGTTACGCATCCGTGTTTTGTATATTACCCGGTCTTATAATGTGAAAAGTTTCACTATGATGAGCGGTTCGATCGGAGAATGAAATTGCTAACTACTTGCCGCCGCAACACCTTGACTGTTTCCCCACTCATATATCTGTCATTTTTGAATGTAAATAACGTTGAAATACCTATGAGGTCCCAATGGCACTGAAGATCACTAAACGCACTATCAACGATGAACTTCGACGAAAAGTGCTCGAAATCAGCGGCCAGGATATCGGCAAGTGCTTTCAGTGCGGCACCTGCACCGGATCCTGCCCCATGACTCCCCATATCAATTGCTTTCCGCGCAAAGTGATGGCCCTGGTTCAGTTAGGCCATGAAGAAGCCCTTATGCAGGCCAACACCCCCTGGATATGCGCCTCCTGCCACGCCTGCATGGTGCGCTGCCCGCGCGGAATCGATATTCCCCGCGTCATGGAAGCCCTGCGCCTGATCCAACTGCGGCAGAATGTCAACCACATCGAGCCGTCAAACCTCCAACCCGAAGAGATTATCGATCTGCCCCAGATTGCCATGGTCTCCGGTTTCCGCAAGATGACTTCGTGAGGTGAACATGACACTGAGTTATTACCCCGGATGTACGCTGAAAACCAAGGCCCGCAATCTCGAAATCGCCGCCCTTGAGTCATTCAAAGTCCTCGGCATTGAAGTCGAGGAGCTTCCCCGCTGGAATTGCTGCGGCGCCGTCTATTCGCTGGCCGATGACGATCTGATCCACATCGTCGCCCCCGTCCGCGACCTGATCCGCGTCAAGGAACAGGGCCACGACACCGTCATTACCCTCTGCTCCATGTGCTACAACACCCTGGCGCGGGCCAATGACCTGATGAAAAACGACGAGGAGAAGCGCAAGACCATAAACGACTTCATGGACGAAGAACCGGACTACACCGGCGACGTCCGCGTTGTCCACCTCTTCGACTACCTCCGCGACGACTACGGCTGGGACAAGCTCAAGGAGAAGGTCAAGGTACCGCTGGACGGCCTGAAGGTGGCCCCGTATTACGGCTGCACCCTGCTTCGCCCGCGCGAGGTAGCTCTCGACAAACCGGACCAGCCGGAAGTCTTCGAAACCATGATGAAGACCCTGGGCGCCGAGGTGGTCGATTTCCCGTCCTCGATGACCTGCTGCGGCACCTACCAGGCGATCGGCAATCCCGATGTCGCCCTCAAGGTTTCGCATGATATTCTCAGCGACGCCGTCGCCAACGGCGCCGACGCCCTGGCCCTGGCCTGTCCCCTGTGCGACTACAATCTCGGACGCCGCCAGGATGCCATGCTGAAAAAGTTCGACGACGCTAAAGACGTCCCGATTTACTATATCTCGCAGCTCCTGGCGATAGCTCTCGGTGTCGATGTCGAGGCCTGCCATCTCGAACTGAACCGCGAGAGTTCGGTCAAACTGCTGCAGGACAAGAATCTGATTAAGGCCACGGCCTGAAGACAGTGAAAATATATAGTGTAATAATAGACTTAATGAGGTCAAGATGAGTACCGCAACTGATGAAAAAGCTACCCCGGCCGAGGTAAAGCTGATCCCCATCTATGTCATGGGGAAGAGGTATGAAGTGCCGTCGGAGCTGACGATCATGAAAGCTATCGAATACGCCGGCTACAAGTACATCCGCGGCTGCGGCTGTCGTGGCGGCGTCTGCGGCGCCTGCGCCACGGTTTACCGCAAACCGGGCGATTACAAAATCTACACCGGGCTGGCCTGCCAGACGGTGGTCGAGCCCGAGATGCACCTGACGCAGCTGCCGTTTTACCCGGCCATGCGCGCCACTTACAATTTCGAGGATCTGCAGGGAAAACC
>CAZVUZ010000044.1:15217-20656 GCA_964630485.1 uncultured Ignavibacteriales bacterium
GAAGAGGTCTTCGAGCTTTACCCGGAACTCTTCCGCTGTGTGGCCTGCAATGCCTGCACCAAGGTCTGCCCGATGGATGTCCAGGTAATGGACTACATCGCCGAGCTAAAGCGGGGCGACATTCACGCCGCCGCGGAAACCTCGTTCGACTGCATCCAGTGCGGCCTCTGCGCCAGCCGCTGCATGGGTGAATTGCCGCAATACCATATAGCCCAGCTGGCCCGCCGTCTCAACGGCGCCTACCTGACGCCGAGGGCGGAACACCTGGCCACCATGGTGGCTAATATCGACGCCGGCCGTTACAATGATGCCCTCAATGAAGCCAAGGCGCTGGACGAAGAGACGCTGCGCACTGTCTATACCGCGCGCGAAATGGAACCGGCCACAGCTGAGGACGAATGGACGCCCAAAGAAGCGAAGTATCTCTGATCCGAAAAAAGAAGCTGTAAATAGAGGTTTTTATGCCATACCCAGAAGAACTAAAGCAACTGATCAAAGTTGTTGAAAGTACGCGCACGGAGCGGGTGGAGCGCAAGAAGGCGAATCAGGAGGTTCCGTTTATGTCGCTCGACGAGCGCAAGGACATCCTCCACTTCCATCCCGACGTCAAAGAAGAAGGTCGCCGCGAATTGAAGGTGGGACCCTCCAAGGGTTACCGCATTGCCCACGAGATGTGCGACCTGCTCGAGGCACGCACCCGCGTAAAGCCCGATGATATTGACCTGTCCAGCCCCGACTACGATACCGACGTGCTCGTTATCGGCGGCGGCGGTGCGGGCACGGCGGCGGCGCTCTACGCCCAGCAGGGCGGGGCGAAGGTGGTCATGGCCACCAAGCTGCGCCATGGCGACGCCAACACCATGATGGCCGAGGGTGGTATCCAGGCCGCCAGCAAGGGGCACAAAGATTCACCGTATTTCCACTATCTTGATGTCATGGGCGGCGGGCACTTCAAAAACACCCCCGAACTGGCCGAGACCCTGGTAACCAAAGCCCCCGACGCCATCAAGTGGCTCGAATCGCTCGGCTGCAATTTCTCCAAATACGCCGACGGCACCCTTAAGACCATCCACGGCGGTGGCACCTCGCGTAAACGGATGCATTTCGCCGCCGATATCACCGGTGCGGAGATGATGCGCACCTTGCGCGACGAAGCCCGTAACCGTGGCGACGATATCACCGTCGTCGAGTTTTCTCCGGCCGTGGAGTTGCTCCTCAACGAGCACGGTCACTGCGCCGGGGCGGTTCTCTATAATCTCGAGACCGAAGAGTACCTCGTCGTCAAAGCCAAAGCGGTAGTGATGGCCACCGGCGGCTGCGGTCGCCTGCACATCCAGGGCTTCATGACCACCAACCATTACGGCGCCACCGCCGACGGTATCGTCATGGCCTACCGTGCCGGCGTTCCGGTCTGTTTCCTGCACACCGTCCAATACCACCCGACCGGCATCGTTTTCCCGGAACAGGCCGAAGGTATCCTGATCACCGAGAAATTCCGCGGTTCGGGCGCCAACCTGGTGAATATCGAGGGCCAGCAATTCGTCAACGAGCGCGAGCCGCGCGATGTGGAAGCCTCGTCAATTATCAGGGAATGTGTTGCCAACGGCAAGGGTGTACCGACGCCGACCGGCAAATTGGGGATCTGGCTCGACTCACCGATGATTGAAATGCTGGCCGGCGAGGGCACCGTCGAGAGGGAATTCCCGGGGAAATTCATCCTGTACAAACGTTTCGGAATCGATATTTCCAAAGAACCGATGCTGATCTACCCGACCCTTCATTACCAGAACGGCGGGATCGAGTTCCAGAGCGACGGCACCACCTGCGTGCCGGGACTCTTTGCCGGCGGTGAGGTCGGCGGCGGTATCCACGGTGAGAATCGCCTGATGGGTAATTCGTTGCTCGACATCATGGTTTTCGGCCGTATCGCCGGGGCCGCGGCCGCGGCCTACACCAAAGACAAGGCCCAGGACGGCAAGTTGACCCTGGAACACGCCACTAAATACAACAAGGAAATCGAAGAAGCCGGTGTCGGCGACGACCGCGTGGCCCCCATGCTGCTTCCCGATTACACCGATCCGCGGGTGCGCAACCGGCAGTTGACCTCGACCTATGTCGGGACCATGCGCTAGCGCCCGGCATTAGATTCTACAATGTAAGTAAGCCGCGGTCCGGATAACCCGACCGCGGCTTTCTCTGTTCCCCTCTCAACCAGAATCAACATTCAACGGACAATTCTCAGAAAAAAATACCTGGCGGTGCGAGCACTGGCACCACCAGATACTGTAGGCCTTAATCCGTGCCCGTCAGATTGACCTTCTGTTCCCCCGACTCTCGCCTCTACTTCCCTGCAGATCGGCCGCAATCCTGCAAACCGATCACCCAAGAGGGTCTCTCACGCAGTCACAATGCCGTGACTCTCTGCCATCTCAGACATTGCTGCCCCCAAATATTTTTCCCCCTTTACCCTGCATAAAATATAGGTCACCTTACCATTACGCACGTACCATGCCAAAAACTGACACTATTTCATATTTGTTAAGTTGTTGATGAGAATAAGATTGAGTGAGGGATGTGTTGTAGCAACGCGCGCGATGGGTACACACTACCTAATATGGCCTACGGACATGAGGTTGTTTTAACCCAAATTAATGTTGAGCTTCTTGATGATCTTTCTGAAATTGGCCGGATCCATACCCAGAGAGCGGGCGGCAGCGCTGACATTTTCGGGGTGCTTATCGAGAGCCTGGACTATCAACAGGCGTTTGTATTCGTCGATGCGATCGTGAAAGTTTCTATTTGGAGTCGGCGATACCGCACGGAAAGACAGATAGGCCAAGACCTCATCGCGGGTAATGTAGTATGATGCCGACAGGTCAATGAGTGAATGGATGGTGTCCTGAAGCTGTCTCACATTGCCCGGCCAATCGAATTCCACCAGGACATCCCGAGCGGTGGGGGCGAATATTTTGGTGTCACGGTCATTGCTACGACAGTGCTCCTCGGCAAAGTAGTCAATGAGTTCGGGAATATCCTGGCGCCGGTCCTTCAGGGCCGGCAGAACAATACGAATTCCTTTCAGCCGAAAATAGAGATCTTCCCGAAAGGTGCCGTCCTCGACCATCTGTTCCAGGTCCGAGTTGGTGGCGCATATCAGGCGCACATCGACATGAGTGATTTCGGGGGCCCCGATTCTCTTTACCTCACCTGATTCCAGGGCACGTAGCAACTTACCCTGAGTCCTCATGTCGAGGTTGCCTATCTCATCCAGAAAGAGGGTGCTTTTATCGGCGTACTCGAACATACCCACCTGGTCGGCGATAGCGCCCGTAAACGCTCCGCGGCGATGTCCGAACAGCTCGGCATCGACGAGGTCAGGCGACTTGTGACTGCAGTTGACAACGACCATATCGAGGCCCGAGCGTGGACTGCGCTTGTGAATAGCCCTGGCTATCATTTCTTTACCCGAACCGGTCGGCCCCAGAATCATCACCTTGCTGTTTTCCGGTCCGATTTTCTCGATCTTGCGGTACACATCGCACATCACCGGGGAATGGCCGACCAGCGAGTATTGCTCACGAGCAAACTTGACCAGATCGGTGCTGCCGGTAAGCAGGCGGTGAAAGGCAACGGCGTTCTGTACCGCCCGCTTCAACCGCTGTGGCCGTTCGCTCTTCTCAACATAGTCGAAAGGGTGGTGCTCTTTGTCGATGTCGTTTTCGGAGTAATCACCGGGGAAACCGGTATTGAAAATAAGCGGCAGGTCCGGAACCCGTTCCCGAATCCGATCGGCCGTCTCCAGACCGTCCATCTTCGCCATCCTGATATCCAGCACGATGGCATCCAGTTCGGGTTCATCGGCAATTTTCTGAAGAGCCTCTTTACCGGAGGAAGCCAGGACAACATCGTACTCATCGATGAATGACTGGTACAGGGCTTCCAGCACCAGTTCATCGTCGTCCACGATAAGGATCATCCCGAATTTCGGCATCGATTGACGGCCCTCTTTCTATTGTAACTAATCTACTCCTGCTCGAAGAATATACTGAATTTGGACCCGTAGTCAAGGCGGCTCTCGACCTCAACCTTCCCGCCGTACATATCGGCTATCTTGCTGACCATGGCGAGCCCCAGGCCGGTGCCGGTGATCGGTTTGGTGCTGAAGAAGGCATTGAATACCCGCGGCAAATCGTCCTTAGCGATACCGCAACCCGAGTCCTCGACCTCGAGTCGCAACCCGCCCTTTTCGGCGGTCCCCCGGATAGCGAGCCGGCGCCGCTCGGACTCAGCCAGAGCGTCCAGAGCATTAAGGATCAGGTTGTTGAGCATACTGAAGAGATGGGGGCGGTAGCATTGCATACTAATCCCGGCGTCAATACTAACCTCCGGGACAACGCCGAGCGCCTCCAGACGCTCCCGGTTGGCCTCTATAGATTCGTGTACCACCTCGTCAAGTGCGACGGCATCCTCGGCGCGATTCGAATCAAGCTTGGAGAATTGCGTAACCAGGCTCGTCAGTGAAAGGGCGCGGTCGATGGATTGATCGGCAAGTTCGACCAATCTGCGGTTTCGGACCAAGTCTGCGGCCGCGGCCAGGTGAATACGGGTGGACAGTTTCTCCAGGCAACTCATGGCCGGGAAAAGGGCGTTGTGCATCTCATGTGCCACGCCGCCGGCAATCTGCCGGACCTGTTCGTAGCGGTCACTAGCGGCGCGCCTGAGCTGTTCCTCGGCTTTGCGCCGTTCGGTAGTATCGACGAAGAACCCCATGTGCGACTCTCGACCGTCGAGTATATCCACGAACGAGGTTACATCCACGTAGACTACTGAACCGTCTTTGCGCCGGATAGGTAAATCGGTTGTGAAACCTCCCCGACCGGCAACGAGCGACTCAAATTTACGCACCGGCGTGGCCAGGTCTTCTTTTGGTGATATGGACCCGACCTTCATTTGCAGCAATTCCTCACTGCTGTAACCGGTCAAACGGCACATCGCCGAGTTAACGTATCTGAACTCGCGCGTTTCGGTATCGGCAGCGAGAATCCCCACCGGAGCCGACTCGGAAAGAGTGGCATAACGCTTCTCACTGTCGCGCCTTTCCTGCTGGGACTTCTCACGCTCCGTCATGTCCACCACCACACCGCGCAACCCAACGGGCTTGCCGTCCCGCATCACCGGGCTGGTGTAGGCGACCACCGGAAACGGTTTCCCCTCGGCGTTCAGCAGGTGCAATTCATGCTCGTTGACGACACCGGCCTCAAGATCTTCGGCAATAATGCGGCGGACCTCATCCCTCTCCTCCTCAACAAAGAGATCGACGGCATACATACCTCGGTTGATGTCTTCCTGTGTGATACCGACACTCTTCAGGCCGATTTCATTGGTGAAGGTCAATCGTCCCTCACGGTCAAGTTCGTACACTATCAGTGGCAGGAGGTC
>CAZVUZ010000045.1:0-20548 GCA_964630485.1 uncultured Ignavibacteriales bacterium
AATCTTGTCCGGCGTCATGTCGTGATTGTTGACAAAATACCTGACGACTTCCGTGGCCCGGGCGGACGACAGCTCCCAGTTAGACGGGTAAGCGGCGGTTCGAATCGGACGGTCGTCGGTGTGGCCCTCAATGCGAATGTGATTGGGGGTCTCTTTTATGCGATCGTAAATCAGGTCGAGGACCTGCATGGCGCGCGGCTCAAGCGTTGCCGAACTGACCCGGAACAAGGCCGATTCTACGATGTGCACCACCAGCCCTCTTTCGGTTATTTCCGTTTCGACCTCGCCCTCGCGGCCGAGTTTGTCGAAGCGCTCGTTGATCTGCTTTTGAATCATCTTCAGGCTGCCCAGCTTAAGGATACCGTGACCGGATTTTTCCTGCTGCTCTCCATAGCGTTCGATTATAGAGTTGCCGCCCTTGAGGACGCCATTGAGAGCCTCGGCCATCTTGCCGAACTTCTTGGCATCGATCTGGGACATGGAGTACATGACGATGAAAAAAGCCAGGAGCAACGTGATCATATCGGCGTAGGTCAGCAACCACCGCTCGGTATTATCGTGGTCACTAAGATTGTTCTTGCGGCGCCGTCTCACGGTTTACAACTCGTTTTCGCGGTGAGCGGGAGCGACGAAGGCCATGAGCCGGGTGCGTATATTTCGCGGCGTATCGCCCGACTGCAGGGAAATTACCCCTTCCATAATCAGTTCCAGGTGGGCGACTTCCTCTTCATGGCGCATTCTGAGTTTGTCCGAAATGGGCAGGAAGAATACGTTGGCCAGGCCCACGCCCCACAGGGTGGCAATGAAGGCCCCGGCTATGGAGGTGGCCATCTTGGCGGCGTCGTCAGTATTGCCCAGGGTATGCACCAGCCCCAGGACGGTTCCGAGAATGCCCATGGTGGGCGCGAAACCGCCGGCTTTCTGGAAAAACGCGATACCCTTCTTGTGCCGTTCTTCGACGTAGGCGATCTCGGTTTCCAGAATCTCGCGAAGGACCGTCACCTCGGTACCGTCGATGACGAGCTGAACCGCCTTGCGAAAGAACGGGTTTTCTATATCGCTCAGGGTTCTCTCAAGGCCGAGGATACCGTCCCGACGGGCTTTTTCGGCGAGTTTGGCTATGCGTTCGATAGTCTCTTTAAAACCGTGGCGGGGTCGCGAAAGCGCCAGCTTGATATAAGTCGGCACCCGGACCACGGTTGACATGGAAGTGCTGATGGTGGTGGCGCCGAGGGTTCCACCGACGACGATGATAATCGGCGCCGTGAGGAAAACCGCGTCGAGGGTTCCACCTTCGAGCATGAACGCTCCCCCGATGGCTCCAACCGCCACCGCAAGGCCCAGAATAGTTGCCAGATCCATAGTCAGCTCAAGCCTTATTCATTCAAAATAACGTCATAGCTGTGGCAGGGCGCATTTCGCCCCGTCAATCCGATTATCGGCAGTTGTTATAGAGAATGAAGTCCGCGGGGCGGTTTTAGATCACCGCAGCAGGCGAACGGGGGTTTTTGAGCATGAAAAATCCGGACTTCAAAGGAAATTCAAAGCCCGGATCTCATTTTCGCTTATCGCCGGCGCATCATTATAGGTCGGTTATACCTGCTCCTCCCGATATTCCGAAAGCTTGTTTCGGATCGTACGAGTGGTTATGCCCAGCGCCTCGGCGGCCCGAGTCTTGTTGCCGTTGAACTTCTCCAGCGTCTTCAGTATCAGGTACTTGCTGCCCTCTTCGAGCTTCATCGGGACTTTTAGCGAAGGCAAACCCTCGGCAATCGGCCCCAAAGCCAGCTCGGTCGGGAAATCGTCCTCCGCAATGGTCTCGCTCTTGGAGGTTACGACAGCCCGCTCAACGAGATTTTCAAGCTCCCTGACATTTCCGGGCCAATGATATTTCATAAGCAACTTGAGGCCTGTGGCATCAAC
Source organism: uncultured Ignavibacteriales bacterium (assembly GCA_964630485.1). GTDB lineage: Bacteria > Zixibacteria > MSB-5A5 > GN15 > FEB-12 > JAJRTA01. The sequence goes on from CAZVUZ010000045.1 coordinate 1,924, forward strand.
GCCCTTGATTTGTTTGTCATTCTCGCTGTTGAACTTGGCGATGAAGTGATCGACCAGGAGCGGGATGTCTTCGGCTCGTTCTGCCAGCGGGCACATGCGAATCGGGATGACATTGAGGCGATAGAAAAGATCTTCGCGGAAACGGCCGGCGCTGATATACTCTTTCAGGTTGCGGTTGGAGGTCGCCACCAGGCGCACATCGACGGAAATGGTAGTGCTTGACCCTACCCGCTCAAACTCCTTTTCCTGGATCACTCTCAGGAGCTTGGACTGCAAGTTGAGCGGCATTTCTGAAACTTCATCGAGTAATAGAGTGCCGCCGTCAGCCAGCTCGAAACGGCCCCGATTGGTTTTCTTGGCATCGGTAAAGGCGCCCTTCTCATGGCCGAAGAGTTCGGCCTCAACAAGGTGCTCGGGCAGGGCGGCGCAGTTGAGCTTGATGAACGGTCCTTCGCGACGGTTGGAGGCATAGTGAAGGGCGCGCGCGACAAGCTCCTTACCCGTGCCGGAATCGCCGGTGATCAGCACCGTCGAACGGGCATCGGCCACCGACTGAATCAGATCGAAGATCTCCCGCATAGCCTTGGATTTGCCAATGATATTCTGAAACTTGTGGGCCAGGTCGCGGCGCATGAGGGCGTTTTCCTGCTTGAGATCGAGCATCTCGGTGACGCGCTTCATAGTGTGTTCAACCGTCTCCGAGACGATCGGCTTCATCAAGAAATCATAGGCGCCGAGCTTGATAGCGCTGACGGCTGTCTTGACCGTACCATAGGCGGTCAACATTATCACGACCGTCGTTGGATAATGCGTCTTGATGTACTTGATGAGATCAATACCGTCCATCCCCTTCATCTTGAAGTCGGTCAGGACGATGTCGGCCGCTTTGCTCTGCAATTCGGTTACGGCCTGTTCTCCCGAAAAGACGGCCCGACAGTCGTACCCGGCCCTTTCCAGAGTCTCGGCCATGAACTCGTTCATCAGGTGATCATCATCGACCACCAGAACTGAATATTTCATTTCAACGCTCCCTGTTTACGCTCTCCATCTTGACCGGCCATAAAAGGTGGAAGGCCGCCCCGCCGTCAGGGCCGTGTCCGGCAAAAATTTCCCCGCCATGGGCTTTCATGATTTTCCATGCCACCGCCAGCCCGAGGCCGTTGCCGCCGGGACGATCCGAGAAAAACGGCGCGAAAACGTGTTCCAGATTCTCATCCGGAATCCCCGGTCCGCTGTCGGTAACGGTTGCCTCAAAGACCGTCTCATCGTGACCGATGAGAATGCGATCGGCGTACTTCGCCACAGCTTCCTTGCGCGGAAGACACCGATAGGCGATCGCTATCTCACCTTCGCCCTGAATAGCCTCCACGGCGTTGTCATACAAATTGAACAACACCTGGCGCGAAAGCACCCGGTCGAGTGAAACCTCACGGCCGCTTCCTTCCGTAGCGGTACTTGCCCACTCCAGGCTCAGGTCGACATGCTCGACGCGCTCCGGGTTATCGCTCCTGAACTGATCCAGGGTCGCCTTCAGAAAATCGCCTATATCTACCTCTGTCTTGTTGATTTCTTCGGTACGGGTGTAATTGAGGAGCGTCTCGACAGTGTCGTTGAGCGTCTCCACGCCACGAATGATCTTGCTGACGGTTTTACGCCGCGGGTCCGCCTCTTCCAGATCGCGATACAGCAATGATGCAAAGCCGGCGATGCCGTTGAGGGGATTGCGAACCTCGTGGGCCACGGTAGCGGCCATTTCACCGAGTGCCGCCAGTGTGTTCAGACGGGCGAGTTCAAGCTCCATGCGCTTGATCTTGGTAAGATCCTGGAAGACTTCGACGGCTCCCCGGGCGCGACCGTCGCCGTCCCTGAGAATCGCCGTCGAGACCGAAAGATGCAGGCGGCTGCCGTCCGGCAAACCGAGCTGTTTTTCCACCGAAGTAACTTCCTGCCCGGTTTCGGCGGCCCGGAGGGCATTGGCATCCAGCGGCTCGCCGTAGTCAAGGATGTCTCGGTAGTCTGCGCCCAGGACCTCGTCCGAGGTCAACCCCAGTATCATCGAGGCCGCCGGGTTGAAATGCGTGATGCGACCGTTTTGATCGACGGCGATCACACCGGCCGTTATGGAATTGAGGATGCCGTTGAGGAATTCCGTCGCCGCCAGGTTCCTTTCTCCCAGCTCGACCAGCTTCCGATTGGCCCTGACCAGTTCCTCGTTCTGGGTCGAGAACTCGTCCTTGACTTCTATGTATTTTCTCTGCAGGGAGTTAAGAATGCGATTGAAAGAGGCATAGGACTCTGTGAAGCGCGTTAACTCGGCAGTGTCATCAATGGTGTCTAAAGCGGCTTTTCTATTGTCATCCATAACCTATTCCAGCCTAAGTAAAACGGAATAGAGAAATATTTGCCGATTCCGGGACTATTTTTCAACAAAAACTTATTAGAAGTAGGCGAGTATTTCGGTCGCGACATCTTCAATGGCGGCGACTCGGTCGGCGAGTCCGGCCTCAATAACCGCCCGAGGCATGCCGTAAACCACGCAGGACTCTTCACTCTGGGCAATAATGTCACCGCCCCGGGCCTTGATATCGCGAATTCCGGCGAGACCGTTTTCACCCATACCCGTAAGGATAACACCCAGCGACCCCGCCTGGAAACTGTCGGCGACGGAGTGCATAGTGACATCAACACAGGGCTTGTAGAGAGTGTCTGCGGGTTCATCAGAGACGCATACCCAGGCCTGATGGGCCCGCTTTTTAACCGTCAGGTGGCGCCCGCCGGGAGCGATCAGAACGCGACCAGGTTCGAGCGGCTCACCGTCCACCGCTTCTCCCACGGAGACCCGCGAGAGGCCGTCGAGGCGCTCGGCCAGCGATTTCGTAAAGGTAGCCGGCATATGCTGGGCAACGACTATGCCCACCGGGAAGTTTCGAGGCAAACGACTGATAACGTGTTGCAGGGCGGGTGGGCCACCGGTGGAACTTCCAATGGCTACGACTTTGACAGCCCGGGTGCGTAGACGCCGACCGACCGCCGGTCGTGACGGCATCCCGAGTTGGGCATCGGCCGCGCCGGGACGCGAGTTCTCGTTGGCAATCGTTTTCGCCATCCGCGCCCGCAGATACCGCGCCATCAAGATATGCTTGCGGCGGGCAATGTCCTTTATCTTGGTCAGGAGTTCCTCTTTGATCTTGACTATGTCCAGACTCACATACGACAACTGCTTGGGAATAAAATCGACCGCGCCCATTTCCAGGGCATCAAGGGTGGCCGAGGCGCCGTCGGTCGTCACGGACGAAACCATCATGACCGGCACGGGGTGGTTCGCCATAATGTACCTCAGGGCCGCGAGGCCGTCCATACGGGGCATCTCGATATCCATCGTTACGAGATCGGGCTTGAGGCTTCTTACTTTTTCGATGCCCTCCTCGCCGTCGCAGGCGGTGCCGATAACCTTGATGCCGGGATCGGATTCCAGCATCATCGTCAGCGCCTTACGCATGAAAGCGGAGTCATCGACCACGACAACCGTTATCTGTTTTGTAGTATTTGTCATTCTCCCCACCCCTAAGTGCGGAGCGATTCCGCTTTTTTGAAAAGTCCTATTAGATCCACGATCAAACGCACGCGCCCGTCGCCGAGAATGGTTGCTCCGGCAATACCCTCGGCGGAACCGAGGTAATCGCCGAGCGACTTTATGACGACCTCTTCCTGCCCTAACAGCCGGTCGCTCAACAGGCCGAGCTTGCGGTCAGCCAGGCCAACCACGACGATGTATGGTTTTTCCGCGAGGACAAAGCCACCCCGGCCGCCGCCCAGGACCTCGACGAGATTGACTATGGGTATCACTTCATCCCGCAATCGCAATACCGGTCGGCGGTTAATGTACGAAATCCCGGCCTGCTCCGCTTTCACGGTCTCGCAAACCGATGACAGGGGCAGGATGAAAACCTCACCATCGCACTCCGTCATCAATCCCTGTATGATTGCCAGGGTTAGCGGCAGTTTGATATGAACGGTGGAGCCGACTCCGGCCGTGGACTCGAGTTCGATGGAACCATTGAGTTTCCGGATATTGGTGTGCACGACATCCATCCCGACGCCGCGCCCGGAAACATCGGTCACCACCCGAGCCGTCGAGAAGCCCGCGTGAAATACAAACTGAGAAAGTTCCCCATCGGAAAGGTGTTCGGCATCTTCCGCCGTAACGAAGCTCCGATCGACCGCTTTGCGGCGGATGGCTTCGAGATCGAAGCCCCGCCCGTCGTCTTCGACAACGATTACTATATTCGACCCCTCCTGGGCGGCCGACAGAGTGATCGTTCCCGCGGCGGGCTTGCCGGCGGCGACTCTCTCTTTGGCCGTCTCAATTCCGTGGTCACAGGCGTTGCGGATGATGTGCATCAGGGGGTCGCCGATTTCCTCGATTACCGCCTTGTCCACTTCCGTCGTCTCCCCCGAAATACGAAGATCGATCTTTTTGCCCAGTTCCCGGGAGAGATCTCGGACCTGCCGGGGAAGGCGATTAAAAACTTTGCTCACCGGCTGCATGCGCATTTTCATGACGGCCATCTGTAATTCGGTGGTGACGAAGTTGACCGACTTGGCCGCCTGCTTCAGGGAATCGAGTCTGAAGTCTCCCGGGTGCTCGGCGGTCAGGTCGCCCAGGCTTTGCAGGAGGCTGTTGCGACCGAGAACGAGTTCACCCATCATGTTCAGGATATGATCCAGACGATCGATATCGACCCGGATCGTCTGCTCGGCATTTGTAACCTGTTTGTCCGTGGTGGCTGTTTTCGCCTTCGCCGCCGATTGCGGATCTTCCGATAGAGCGGGCCGGGGGGGCTCTGCTAAAGGGACCTGATCCGTGGATGCGGGTACGGCGTCACCGCCGGGGAGCCTATTCTCGGTCACCTCTCCCCGCTCCAGTAGCGTCAGCCGCTCAAGGACCGGTTCGAGATTGACTTCCTCGCTGACCGAGTTGCGGACATTCCCCAGCATCAGCTTCAGATTATCCAGCGCCTCCAGTAAGCAATCCATGACCCGGGGCGTGACGGACATCTCCCCTTTCCTCATCCGATTGAGAACATCTTCCATTTTGTGCGAGAGGATGGTGACCTGCTCGAAACCGAGGAAGCTCGAGGTACCCTTGATGGTGTGGACGGCCCGGAATATTTCGTTGAGCAGGTCGACATCACCCGGCGAGGACTCCAGCTTGACGAAACCGTTGTCCAGGATCTCCGTCAGTTCGTCCGCCTCGACGAGGAAATCGCCGATGATTTCCTGCATGTCGTCCAGTCCGAGATCAGCGTCGGTAGTCATGGCATTCAGCCTGCTCTATTTTCTCTCGGCAATGATGCTGTCGACGGTTTTCTGATCAGTTTGGCGCTCATAAAGATCCGCATGCGGATCAAAGGCGCGTTCCTTGCGGGGGGGCGGCGGGTCGGCGCTCTCGACAAGTCCCGGCTGGCCGTTGAGGATCTCCAGCAGGGTCTGCAGTTTGCCGCCAATATCCTCCAGCAAAACCGCCGCATGGCTTATCTGCTGGGAGGTAATATCCTGGAACTGCAACGCCTCCATCATGACATAGGTATCGTTCAAATTCGTGTTAGAGTTCTCGATCAGACCGTCGATACGGGCGTCGATGCCATCAAAGCGGCGCTCGGCAACCGCGCCCTTCATTTCCCGAAGATTGGCGATGGTTTTGTCCTCGCGTTCAAGCATACGCTCGATGGTATCGAGCATACCGTGCGTGGCCGCCTCGGTCTGCTCACTGATCTTGTCCAGTTGCCGGGTCGCCCGCGGGACCTGTTCCTGAGACTCCGCCAGCGGATGGTGCAGTTCCCTGAACTTCTTAACAACCTCAGCCACCGACAGCGCCAACCCGGTTATTTCGTGCTGTATTCTTTCCTGCAGGTTCGCTTCTTCCATAACGTAATTCCTCCTCGGATGTGACCGGTTCGCCTAGCCGGCCAGAACCTGCTCGATTTTTTGTTTCAAAGTGTCGGGCGTGAACGGCTTCACGATGTAGTTGTTTACACCGGCCTTGAGCGCCTCGACGATATCTTCCTTTACCGAACGGGTGGTGATCATCAGGATCGGCAGCCCCTTGTATTCGTCCATGGCACGCAATGTACTCACCAGCGTGAGACCGTCCATTTCCGGCATGTTCCAGTCGGTGATAACCATATCGACCGACTCCACCTTCATTTTGGCCAGGGCGTCCTTACCGTCACAGGCCTCAACGACATCGCCGTACCCGGCTCGCTTGAGGGTATTAATGATGATTCGCCTCATCGTGGGGCTGTCGTCAACTGCGAGGATTTTCAAGTCTGCCACGGGGCCTCCTAATGTTTCTCCGAGTTTGCTGTCAGGTGTTTCTTGACCTCCCCGATGAGCAGGGATGATTTGAAGGGCTTGACCAAATAGGAACTCGCCCCCGCCGCCATCCCCCGCTCGCGGTCATCGTCGCCGTCTTCCGAAGACAGGATTATAATGGGTGTTCCCCGGTGGTTCTTGTTCTGCCGCAAAGAGCTTATCAGCGAGTAACCATCGAGGTTGGGCATGTTCAAATCAGTGATTACCAGGTCGATCTCTCCCGACATGGATGACAGTTTCTCCATAGCATCCATCCCATCCGTTGCGGCGACGACATCGTAGCCGCTGTTCTTCAGCGAGAAGGACACGAACTTGACTATTGTCGGCGAGTCATCGACAACCAGAATTCTCTGTGTCATAGGACCTCATCCCGTTTTGCATGTGAATCGTCCATAGTTAACGGTTTCCGTTTTCTGGTTTTATGCTGTTCAGGAGGGCCGAGGCCCTCGCCGCGGCGTCCTGTCGCCGATCGATGCCGGCCGCTATCTGCGCCGGATCACTCGCGGTCTCCCGCACCGAACCGACCGGCAATACTCCGATGGTGTCCTTCTGGTAAACCAGGGCATTCCTGAGATAAACCAGCTTGAATGCCTTAGATATTCCGTGCAGCGTCTCGGAGTGACCGATATAGAGATACCCCCCGGGACGAAGCGAATTAAAGAATCCCCGAACAAGCCTCCTTTTGACCTCTTCGGAGAAATAGATCATTACGTTGCGACAAAATATGACATCGAAATTCGAGTACAGCGAGACCTGGCGGGAGTCGTTGAGATTGATGTTTGAGAACCTCACCAGGGCCTTAATCTCCGGCTTGATCCGGTAGACATCGCCGGACTTGGTAAAATACTTGTAGAGCAGATGCGGTTTGAGATTGCGCAGCGTCAGACCACTGTATTCACCGCATCGCGCCTGGCGCAGGGCCTGCTCCGAGATGTCGTTGGCTACTATTTCCAGGCGCCAGTCCGCTACCCCGGGTAGACTCTCAAGGAGCAGGATGGCCAGCGTATACGGTTCCTCACCCGTCGCACAACCCGCCGACCACACGCGCAGGGTCGGTTGCCCCCTGCCTTTCAGTCCCTGCTCGGTGAGGAGCGGCAGGACCTCATCGGAAAAGGCCTGCAGTTGCGGCTCGTTGCGGAAGAAGGAAGTCTCGGTGGTCGTCACCAGGTTCATCAGTTCCGCTATCTCGCGCTGGGAGGCATCATACTTCACGTGATAGTAGTAGTCGCGGTATCCCGTGATCCCGAGTTGGGCCATTCGCCGGGCGAGTCTGTTCTTCAGCAGATACGCCTTATTTTCGGCGAAATAGATGCCGCTCTTTTCATGGATGAAGTCGCGGAACATCAGAAACTCGTCCGATTTCATCTCGGGATCTGACAGCTGCCTGGTCAGCATGAAGTTACCTTTTTCCACCTATCGCATGGCCGGGACGGCTAATGTATGTTGGCTTCGGAACGTCATAACATAATTCCTGGATTAATCTAAGAGGCCGCCGTTTCACGGCACCGTCGGCATGCTGCCTGCCCCGTTGCGACCCTGGTAACGGCGGCGTGCAGTTCCTCGGGGTCGAAGGGCTTTACCACGTAGTCGCGAACTCCGGACCTGAGGGCGCTCTTGACCGATTCGATGGTGGGATACCCACTCATGACAATAACGGGCAAATCGCGCTTTATCTGCATGAGGCTGACCACGGCCGAATCTCGACCGCTTCCGGGAATCTGTTCGTCAAGCAAGACGACCATGAAGTCGTTCTGCGACACGATTTCCTCGGCTTCCTCAAGGGTCGCCACGGTATCAACCTCGCATTTGAGTCCTGACAGGTATTCTTGCAGGTAGGTCCGTATCAGTTCATCGCGCTCCACAACCAGCACCCGCTTTGATGAAAGGCTGTCATTTATGTTGCTGGAGTCACACATTCTCGCCGCTCACCTGCGAATTCACTATTTTGAAAAGTTCGTTAATGTTAAAGGGCTTGGTCACATAATCCGCCACGCGGCTGCGAAGGGCCGAGACGGCGGAATCGACCGAAGGATAGCCGGTCATGATTACCACCGGCAGGCCGGGGTGGTCTTCACGGAGCCGCCCGGTAAGGGTGAGCCCGTCCATCTCGGGCATCCTCAGGTCGGTGAGGACCAAATCCACCTTTTTATCCTGCAATATCTTAAGGGCCTTCTGGCCGCTTTCCGCCACGGAGATATGCCATCCGCGGCCGCTGAAGAAATCATAAAGCAAATCGCGGATGAGAAGCTCGTCATCGACGACCAAAATGGAATGCTGTTCCGTCACGGTCTCACCTCCAAATGAGCGACAGCCGACCGGGCCGCCTCGGCAACATCATGGTTGTCGTGGTCAAGGAGCGTCCGCAGTTGCGGGACGGCCTTGCGACAACCCATGGAAGCGAGAGCTTTGGCCGCGGCTATCCGAAGGATATCGTGAGAGTCCTCCAGAAACGGCATGATCCACTCGGCGTATGTTTCTACTTTTAGTTCTCCGAGGGCGCCGATAGTGTGATAGCGCACCCAGAGGTCATTGTCTTCGAGTAGTACCCTGACATCGGCCACGGCCTGTTGTCCCTTCATTGACAACAGAGCCGAAACTGCCGCCTTGCGAACCTCGGGAGATTCATCGGTCAGGGCAAGGGTAACCGGCTGCAGATCGGTCATGCCGCCGATTCGGGTCAGGGCCTCTATAGCCATCTTCCTCACGACCGCCTCGTGATGGTTCAGGGCCTTGACAAGCGAGCCCACGACATCGGCATCGCCGACAATTCCGAGAGCCTTTACCGCCAGGCACTGTCGCTCGGTATCCTCATGGTATAAATCCTGTGTAAATTTCTGAATGGCGACGGGACTTCCCCCGATGATGAGCGCTCCGAGGGCGGCATCGCGCACATCCGGGAATGAGTCGTCGAGACCCGAGATGAGAAATTCGGTCTCCGACTCCGAGGCCAGCCATCCCAGGGCGGTGTAAGCCGCCGATCGGACGTGGCCCATGTCGTCGCGAGCCAGCTTCCGCAACGTCGAAAGCACCTCGCCATTGCCGGATATGCCCAGGAGATGGGCTACCTTCTGCCTTACCCGGGCATCATCATCTTCGGCAAACGCGAGTATGCGCAGGGCGACATCCTCGTTGACGAACATCCTCACGACATCAAGGAGAATCAGTTTCGTCCCGGAAGATGCCTGAGGCAGGTGACTCAATACACACTCCAGGGTTGAGGGACCCCATTCCCCGATGATATCGACAATCCTTTCGCGAAGCGAATCCTCGATATCACCGATGGCTTCAAGAAGGGGCTCGATGACGCCGGCGCATTCGAACTGCGGCAGGTGCGTCAACGCAAACTCGGAGACCTTGTGATTGCCGTTACGAAGTCCTTCGATCAGGAAATCGGCAAAAGCCTCGAGTTCCAGATCATAGTAAAGTTTTCCCTCATTGGCATTGGCGACATCTATAATCGCCGTCAGCGCAGCCTCGGCCACCGCCCGCTGTTCCTGCCTCAGGTAACGGGCAAGCTGGGGTACCGATTCGGCCTGTCCGATAAGACCGATGGCCTCGATGGCGGCAAATTTCTCGGTCGTGTCGTCGGTTTCGGCCGCGGCGTACAAGGCCGACAGCGTTTCGACCCGGCCGATTTTGCCCAGCGCCTCGATTGTCTGCAGTCGCGCATCGGGGACAGTCTCCAGAGCCGAGAGAAGCGCCTGGACGGCTTGCGGGGCACCTATTTCGCCGAGCGCCTCGGCCGCCGATCCGGCCACGTTGGGGTTCTCGTCCCAGAGGCATTCGCAAAGGACCTCGACAGCACGCTCGTCGCCGATAAGCCCGAGCACATCGGTAACGAACTTGCGGACATCCTGATCATCGCTTTTGATCTCGTCCAGCAGCGGCTCAACGGCTTCCCTTCCGATCTTGACCAGGATTTCAGCCGCCAGGTTGCGCGTCCCGATATCTTCGTGCTCAAGGCACTTGATCAACAGGCGCGACGCCACCCGACCCTTCAGGTCGCACAGGTAATCGGCCGCCAGTTCCCTGATACCCAGATCAGGATCCTCCAGCGCCATTACCAGACCGGCCACAGCCTCATCCTGAGCGAGGTCGCTCAGCCGGGTGACCGCTTCCTCCCTTTGATAGTAATCCGGTGACTGCAGTCGAGTCAGCAGATTCCCAATCTGGTCTGAGACGGTATCCATGTTTATCCCTTATGGCAGGCCGAACAATCGATCAGCAGGCCGTTACCGGGTGATAGGAACTCAACGCTTCCTTTTCCGAGGGAAAGATCTCGAAAATGTGCGAGAGCTGCGTTATCTCGAATATCTCCTGCACATAGCTGGCCAGGTTGGAGAGCGTCAAACGTCCCTTGCGCAGTCGCGTTTCCTTCATGAGCGAAACCAGCGTACCCAGCCCGGAGCTGTTGATGAATTCGACTTCGGTCAGGTTCAGGTGTATGGAACCCTTACCCCTTTCAAACAGGTCTTTCACCTGTTCTTTCAGGGCCGTCCCGCTGGCCAGGTCCAACCTCCCCTTGAGATTGAGTACCGCCACGCCGTTGTGTTCTGTGACTGTAATGTCCATTGAAGCCTCCAAATAGTCTATGTGGCCATAACTGTTTTTGTCGTTCGTTCTCTATCGAGCCTTATCGAAACTTTAAGACCGCCTTCCGGGGTTTCGGTAAAATCCACACGGGTGGCGTAGTACTTTATCAGGTCCAATCCGCGGCCGTTCTCGTCGAGCAACTGCGAAGGCCGGCGGCACAGGACTTTGCCCAGCCCCCCCCTGCCCTGATCAATAATATCGGCCAGGAGGCGAGAGCGATTAACCCGCACCCGCACGATAACCGACTTGGTCGGATCGCTGTCGTTGCCGTGAATGACGGCGTTGGTGAAAGCCTCGGACACTGACTGCAGGAAACAACGCCGGTCGGTTTCGCAGATGCCGTCGGCATGCATCAAATCAAGCAGATCCCTGATCATCAGTTCCTCGACGTCCACCGTCGACGGATATGAGAAGCGGTATACACCCAAGGTTAGCTTACCTTTACCTGTAGAATCGTGAAGTCGTCCATGGTCTCTTCCGCGGCCCCTTCGGCAAAGCGGTGAATTCGATCCCGCACCTGACGGCAGAACTCCTTCGGCGGCAGGTTAATTTCATCGGTGAAGGCCGCGACGGCCCGATCACGCCCGAAAAGATTGCCCTCGGCATCCGCCGCTTCCGTGAGACCGTCGGTAAACAGAAAAAGCCGGTCGTTCACGTCTATTTCCTGCCGACCTTCTTTGAACTCAATACCGGGGAACTGCCCGACAATGGCTCCCCCCTCGGCCAGCTCGCTGACCGCACCAGCATCGTTCTTCCAGAGAAGTCCGGGGATGTGACCGGCATTGCAGTAACTCAGAAGGCCCTGTTTAAGGTCAAACTTGCAGAAGAACAGGGTCACAAAGACTTCCCTGTCCTTGATAATTTCTTTCGAAAGAAAATCGTTCAGATAGGACGCCAGGGCTGCCATGGTGATGTCCGGATCACCGGCCAGCTTGCTTTTAATCAGCCCGGCTGCGGCCGACATAACCAGCGCCGCCGGTACGCCCTTGTTAGAGACATCGCCGATTATCACGACGAACTGGGAGTCGTCGAGCCGGACAACGTCGTAAAAATCGCCGCCCACTTCTCGCGCGGGATAATAAGCTACGCCGATCTCCACCCCGTCCAGATTGTCGAGATTCTGCGGCAGGATGGTCTCCTGAACCTGGCGCGCAATCGCCATTTCCTGGTCAACGCGGGCCCGCTTCACTTCTTCCTTTACCAGCGCGGCGTTTTCAATCGCCACGGCGACGAAGCCGGAAACCATTGTCAGGGTCTCTTTATCATCCTCGGTGAAGGACTCCCCGCTGTGCTTGTTGACGATCAGGGCCACCCCGTGGCATTTCTTGGAAGTCTGAATGGGCAGACACAGGACCGAATCGACGGTCACGCCGTCAACACCGGTCACGGGTGGATCGTTGAGAATAACGGCCGTTCGGTGGCGAAAGCACCAGGTCGGCAAATCCATGCCGTCGCGGTATTGCAGGGACCGCGCGAAGCGATCGTCAACGCCCCACGATATGGCGACCTGAAGATCACCGTTGTTATCGAGCATTATCAGACCCACCTGGCCATCGCTCAGACGAATGGTAACGTCCATCATGACGGCGAGGACAGCGCTGATTTCATGGATAGAGGTAATGACCGCACCCATGGTGGCAACCTCGCTTAATTTATGGCGAGTTGCCGCGAGGTGAGCCTCCAGCCTCGTAATCCGGTCTTCCGTTGTAACCGCTACTGACATACACTAGACCTATCGGCCATGTGCCCCAAAATGTTACGCCCGGCGGACAGTTAGGGGATTTTAGCCGACGGCCGGGAAGCGCCGCTGTTCAATCATTGAACAGCCGCCCGGCTTGAAAAAATGTGTCAGATGTCAGCGGGTTACTTGCGGCGGAATTTCATGCGAAAGGGGACGCCGGCAAAACCATATTCGTGGCGAATCTGATTCGACAGGAAGCCGATATACGACTTATCGACCAGCTTGGGATGATTGACGAAGAAGAGAAACGATGGCGGACCGACCTCGGTCTGAGTGACATAGTTGAACTTGATAAACTTGCCCTGCCTTGCCGGCGGGTGCTTGCGTTTTAACACCGTCTGGAGGAATTCATTGAGTTGTGAGGTGGGTATGCGCTTGCGCGATTCCTCGTACACCTCTCGCACCAGCTTAAGGACCTTGGTCACGCGTTGGCCGGTCAGGGCGCTGATGTATATGACCGGTAAATGTGCATACTTGGCCAGGATATCGTTGATCTCGCGCGAGAAGGCATCGGCGGTGTTGGAATCCTTCTCGATCAGGTCCCACTTGTTTACCGCGAGCACAGCCGACCGGCGATTGTGCATGACCTGTTCCAGGATTCGCTGGTCCTGGGCGGTGACGCTGCTCGTGGCATCGATCAGGATCACGGCTATATCGCATTCCTCAATGGCCCGGGCGGCGCGGAGATTGGTGTAAAATTCGACGTTCTCATGGACCTTGTAACGCTTGCGCAAACCGGCGGTGTCGATGAGAACGTATTGATTTCCCTCATGCTCGAAGGGAGTATCGACGGCGTCGCGGGTGGTGCCGGCCACTGGCGAGACGATCAGGCGCTGCTCGCCGATCAGTTGGTTGATGAACGATGATTTGCCGACATTCGGCCGGCCTACCAGGGCCACCCGGACGACATTCTCGTCATCCTCTTCCTTCGGTTCCGGCTTGGGCAGGCGTTCCACCACGATATCGAGAAGATCACCGATACCGCGACCGCCGGTGGCCGAAACCGGCACCGGTTCGCCCAGACCCAATTTGTGGAATTCATGAATTTGCAATTCGAGGGCCTCGTCATCGGCCTTGTTGGCCACGAGGATAGTCTCCTTGCCGGAACGGTTGAGGGTACGGGCAATGGCCATGTCCGAGAGATCCACCCCCACCTGGGTATCGACCATAAACAGTACCAGGTCGGCCTCACCCACGGCGAACTCCGTCTGGTCATAGATAAGCTGGTCGATTAATTCCTCGGCCTCGGGCACGATACCGCCGGTATCGACCAGGCGGAAATCGACTCCCAGCCAGTCGCTGACGGCGTAATTGCGGTCGCGCGTTACTCCCGGCTGTTCTGCGACGACGGCCAGGCGGCGGCGCAAAAACCGATTAAACAGCGACGACTTGCCGACATTGGGACGGCCTATTATGGCTACGGTCGGAATCCTCAAACAAACACCTCTCGAATCGTGTCGGCTATGTTGTACTTGCCAACGAACACCGGTTTGCCCAGTTTTTTGCGGAACTGCTCCAGTGGCATATCGTCAAGGAACAGGTCATCCGCGTTGAGGCAGTTGGGCGGCAAAACGACGGCGTCATATTCACTTTTTCCGGCCCGCGCCGCCCGAAGTAAATCCCCGCCCGTCAGAAGCCCCGAAACTGTAACGTTGCGGCCCCAGAATCGGTTCGGCACACTTTCCAACGACATGCGCAGGCGCGTCTGCCGGTCAAGGAAAGCAACCACGTTGCTCCTGAGAATACCTTCGGCCGATCGCCCCGTCAAGAACAGAACCCGCTTTCGGGAACGCAGTTTTTTAAGAGAATGACGACGGTAATTGAACGAGGTCACGAATTCCCGCGCCATGCCGACGCCGTTTTCGAATTGCGCCATGTCCTCGTAGGCGCTCCTCGGCGGTAACGGCACCCCGGACCTCAGGTAAAACTCATCCGCAACCCAGACAAATCGACTGCCTCGGTCGCTGAGATACTCTCTCTGGTAGGCCTCTACCTTCCTTATCACCGCCGCGGCCTCGTCTTTGGTGTGGACCCGCAGTTTCGGCAGGCGCTCGCGATAACGGGTCAGCCCCACCGGGACAATCGCCAGCGTCGCCACCTGCGGGTAAAGCCCGGCCAGATCCGCAATGGTGCGCTCGAGATTGGCACCATCATTGAGACCCGGGCACAGAACTACCTGGGTATGCATCTGGATGCCGCTCTGCGCCAGGCGCCTCAGGGACGGCATTAGCGGCTCCAGCCTCGGGTTGCCCAGCATCTTGCGGCGCAAATCATCGTCGGTGGTATGCACGGAGATATATAGCGGGGAAAGTCGCTGTTCGATTATTCGCTTCAGGTCGTTCTCGTCGGTGTTGGAAAGAGTAATGAAATTACCGTGCGTGAAAGACAGCCGATAGTCCTCATCCCGCACATAAAGCGCCTTGCGCATCCCCTTCGGCTGCTGGCGCACGAAACAGAAAACGCAGTTGCATTTACACGTTTTTATGCGGTCGTCCTCGAAGGTCAGCCCCAGCGCGCCCGGGTAAAGATCTTCAAAGGTGAAATCCAGCTCGCGGCCGGCACTATCGACAAAGAGCATCTCGACCTTCTCGTCGGCGGAGCGGAAGGCGAAATCGATATTGTCGATAACCTCGCGGCCGTTGACACTCACCAGGTTGTAACCGGGCCGGACATAACCGTAAAGTGGAGATTCGGGATCTATTGCTCTTACTTTCACTGCCATTTTAGCCATACAAAAAAGCGGGCGATGGGACTCGAACCCACGGCGTCCAGCTTGGGAAGCTGACATTCTACCACTGAATTACGCCCGCTTAACTTAATTATCCGCCTGTAATGTACCCGCCATCAGGCGGTTTGTCAACCGGCGACTTTTCTTTTACGATGATGCCCCGTCGTTCTCCCGCCTGTCGATCCTCGCCCGCGTGATGCGCACGATGATAATCGAGACTTCGTAAAGCAAATAAACCGGTCCGGCCAGGAGCAACTGCGTGAAGACATCGGGCGGGGTGATAATCGCCCCCACGATGAGAATTGCCACCAGGGCATAGCGCCTGCCGCGGGCCAGCACCCCGGCATTGATTAGGCCGATACGGGCCAGGAAATAGGCCACCACCGGCAATTCGAAACCGAGGCCGAAAGCCACCAGGAGCAAGCCGGCAAAACTTATGTAACTGCCGACAGTGATAATCGGGCTGAGAAGCCCTTCGGAAAAACCTATCAGGAATTGCAGGGCAATCGGCAGGACGCCATAGTAGCAGAAGGCCGCCCCGACCATGAAAAGCAGGGTCGAGACAATCACCAGCGGCATCACCACACTTTTCTCGTGACTGTAAAGGCCCGGTGCGATGAACGACCACAGCTGGAAAAACACCACCGGCGCCGCCAGACCCAGCCCGGCAAAAAAGGCCACCTTCAGGTAGGCGTAGAAAGATCCCGTTACCTCGGTGAAATAAAGCTGTACATCCCCCAGCGGCTTGACAAGGAACAGGAAAATCTGGTCGGCGAAATAGAAACAGGCCGCCGCCCCGACAATGATGGCAATGATCGATTTGAGCAGACGCCAGCGCAGTTCTTCGAGATGGTCGAGAAACGGCATGGCGGACACGGCGTCATCGTCATCATCCGACCGGTAGGGTTGTGACGGCAGGTTTGTCATAGCTGGGTCGAATAAGTCGAATTATCGCGTCGTTGTCAAGATAATGGGGCAGCTCCAAAGATACCGGGACCTGCGGTTCGATCAGGTCAGATGCATAAAAAGAGCCGACAGCTTAGCGGCCGCCGGCTCTGGAAGTTGTTCGGAACCCGGACCTACTTGAAAAGTCCTTCGACTTTTGAGTAAGCGTCTTTCACCTCGGTGACCGACTTCTCCATGCCATCCTTCTCGGTGGCAAACGTGCTGACGTCAGCCGCTTTCAGCTTATCGAACTGAGCCGTGAGAGCTTCACCCTTTGCCACCAGGGTCTTCATAGGCTCCTCGAGCGGCTTTTGCGCCATGGCGGGCAGAGCGTCCATTTTCTTCTTGGCCTCTTCGATCTTCCCGGTCCACTCGTCAACAGTTTTGGCGGCCATGCCGACGTATTCCTCACCCGTCGCGGTCGCGGATGTAGCCACCGCCTCGACAGCCTTTTCGGTCTTCTCGACGGCCGCGTCGGTTTTGACATCGGCGGTGTCCTCGGCCGTGCCGCAAGCGCCGAAGAGCAGCGCTGACAGCATCAACATCAGTACGATTGTGATGGTTTTCATAATTCCCTTATCCTCCGTTTGCGTTTTTAGGCAGCCAAAATGATCGTCAATGATCACGCTGCCGTCACTTTGCAGTTCGCGCTTCGGGCAGATTCGTTTCAGCCCTCTGTCTTTTTGCGAGCCGCGTCTTTGAGTTTATCGTTTGCGAAAATCGCGATTTCCACTCGCCGGTTCTCCTGGCGTCCCGCCGCCGTCTCATTGGTGGCAATGGGCTGGTCCTCGCCGTATCCCATGATTCGGAAACGGTTCGCCGTCACCTGCAGACCCGTCATGTAATTGGATACCGACTGGGCCCGCCGCAGTGACAGATCGAGATTGTGATCATTGCTGCCGGTGGCGTCGGTGTGACCTTCGACCAGGACTTCCGTATCCGGGTACTTATTGAGAATCTCAGCCAGATTGGCGAGGTTCTCTTTTGCGGCCGGCTGCATCGTGGAAGAGTTGACGTCGAAAAGAATCCCGGAATCGAATGTTATTTTAATGCCTTCGCCAATGCGTTCCACGCTGGCGCCTTCGAGATCCTGTTCGATCTCGGCCGCCTGCTTATCCATGTAATTGCCGATATAGGCCCCGGCCGCCCCGCCAATAGCCGCCCCCAGGATGGCTCCGACGGCGGTATTACCGGCCTTGTCGCCGATGACGCCGCCGACTACCGCTCCCGCTCCGGCGCCGATTGCCGCGCCCTTGGCTTTGCGCGACCAGCCACAACCGACCATGGTTGTCAGCACGAGGGCCGCTATCATAACCACGACTACTTTTTTCATAGTGCTTTCCTTATTCTCAAGCTGTATCTATTTGCTTAACTGCGATTAACCCCTGTCAAACCCAATCGACCGGTGTCAGGCGCGATGGCTCAACGCCCTAAGAACCGACTTCCGGTGATGGCTGTCAACCAGCAAATGCGGTTTGTTCGAAGGCTGTTTTCGGAAGTCGGGCGCCATAAGCCGACAACGGCAACCGTACCAATAAAGCCCGGCTGGGTGGGTTTGTTCCTGACCGAAGATAAAAAGTGCGCGTCCCGCACCCCGGATAAGTGTCGTTTACTCGAGGAGTTTCTTCATTTCTTCGAGGAATTCCGCCTTGTCGGCGAATTTGCGGTATACCGAGGCAAACCGGACATAGGCAATTTCGTCGATATCGCGCAGTTTATCCATGACCAGCTCGCCTATTTCATGACTGGCCACCTCATTGCGCGAGCGGGTGTTGATCTCGGCCTCAACCTGATCGGCCATGGCTTCCATTTGCTTGGATGCGACCGGGCGCTTGTTGCAGGCCAGTTTGATTCCCTGCAGAAGTTTGGTGCGGTCGAACGGTTCGCGGCGGTTGTCGGATTTGATGACGATGAGGGTCAGTTGCTCGACGTATTCGTAGGTTGTGAAACGCTCGGAGCATTTCAAGCACTGGCGGCGGCGGCGCACGGCGCGGCCGTCCTGTGAGGGTCGGGAATCGACGACCTTATCTTCCTCATGTCCGCAGTGGGGGCATTTCATGGTTTATGCCAATCCCCCCTCTACTTCGTCTCGCGCCTGATCCAGGCCAGATAATCGGGCAAACCGTCAGCCATCGGCACCGCCACCACCTCCGGTAAATCATAGGGATGATGCGCCTCAACATAGTCGCGCAATTCCTCATAGCGCGCCGCCGAAGTCTTGACCAGCAAAAGCGACTCGCTGT
>CAZVUZ010000046.1:0-20530 GCA_964630485.1 uncultured Ignavibacteriales bacterium
GCCCTTCTGGACAGCATCGAGGTCATGCACGGCGATTGCACCCAGGACGATCTCCTGCGGGAAATAAACGTCTCGGCCGCCTCGTTTTTCATCGCCACCTCCGACGAGGCCGACTATAACCTGCTATCAGCTCTTTTGGCCCGGACCGAGGGCGCCCACGAGGTCATGGTGACAACCACCGACTGGGAACATGACCGTCTGTTCCAGTCCATCGGGGTCGACCACGTTGTCAACCCGCGTCTGGTGGTGGCCCGCGAAATCCTCGAGATAATCTCCCGCGGCCACATCGGCGCCGTGGTGAAACTCACAGACGTCGATATCGAAGCCGTCCGGTTTACTGTTGAACCCCAGAGCAGTGTCGCCGGCCTGCCCATCAAGAAACTGGCCGACAAGCTCAAAAAGGGATCCATCGTGGGCGTCATCGTCCGTGAAGATCGCATGATTTTACCGGGCGGCGATACCGTTATCGAGGCCGACGACCACGTCATCATGATCACCCGTCACAAGCATCTTTCCGCCGTCGCCAAACTGTTTCAATCGAGCGGCGGGCGCCGAAGGAGATAGGTCATGCACAAAACGGCCGTAGCCTATTCCGTCGGCAAGCTCATGCAGGTGATGGGGCTGGTCCTTCTCGTTCCTCTCGGGATAGCCATTTATGACGCCCGGAGTTTCGATCTCTCGACACTCATGGCCTTTGCCGAGATACGCGGCTTCCTGGTGGCTTTCTTTTTCGCCCTCATATTCGGAACCCTGCTGGTGACTTTCTTCAGAAAGGGCCGCGACCTCCAGGGGATCAAAGAGGGCTACGCCATCGTCACTTTCGGCTGGCTGGCGCTGGCCTTTGTGGCCTCCATACCCCTTTTGTTCTACTTCATTAACGTCCGGACCACCGGCTGGGAAGGCCTCCCCGGAGCCTTTACCGACGCCTATTTCGAGGTAATGTCGGGCTTTACCACCACCGGGGCGTCGATTCTCACCGATATTGAGGCGGTACCGCGATCGCTTCTGTTTTTGCGCGCCCTGACGCACTGGCTGGGCGGCATGGGTATCATTACCCTGGCCATTGCCATCTTCCCGGCCATGGGCGTATCCGGTTACCAGATGTTCCGCGGCGAAGTACCCGGCCCGAGCAAAGACAAATTGCAGCCTCGGCTGCGCCAGACGGCGTCCATTCTCTGGGGCGTTTACATGCTCTTCACGGCCATCGAAACGGTAGCTCTCATGTTCGGCGGCATGGACCTGTTCGATTCCGTCTGCCACAGCTTTGCGACCATGGCCACGGGCGGGTTCTCCACGCGCAACGCCTCGGTGGCGGCCTACAATTCGGCCTACATCGACTGGGTGATTACAATCTTCATGTATCTGGCCGGCATCAATTTCGTCCTCCATTTCAGGGCCCTGCGCGGTGACCTGAGGGGCATGTTTCGGGACCGGGAGTTCGTCTTTTACACCGGTGTCGTAACGGCCGCAGTAATCATCATTACCGCCGTGCTCTACTTCGTCGGGCCGGCACCCATCGACACCGCCGCCGCCTCATATCGCCATGATCCCATGACGACGGAGCAGTTCACAGAACACTATGCCGCCGAGAGCTACAAACTCGACTCATTCACGGGTACATTTCGGATTGCCGCCTTCCAGGCTCTATCCATGGTCACCACCACCGGCTTTGCCACCGCCGATTTCGATGTCTGGCCGGATTTCATCCGCATCGTTATGGTCTTACTGATGTTCTTTGGAGGGTGTGCCGGCTCGACCGGGGGCGGCATGAAAATGATTCGCATCATGATTGTAGCGCGCGTCGGGATCAATGAATTGCGCAAACTGACCCAGCCGCGACTGGTGGCTCCGGTCAAAATCGGCGACAGCACCGTGGATAACAAAACCATCATCAACGTGGTCGCCTTCTTCATCCTGTTTATAGGGCTGTTCGTCCTGACGGCCATTCTCATGACACCTTTCGTGCCCGACCTTACCACGGCTATCGCGTCGTCGATTGCCACCATCGGTAATATCGGTCCGGGCCTGGCCGGCGTCGGCTCTATCGAAAATTACGGCTGGATACCCATACCCGGTAAATGGATTCTGATAATCTCCATGTTGCTCGGGCGGCTTGAAATTTTCACGGTGTTGATCGTCTTCCGGGCCGCAGCCTGGAGAAAATAGCCCCCGTCGGGGTATATGTGACATACTTGTAAATCAGGGGCCGCGAAGCTTTGCGTGAATTCTATCCCATAATATTTGCCACTATCGCCATTTTGCTGGTAGGGCTGATCGAGATTTTGCTGCTGGCCGCCCTGAATCGACCGTGGTGGCGCAAGAAAGCCATCCGGCGCGCCTCGTGGATGCTTCCCCTCTTCGGCGTTATCATGGTAGTCCTGTGGGGGATCGGCGAATACAACGCCAAAAACTGGCTGGCCTACCCGGCCGCAATAACGGCCGTCCTGATCTTCGTGCTCGAAGTGGCCCTGATGCTCTCGCTGCCGCTGTCGGGAGTGATACACCTGGCGGGCTGGGCGGTGGAAAAGATCGTCCGTTCCCGGCGCCGCCGTGAACCGGCAAGGGTGGACACACACCGAAGATTGTTCCTGCAGGGCTTGGCCGCAGCGGTTCCGTTGGGAACCCTCACGATGAGTGCCGCCGGGGTTGCCCGCGCCTTCACCGGGGTCAACGTCCACAGGCTTCCGTTCGAGTTCGAAGGCCTCCCGACCGGGCTCGAGGGTTTTCGCATTCTCCACCTGACCGATATACACCTGCGCAACTGGGTCAACCTGGAATACCTGTCCGACGTTTTGATCGAAGCCGAAACCCACCGACCCGACCTGGTGCTGGTGACAGGCGATATTGCCGACGATGTTTCGGTGCTGGCCGAGGCTCTGGACATGATTGCCGGGCTCAGGCCCCGTTTCGGGTCTTTCGCCTGTCTCGGCAACCACGAGTACTTCCGGGGGATAAACAAGATTCGGCGCATATTCGACGGGTCGCCGATACCACTGCTGGTCAATCGCGCCCTGGATCTCGACGTTGCCGGGCACCGGCTGAGGGTTGGCGGTACGGACGATCCCCGGTCCATGCGCGGTTCGCACGAAGATTTCTTCAGTAACGCCATTAACCAGACCCTTCCGGAAAACACCAACCCCGATCTCTTCGTACTCATGAGCCACCGCCCGGATGCCCTCGACTACGCCTCGACGGTCGGTATCGACCTCGTACTCTCCGGGCATACCCACGGCGGCCAGATCGGCCTCTTCGGCCGCTCCGTTTTCGAGCCAGTGTGGCCCCGGATGTACCTCTGGGGGCGCTACCGAAGGGGCGGGACACAGCTCTACACGTCAGCCGGGGTGGGTCACTGGATGCCCTTCCGCCTCGGCTGCCCGCCGGAAGCGCCGGTAATTGAGTTGCGCCAAGGCTGAGACCACTCGCTCCAGGCCCTGACTATGGGCCAATCCCCTATGAAAAAGGGAAATTTTTTTAACCACACACGTATTTTTTTTCTTGCCAACAACTTGAAAAAAAACCAATTTTTCCATGCGTGAAAGTAAGGCGCTCCCAGTAGCTTATCCCGGTTGCTGAGTTCGTCGATATTCGACAAATAATGATAAATAGATACATATTTCTATAACCGTAACCTAAATGCTAAAGGAGCAACCGATGGCAGTAGCAAAGAAGAAAGCAACGCCTAAAAAGAAAACAGCTGCCAAGAAGCCTGCTGCAAAGAAGGCTACCGCTAAGAAGACAGTGAAAAAGGCCACGCCGGCCAAGAAGGCTCCGGCCAAGAAGACCACAGCCAAGAAGGCTACTGTGAAAAAGGCGGCCCCGAAGAAAAAGGCGGCCCCGAAGAAAAAGGCGGCCCCCAAGAAACCGGCGACCAAGCGCAAACCGAACGCGGCCTTTATGCGTCCAATGGAACTCTCCGAGGCCCTGGGAGCCGTGGTCGGCACCAAGCCGATCCCGCGCACCGAAGTCACGAAGAAATTGTGGGTCTACATCAAGAAGAACGACCTTCAGGATCCTGTCAACAAGCGGATGATCAATGCCGACGACAAACTCAAAAAGGTCTTCGGCGGCAAGAAGAAGGTATCGATGTTTGAAATGACCAAGCTGGTCAGCAAACACATGTCCTAGCATCTTGGCTTTGAACTTCATTGAGAGAAAGGCCGGGGCCCAGCTCCGGCCTTTTTGTGTCCGGCCCGATCTCCCAACGGGGGTAGGGCGTGAGATTCTCCTGCGGCTCGCGCCAAAGCTTGAGAGGGAATCCGGCTTCAGGGGCGGCAAATCGAAACCCAGAAATATCTCCGTACGAACGACACCGGCAATTACTGGTGCCATTGACGACTCTGATTGGATAATCGTATTCTTCTGTAATGCAAGCCGTTACGCTCTTAGTTTCAGATTGTGCGCCATACGGGAACTAATCAGGACAGATCTTGGTTATACCCTACAGCTTGGGTAACATCTTGGTCCGACATCCCGTATAGCCCGAGCCAAAGCCGATCCTGTTCCCCTCCCCCAGGTTCGGCTTTTTCCTTGTGGGACATTTTCCCGTTTTAGACCCTTCCGGGTCTCAGCCGAGAGATAGAAGCAATTGCATTTAAGCGCACAATATTCTCAACATTTTTGCGTCTCAAACGTTATATTAAATGAGTATGACGCTTCTGGGTCGGAGGTTAAACGTGAGTGTCCCGAAGATTGTCAGTCATTCATCGCTGGTACTCCTGTCGATTATAACAGTTTTGTCCCTGGTTCAATGTACCGGTGAGAATGTCGTATCGGTTGAAAACTATGGAAGTGTTGGCGGTCAGGTACGAGTAGCTGAAACGCTCAAGGCTATCCCAGAGGCGTCAGTTATCTGCGCCGGTTCAACCACTCAGGCGGATGAGTTTGGCAATTATTATCTCCAGGCCGTACCCCAGGGAATTCAGGTCCTGCATGTCGAGAAGCCGGGATACAAACCGTATTCAACAAACATCCTCGTTGCCGTTGCCGATAACCGCTACGATGTCGTACTCGGTATCGATACCGTATATGTTACACTTGCGGGATATACCTATCTTGAGGGTTCCGAATATCCGGTCGAGGGAATGTACGTTTCCTGTGCCGGGAAATCGGACTTCACCGACGAAAACGGCCGCTTCGTCATTGGCGGAATCCCGGAGGGACGCCTGCTCCTGAGAGCCGACAAGGACAATTACATCAGCTACAGAGCATTCATCAACGTTGCCGGTAATACCTCAGTGCGGGTGTATATTCCGGCCACCACGCTTGCAGGGCGGGTCGACCACAGTACAGATGGTCCGGTGGCCGGGGCCAGGCTGCAGATTGAAGACTGGAGCGCGACTTCGGATGCCGAGGGCTACTACTATTTCGATCGCGTGCCCCGTGGATTCCAGACTCTGAAGTGCACCCACGATGCGTACGACGATCTACAGACAATTGTGGATATAA
The DNA here is from genome assembly GCA_964630485.1 of uncultured Ignavibacteriales bacterium. GTDB lineage: Bacteria > Zixibacteria > MSB-5A5 > GN15 > FEB-12 > JAJRTA01. Next base: position 5,446 of record CAZVUZ010000046.1, read on the forward strand.
CCGGCACCGACGTTCATTTCGATTTCACGGTCAGGCGCACGGTTGTGGACACCGTTTTTGTCACCCGGGATGCCACCGTCTCCCGAGCGGACTTCGACGCCTGCGACGACTGTCCGGACTGGCCGAAAGCTGATGACAACCTGGGCGCCGATGACAAACTGCGCCTGGAATATTTCAAAAGTGTCTCCGACACCCCCGGGGAGCCGGATCATTCGGCCGCCTCGCGTTTCTTCATCGAACTACCGTCACTGGCGGAGATTCTCGAGAGCACCGACCTCTACGACGCTCAATTGTTCCTTTACCCGACCGACGAAACGAATCTCCCCGGCTACATCACGGTCCACCGGGTCACCGGCGGCCCCTGGTCGGAGAATCTGATAACCTGGAACAACGCCCCGGCGGTATCAGTGCTCTCCTTGACTTCGGTACTAATGCCACCCCAGGGGCCACTCAAGATCGACGTAACCAGCCTTTATGCCACGGGCCACGGCCCCTTCAGTGTCAGGTTCCGAAAAGAGGAAATCGGCCTGGCCAACCCCCGTGAGTATATATATTTCCAATCGCGGGAATCCGTTCAGACCGAAGAGCGCCCGGTGGTAATCGTCACCTACGGTTTCTAAAAAATCCCTGTCCTGTTATTTATGAAGATTGTGGCTGTGGATGCCCCCCCGGCATGGTGAGACCGGGTTATCGGATGGCGCCATCCTCTACCGCGGACGTATCCGCCTGAAGCGTATCGCTCTCGTAGACATCCTCGGGATAAAACTCGTAATCGTATTCCTCGTCATTTGACTTCAGGGGTTGAATAATAACCGCAACCGACTGTCCCTCGCGCAGTATATCGAGCACGGCACCGCCGTTTCTCATTTCACTCAGCACGGCTTCAACCAGGGCCAGGTGGTTGCGAACGCGGCTTCCCTGGACGCGGTAGATCTCATCTCCTTCGCGCAAACCGCAGGCATAGGCCAGACGATAGGTATCGATCTTGTCTACCGTCAGGCGTTGCGACTCGTTCTTCTTAACGGAGAAACCCAGTTCCCCCTCCGGCGGCAGGCCCTCAATGCGGGCATAACCCTGCCCGGCGCTGTTGTTGGAGGACCTTCGCGGGGGCCTCGTGGCCACGACCAGCTCTGAGGCCCAGGTCTGCTCGGATATCCAGTCGACGAGGTTGCGATCGGGGGTGAGAATCCACCGATCCTTTATATACTTATTGAATACACGGCGACCCGCATGGTGGTGCTCCCAGAAGGCGGAGCCGAAAGCATCGGCAGTTGAATCAACGCCGAGAACGGTTTCGCAGGTTGTCAGCGCCAGCATAAGGGCCATATTGTCGAGGCGGTTGGGGCCGGAGCGCAACAGCGGATGCAAACCAATGCCCATCTGCACCGATTCCTCCGGCTGGACGGTCTGGGCAAGCATGCGTTTGGCAAGCTGGAATACCAGGTTCAACTTGAGATTGTTACCCCGAGGGGCAGCCTCTATGACGCCCTGGCTACCCATTCCGCCAATGGGAACGATCAGCGGGTCTGAGGACCCCAGAGTGGGGTAGAAACGCACCAGGTAGATATCGAAGTCCCTTTCGACCCAGGGAACTCCGGACAACTCGGAGAGGACGTGCAGGACGGTGTCGCGCTGTTCGAGCCAGAAAGCGACCAGGGCGCTGTCGTTTCTGGCGACCCACTGCATGTCTCCCCTGACTGAGCGATCGACATAGGTAGCCGGATACAATGTGGCCTGCAGTTCCGCAGCCCGATCATTAATCTCCACCCGCGGGATGAACCCCGAATAGTCGAATATCGAGTAGTAAGCCGTCTGGCCGACACCGGTTGCGGCGGCAACCAGGACGAGCATAACCGTCACAGCGAAATTTCTCATGCCGATTAAGTAAGGATTATAATCCGTGAATGCAAGGCAAAATTAGAGTGCGGGCTGAGGCGGAATCGCCGGTCCTGCCTGCGCCGGAGCGGATGGCTCCACGAGCTCAAAGTAGAAGAGACTGTATAGATTGGTCATGGCCGCACCTGTGAAACCGCCCACCACGATGGACACCGGCAGGCCGATCAGGAAAGCCAGGACGAGGGCCGGCACCAGACCGAGCCCGCTGAGGAAAGCGATTCCGGCAATGGGCGCCCCGACGATGAGCCATATAATCATGGCGCCGATACCAAGACCGATCGAGAGGGCTATCCAGATTACGAAGGCCATGCCGGCCTTGCCAAAATTGCCTTTCAGCAACATGTAACCTTCCTCGAGCGCATCGGGAATCGAAGCATCGCGCACAACCACGACCCTTTCCGCCAATGAAAAAATCGTCACCGCAATAAAAACGAAGAAGATGAACATCGGGATGATGAAAAGCAGGCTGAGCACTCCCAGTGCCGTGGCGGCCTTGAAGAAGCCAACCAACAACAACACAACCATGCCAATGGAAACAAAAATGACAAAGAGCTGAATGAAGAACAGCCCCAGGAATCGCCAGAAATAATGGAGTCCGGCCGAAAGTGAGGTCGAAAAGAAATACAGGCCGCCGCGCTTAATGCGATTACAACCGTCGATCAGGGCCGGTAACGATACCAGGTGCAACACCATAAAGACCATTAACATGGTAATAAAGGCCAGTATCAGGGGGCCGATCAAAAAGGTGAGATCGGGCAGGTTCCATGACCCGACTGAGAGTCCGCGCAAATCGTCAGGGATGAACTTCTCATCGAAATTGAACCCCGTCGCCCCACCCTCGGCAAAAAGGCCGAAGATCCACAGTGTCTTGTATCGCCAGGCGATGGCGAATGATTCTTTTACTATTTTACCGTAATCCATTGCGTTGATACATCCTCTTGTCTCAAATACTGCCTTTTAGGCATTTTGTTCAACACTTTTTTAACCTCAAGGGAAAAAACCTGCCGGCCGGTCTTCAAGGAGCCGGATCAAGGTTGGCCTTGCGCACCGTGCCGGTTTTGCGTAAATATGTCTCAATCGCGCATTTGTAGTACTTTCATCTTGAGGTATGTTATGAAAATAGGGACAGGTACTCGCCTGCTATTGATCATGAGTTTCATTGCCGCGCTCCTGCTGGCGGCTTGTGGCGAAAAGGCCGAAGAGGGATCCGACGCCGGGCAAAAAGCAGTTGTGGTAGAAAATACAGACCCGCAGACATCGATAGTGCTCGCCGATGGTGAAGGCGACAGCCTCGTGCTGGAGCTTTCGGGAGTCGACTCGATGTCGGTTTTCGAAGTTCTAAGGCGCCATCACGAAGTCAATTTCCTGTCCGCAATTAAAGGCAAGTTCGTCGTCTCGATTGACCTGATAGAAAACTCCGGCGGGTATTACTGGGTTTACAGCGTCAATGACAGTATGCCGCCGATGGCGTGCGATCGTTACCTCACCAAAGAAGGCGATGTTATAAAATGGTTGTATCGTCGCAGCGGCAAAATGCAGATGTAGGATAAGGTCAAATTACGGCTGTATTTCGGGCAATAACCACATATATTGGCTGCCATGAAGAATGATTTTTCCGAAAGAATCGCGCGCGGCGACTTCTTCCTTATCGCCGGCCCCTGTGTAATTGAGTCCGAGGCGATGTGTCTCCAGATTGCCGAGACGGTTGCAGAGCTGGCCGCTCGTCACGACATCGTATATATATTCAAAAGTTCCTACAAAAAGGCCAATCGGACATCGGCAAAATCTCCGACCGGACCGGGACTTGAAGAAGGGCTCAGAACCCTCACGAAGGTTCGGGATCGGATCGGAGTCCCTGTGCTCACCGACGTGCACGAGACCGTGGAAGTCCCCCACGTGGCCGAGGTGGCCGATATTCTCCAGATACCGGCCTTCCTGTGTCGCCAGACCGACCTCATCTCGGCGGCCGGCAACACCGGGAAATGGATCAACATCAAGAAAGGTCAGTTCATGGCCCCGGAAGACATGTCAAGGGCGGCGGGCAAAACCGATTCCGCGAAGGTCATGCTGACGGAACGGGGCACAAGTTTCGGATACCACAATCTCGTCATCGACTTCAGGTCCCTGTTGATAATGAAAGAAACCGGTCGGCCGATCGTATTTGACGCCACTCACTCCCTGCAACTCCCGGCCGGGGCGGGGCATATCTCCACCGGTCAACCCGAGTACGTCATACCCATGGCCCGGGCCGCGACCGCCGTCGGTATTAACGGCCTCTTTGTCGAAACGCATCCGCTGCCGGCCGAGGCTCTTTCCGATGCCGGCGCCATGCTACCGCTGAACCAGATGAAGGATCTCCTGGACGCGGTCACGAGCATTAGAACGGCGTTGAGGTAAGAACACATGCCAGAAATGACCCGAGAACAATTCACTGAGAAGCTCAAGGGCATCAAGTTGCTCGCACTCGACGTCGACGGGGTCCTTACCGACGACAGCATCTTTTTTGGTCCCGACGGTTTTGAGGCCAAGAAATTCAATATCTCCGACGGTTTTTTCATCGCCCTGGCCATGCGGGCCGGACTCGAAATCGCCGTCGTATCCGGCCGCTACTCGCCCGCCACCGACACCCGCATGAAAGACCTTGGCGTCAGGCATGTATTGCAGGAAAAAAGGAGCAAGGTTGAACAGATCACACCGCTCCTCGAAAAACTCGGTCTGGACTTCTCCGAAGTGGCTTTTGTCGGCAACGAGCTTCTGGATATCAAGTTAGCACAGAAAGCCGGTCTGGGTATTGCCGTCGCCGACTCGGCGCCGGAGCTATTGACGGTCGCCGATTACGTTACCGAAAAGAACGGCGGCTGCGGCGCCGTGAGAGAAATTATCGAATGTTACTTCCGGGCTGTGGGGAAGGATCCGCGGAGTTATATCGTATGAGTAAACCGAGGGATTATGCCAGGGAAGTTATCAGGGCGGAGGCTGCCGCGGTAGCGGCTCTGACGGAGCGGCTGAATGAGGACTTCGACCGTGCCGTGGAGGCGATTCTCGACTGCAACGGGCGCGTGATTGTCGCCGGTATGGGCAAGTCGGGACTCATCGGCAAAAAGATAGCCGCCACTTTCAACTCCACCGGCATCGCCTCGATTTTCCTGCACCCGGCCGAAGCGCTTCACGGCGACCTGGGACTAATACGCGGCGAGGACCTGCTCCTGCTGATCTCGAAATCGGGCCGCATGGGCGAAATGGAGATGCTCGTGGCCACGGCCAAGCGGCTGGGCGTCACCATTATCCTCCTCTGCGGCACCATGGATTCCGAGTTGTTCCAGCGCTCAGATATAATCATCGACTGCTCGGTGGAACGCGAAGCCTGCCCGAACAACCTCATCCCCACCTCATCCTCGACCGCCGCCCTCGTGATGGGTGACGCCCTGGCGGTGACGCTTCTGCAACTGCGGGACTTCTCGCCCTCCGACTTTGCCGTCTTTCACCCCGGCGGTTTCATCGGCAAACGTCTACTCAAGCGCGTTAACGAGGTGCACCACACCGGTAATGAGCTGCCCATCGTCCCGCCTGAGGCCACCATGAAGGAGATGATCCTGGCCATGACGGGAAAACGGCTTGGCTGCGTGGTCCTCAAGAACGGCGAGGGAAAACTGGGGATCTTTACCGACGGCGACCTGCGCCGGCTGGCGGAGAAGTATGATGACTTCTACAAATTCCGGGCCTCGGAAGTAATCATCCGAAACCCCAAGACGATCAATTCCGATGCACTTCTCGACGCCGTCCTGGCCCTGATGGAAAAACACTCGATCACGCAGGTCCTCACCCTCGATAAAGACGGGCAACTGGAGGGCGTCATTCATCTGCACGATATCCTTAAATCCAAGCTTGTCTGACAATGGCTCTGCTCAAGCGGCTCAAGCGCAGTGTCACGGTTGTCCTGGTTCGCGCCCTCAGCGCCGGCCTCAATAAGGTTCCCCGAAGTCTGGCTACATTCGTCGGCAGTGTCCTGGGACTGACCGCCTTCAGGCTCCTTCCCCGTGACCGCTATCGTATCGTAAGGCATCTTTCACTGGTTTACGGCGACAGTCTCAGCCACCGTGAAAAAGAACGGATCGCGCGCCGTTTTTTCATCAACAGCGGCCGCAATCTAACCGATGTCATCCGGTTCCGGGACCATTTCGACGATGAGATCACGTCGCTGGTCGACGTCGAGGGCATGGAGCATTTCGATGCCGCCTACCGACGAGGCAAGGGGCTGGTGAGCATCACGGGACACCTCGGCAACTTCGAACTGGGGGCCGCCTACGTGGCCGGCCTGGGTTACAAACTGGCCGTGATCGGGCGACAGATGTATGACTCCCGCCTGGATGAGCTTCTGGTTGGTAACCGTGAGACACGGGGACTGACCAATATCGCCACGAACGATTCACCAAGACGATTTTATCGCTGGCTGAAGGACGGTGGCGCGGTGGGGGTCCTGATCGACATCGACTCCATACGCGTCCGAAGTATCTTCGTACCGGTTTTCGGGCGATCGGCTCTGACGCCGGTGGGCCAGACGCTGATCGGGCTCAAGGCCGACGCGGCCTTCGTCCCCATGGCCTGCGTCAGGACGCCGTCGGACCGCTACCGCCTGATCGTCAGACCGGAGGTGCGAATCGAGCGGACCGGCGATATCGATCGCGATGCCTGGCTGATGACCGCCGCCTGCTCCGCCGCGCTCGAGCAACTCATCGACGAATATCGCGACCAGTGGATCTGGCTAAAGAACCGATGGCTCACTTCCCCGCGGGACCACGCTTGACTTTCGTGCACAATTGCCGAACTTAAGAGCAAACGGACGTATAAGAGACTATGAAACGAAAGATACTGACAGCCGTCATTTGTGCCGCCATCGCCATAACCGTGGCCGCCTGCGCGAACAATGATAACCTTGCCACCGACCAGATGAATGGCGATAGCCTCAATCTGCCCAATTCGGAACTAACAGGCGCCCGCATATACCTTTATAACCGGGGGCGCGTGACCACTGAAATCCTCGCCTCGCGGATAATTGAATACGAAGCTTCGGACTCCACCATGGCTTATGTCGTCCATGTCGACGCCTTCGATTCCACCGGCAAAGTCAGCGGCCAGGTGACCGCCGACTCGAGCGTCATCCGGGAGACCTCCGGACGCCTCGACATGTTCGGACATGTGGTTATGACAACCGACGACAGCACCGAGGTGCGGTCCGAGTATCTCTTCTGGAACTCGCAGACGGATTCCGTCGAGACCGATTCTTTCGTAACGATAACCAAAGTCAATGACACCGTGCAGGGCTGGGGCCTGAGGGCGGATGTCGGCCTGAAATCCTACAAGATTCTCCAGGCCACCGGAACCATCACCAACGCCGGGGAGATCCGGGACAAATAGAGATCGCTTTGCCGAAGGGGGAGGTTCCCGGGCAGCCGCAATCGTTTTTGACCGTATTGCTTTTCCCGCTGCATTGCCTTATAATTCCCGCTGATAACGGACGTTCAGGCGTTTCCCGGACCTTATGAAAGACTTATTCGATCTAACCCATAAGCAGGTAAATGTCATCGCCGTACTGTGCGTGGCGGCCCTGGCGCTGGCTGGATACCATGTCACGGAAAATATGTCTCGCGAATACCGGCCGGCCCCGGTCGTACATACCGGAACACCGGCTGCGGCCACTTTTGAAGGGGCCTTCGTGGTGGACATCAACAGCGCCCCGGCCGAATCGCTGGAATTGATCAGCGGCATCGGGCCGCATCTCGCGGAGACGATTGTCCGGCATCGAAGTATGAAGCGTTTCGAAAAAATCGAGGATATTCTGCAGGTCCCGGGTATCGGCCCGAGGACGCTGGAGAAAATCAAGCCCTTTATCAAGGTGAGTGCATGGTAGGCGAGGCACCGGTGACGGTGGGGATTGACAGGCGGAGCGGTCTTTACTATGTGGCTCGCATCCGACACCAGGCGGGACGTCCGGAGGTCAAGGCCCTGGCCCGTTTCGAATACCGGCATATCCGGGGGCATTATCTGCTTCGGGACGCTACCCAGGTGTTGGCCGTACCCGACGACCGGGTCACCGTCAAGGACCTTCAAGTCGATACCGCCGGGCCGTTTGACGGCGCCGCCCTGGCCAAATTCGAATGCACCCAGGCCGTGCTCGACCCCGAAAGCGATTTCTGTTTCGACTGGCTGGCAACCGATAAAGAAGGTCGCGGCCTCGGCCTCACCGTCCGCAAAAGCAGCCTGGTCGATCTCTCGGCGGTTCTCGCCCCGACCCCGCCGGAACCTGTGCCGGGTCTGAAATTCCAGCTCCGGGCCACCGGTCTCGGTCGAGGATATCTCGAATTCTGCCGCCGGGAAACCGGTGATTTTTACTGCCTCGTCGACTTCACCGACGAACTGGCCTCCATCTGCTACATTTTTTACGGCCGGATAATCGGAGTCGGATACCTCGACACACGGCATTTTGATCTGAGTAAGCAGTCCGGCCTTGAACAGATGGCCGTGGAACTTAAGATGGTCGTGAATTTCCGGCTGGCCGCCTTCATGGAACAGGAAATCAGCGTGCCACTGTCGGGCCTGATTGCAACCGGCGAGGCCATCAACGAGGAGGCGCGCGGGATATTGAGAAAATACTTCCCGGTCGGTGTCCACGCACCCCGAATTTCACCGGCTTATTTCCCTAATCAGGAGAAGATGGCACATATTCCTCTGGACAAGTATCTGGTGGCATTGGGGCTGGCCGTTGAAAAATAAGCATGCCCGTCATAATTCGTTGCGTTTTCCGCAAGATTTGTTATATTCCAAGCCGCATTTTGCATTGAGGTAATGTGGCAAGAGCCGTAAAGAAAAGACTGGCGATCTATCCGGGTACATTCGACCCGGTAACCAATGGACATCTGTCATTAATCGAAAGGGCGATGAACCTTTTCGACGAATTGGTCGTGGCCGTGGCCAGGAGCGCCGGCAAGAACCCGTTCTTCAGCTTTCGACAGAGAGTGAGTCTTCTGAAGCAAGCCCTGGAAGAACAGCGGTATGCTTCCCGTGTAAAAGTCATCGGATATAGCAATCTCTCGGCCGAACTCGCCTCCGAGATGAAAGCCTCGGCCATAATTCGTGGTTTGCGGGCCGTATCTGATTTTGAATATGAGTTTCAAATGGCATTGATGAACCGCAAGATGGCCCGACACGTCGAGACCGTGTTCCTTATGCCCTCCCTGTCATGGGTCTATCTCTCGTCCACGATAGTGAAGGATGTGGCGGCCCACGGCGGTGACATACAAGGGCTGGTCCCCGGGGAAGTCGCCGAGGCGATCAGCAGAAAACTGGCCACCGCCAAACGGTAACCTGCCACGGATATCCAATTGATACTATTCGTTAACATGACCCTAAGAACCCGGCAGTATCTATAAAGCAATTAGTATGACAGAAAATCCGTCTAAGAAGAACCAGACCAGCGCCCCCGAACCGGTAGAAGAGATCCAGATTCCCCTCGCGGACCTGATCAAGACCCGCTACCAGAAGGCCGTTGATCTGGCCGCCGGGGGTATCAACGCCTACCCGTATCGTTATGAGCGCAGTCATCTTATCAGCCAACTGCAGGAAAGCTTCGACTCCCTTTCCGGAGCCGAGACAGTCGTCCGCCTGGCCGGCAGGATAATGCTCAAGCGCAAAATGGGTAAAGCCGGGTTTGCCGATGTCCGCGACAGTTCCGAGCGGATACAGCTCTATTTCAAACTCAATGTCGTCGGCGAGGAAGCCTTCGCCCTGTTCGATTCGCTGGACCTGGGCGATATCGTCGGCTGTGAGGGCACCCTGTTCGTCACCCGGACCGGCGAGAGAACGCTTAAGGTAACATCATTCGAGCTGCTCACCAAGGCCCTGCACCCGCTGCCTGACAAGCATTCCGGGTTGACCGACAAGGAAATGAGGTTTCGCCGCCGCTATGCCGATTTGATCGCCAATCCCGAGGTCCGGGACATTTTCGTGATGCGCACCAGGATCGTCCGGGCCATCCGCGATTACCTCAACAACGAGGGCTTTCTCGAGGTCGAGACGCCGATCCTGCAACCGCTTTACGGCGGCGGCAACGCCATGCCGTTCAAGACCCATCACAACCGCCTCGACATGGATCTCTTTTTAAGAATCGCCGACGAGCTCTATCTCAAGCGCCTGATCGTGGGCGGCTTCGACAAAGTCTGGGAGTACTGCAAGGACTTCCGCAACGAGGGCCTGGACCGTTCGCACAACCCGGAATTTTCGATGATCGAGCTCTACTGGGCCTATGCCGACTACCGCGATATGGCCACCATGTATGAAAATATGCTGCGGCAATTGGTTTACGAGATTCACGGCACTTATAAGATCCCCTACGGCGACAACGAGATCGACTTCGAACCGCCCTTCCGGTGGGAATCGATGATTGAATCGGTCAACCGGCAAACGGGGATAAATTTCGAATCCATGTCCGAAGAGGAGGCCATTGCGGCCGCCCGCGAGTTCGGCATCGATGCGGAGAAGCTGATCAACCGCGGCAAGGCCATTGAAGCCGTCTGGGAAGGGGCCGTGGAACCGACCTTGATCCAGCCGACCTTCATCGCCGATCACCCGGTCGAGATATCCCCCCTGGCCAAGAAGCACCGTTCGGTCGAGGGACTCACCGAGCGCTTCGAGTTGTTCATCGGCGGCCAGGAAATGGGCAATGCCTTCAGCGAGCTTAACGATCCGATGGATCAATTGCAGCGCTTTCTGCAGCAGGGCAAGGCCCTGCAGGCCGGCGACGAGGAGGCCCAGCCGCTCGACGACGACTTTATTACGGCCCTGGCCTACGGCATGCCGCCCACGGCGGGGCTGGGATTCGGCATTGACCGCCTGGTGATGCTGTTGACCAACCAGCACAATATCAGCGAAGTGTTGTTCTTCCCGCAGATGAAGGAAACGAAGGAAGGATCGGTGCCGGTGTCGAATATCCTGGCGCAGATACTTGCCCCTGGTGATAAGACGGACGCGCATGAGTAGGGTCATTTGCAGCCGAGACGTATGCGCAGAGTAACCATTCGTGAGATCGGAAAACTCGTTTACAGACCCGCGGCCCCGGAGGGGGCAATATCGATACGCGTCAGAAAGATTATTTGATTTTGATTCTCGTTTGGAGGGCAGTGTATGACAACAGCATTTTAGGGGGCTGCCCTGGTTTGAACTTAAATGATTGACCTATTTCTATGGAGATTTTAAATGAACATCTACGTTGGCAATCTGCCCTACGAAGTCACCGACGACGACCTCAGGCAGGCTTTTGAGCAGTTCGGAGAGGTTTCCTCCGTAAACATCATCACTGACAAGTACACCGGTAAAGCGCGCGGTTTTGCGTTTGTCGAAATGCCCGACGACGGCCAGGGCGAAGCTGCCGTTGCCGAATGGAATGAAAAGGAATTCGGTGGCCGCACTTTGAAGGTCTCCAAGGCTCGGCCGCGTGCCGATCGCGGCGACAGCGGTGGGTACGGCGGCGGCGGCGGTCGCGATCGCTACTAGTCAGCCCCGTTCCGAAGACAGGATAAGTTAGTCTAAGGGCCGGAAACCAACGGTTTTCGGCCCTTTTTTATGCCCGGGAAAACCGGACAAGGCCCTACTTCTTGAGAAAAAAATCACAATCCCACTTGCCTGTGATCGATGACAACGTATATTCCATTTCCAAAGATTGGATGTAGTAACTCCAGGCCAATTTGCCGTCAAGGCAATCGGAGGTAATATGGATTTCCGGACAGAATATGACACAATGGGGGAAATGAAAGTCCCCGCTGACAAGTATTATGGCTGTCAGACCGCACGTTCTCTTGAGAATTTCCGCATCGGCGGCGAACGCATGCCACGCGAAATTATCCGCGCCATGGGTATCCTGAAAAAGGCTGCCTGTCTGGTCAATGTGGATCTGGGCAAAATGCCCAAAGACAAGGGCGAATTGATCGCCAAAGCCGCCGACGAGGTTATCGACGGCAAACTCGATGACCACTTCCCGCTGGTCGTCTGGCAAACCGGCTCCGGTACGCAGTCGAACATGAACACCAACGAGGTGATTTCAAACCGCGCCATCGAAATGGCCGGCGGCAAACTCGGCTCCAAGGACCCGGTCCACCCCAATGACCATGTCAACATGAGCCAGTCCTCGAACGATACCTTCCCGACCGCGATGCACATCGCCGCTGTCGAAGAGATCCATCGCCGCCTCATTCCGATGATCACCGGACTTCGCGACACCCTCACCAAAAAGTCGAACGAGTTCAAGGACATCATAAAGATCGGCCGCACCCACCTCATGGATGCCACCCCGCTGACCCTGGGACAGGAATTCTCCGGTTACGCCGCCGCGCTCACGTTGGGTCTGGAGCGCATCAATGACTGCCTGAAGCGCCTCTACCCGCTCGCCCTCGGCGGCACCGCCGTCGGCACCGGCCTCAATGCCCATCCCGAGTTCGCCGTCCGCTCTGCGAAAAAGATCGCCGAGCTGACCGGCAAGGACTTCATCACCGCCCCGAATAAGTTCGAGGCCCTGGCCACTCACGACGCCATCGTCGAGGCCTCCGGCGTCATGAAAACCCTGGCCTGCTCGCTCATGAAGATCGCCAGTGACATCCGCCTGCTTGGCAGCGGCCCACGCTGCGGTATCGGCGAATTGAACCTGCCGGCCAACGAGCCCGGCTCCTCGATCATGCCCGGTAAGGTCAACCCGACCCAGTGCGAGGCCATGACCATGGTCTGCGCCCAGGTGATGGGCAACGATGTCGCCGTGAATATCGGCGGCGCCTCCGGCCATTTCGAGCTGAACGTCTTCAAGCCGGTTATGATTTTCAACCTCCTGCAGTCGGTCCGGCTCATCGCCGACTCCTGCGAGATGTTCAACGAGAAATGCGCAATCGGCCTCGAACCCAACCGCGACGCCATCCAAAAGCACCTGACAAACTCGCTGATGCTGGTGACAGCCCTCAACCCGCATATCGGGTATGACAATGCCGCCAAGGTGGCCAAGAAGGCTCACGCCGAAGGCACTACGCTCAAAGAATCCGTGGTGGCCCTGGGACTGCTCACGGCCGAGGAATTCGACGAGAAGGTTCGTCCGGAAAAAATGACCGGACCTAAGGCATAATCTCCCGCCCAATACAAGGCATATTAGAGAAATCGGTCGGAAGATATTCCGGCCGGTTTTTTTATTTCTCAGAACATAGTGTAAATGAAACGGGCGAAGCATCCTTGCTCCGCCCTTTCAGTGTGGTGGGGTCTGTCTCCAAAATCCATCCTGGAATGAGAGGCCATCCACAGTCTGGTGTCTATATATTTAACGTCTCAGAATGCGAAATGTTCGGAAATTTCCGGCACCGCACAATCCCGTGATGATTGTTGATAACCCTCACGCCGTGACCTATATTCGCATGATGCAAACAGCCCTGCACATTACGGCGCTCGTGTCCGAACTTCGCTCGCTCATAACCGACGCGAAGATCGTATCCACCGAGTTCTACAGGAAGGAACGGACGGTTTATTTCTTCTTCAAGTCCGACAAGAACCGTCTCGCCCTCGGCTTCACCTACCACCAGGCCGGGCCCGGGGTATTCGTTGTTCCGGCCTCAAAGGTGCGCATCGAAACCCGTGAGAAACCCTGGCCGGTTTTCGATCTGGTCGGTGGCGAAATCACGGCCGTCACCCAGATGGGTCTGGATCGCATCTTTGCCATGGATATCGAGCGCGAGGACAGAAAGTCGCGGGTGGTTTTCGAGGTCCTCGGCCCCAACGGCAATATGTGGTGGCTGGATGAAAACAACGGCCGTAAGGCGACCCTGCGGAAAAAGACATTCACTGAGAACGAGAGCTACGAGCCCGCTCCGCCGCCTGACCGCATCAACCCCTTCGACCTCACGACCGATCGGCTGGCGGAACTCATGCAATCCGGTGGAGGCGCCTCGGCGCTGACTTTGATAGAGAAACACCTCCTCGGTTTCAATCGCACCCTTGCCCGCGAGGCCATGACCAGGGCTGCAATTGCCCCCGGTCTTCCCGAGGACCTCGATCACGATGCTATCCAGGCATTGAGCGATACGATCACCGATCTCGCCCGGCGTTTTGAACACGCCGACTCCGGGTATCTTTACGAAATCCGCAGCGGTTTCGAGACCTACCCCTTCAAACTGAAAGCGATAGAATCGCCGCCGCCGGAGAAATTCAAAACGCTGTCGCTGGCGGTTATGACCATGTGCGGGCGCCGACGCGTCAGCGACGTTGAAGCCGACGAGGAAAAGACTACGCTTTCCGCGGTCGGACGCGCTATCAAGCGCCTTGAACGACGGTTGGTGAATGTCCGCAAGGACTTCGAACAGGCGGCGGATTTCGAGACGTATAAGCATCTTGGGGAACTCCTGCAGATCAATTATGGCAAGATCAAGAAGGGCATGGACAACATAAATGTTGAGGATATTTACGATGCCTCGGCAAAGGAGGTAGCGATCAAGCTCGACCCGGCTCTCTCCCCCGCCGACAATGCCGACGCCTATTTTCGCAGGTATCGCAAGGGTCGCGACGGCCACGACCTGCTGGCCCGCCGGATCGAGATCACCGAAGCCGAACTGGTTTACCTGAGGACCATACTGGCCGATCTGGAACAGAATTTCGACGGCGCCCGGGAGCGTTATCGCGAGGACCTGACGGCTCTCATGCCGCGCGAGGCAATCAAGCGTGACGCTCTGCCGCGCCTTCCCTACCGCGAGCATACCCTCTCGACCGGCCTGCGCATTTACATCGGCCGTGACGGTGCCGACAACGATCGCACTACCTTCGAATTCGCCAAACCCCATGAACTGTGGTTCCATGCCCAGCAATGTCCCGGCTCTCATGTCGTTATCAAGCATCCCAACAAGTCTTTTCAGCCTTCCAAAGCCGAGATTGAGGAGACGGCGGCCATTGCAGCCTTTCACAGCAAGGCCCGCAACGATTCGCTGGTGCCGGTGATCTACACCGAGCGTCGATATGTCCGCAAACCGAGGAAGGCCAAGCCGGGCCTCGTGACGGTGGAGCGGGAGAAATCGATCATGGTCGCCCCCCGCAGCGAACAGGCGTAACTGGCGGCCACCGGCCGTGGTGTGCAAATGGGTTCGTTTCCCGTATTTTTAATTTCGGATAATAGGATCGG
>CAZVUZ010000047.1:0-7393 GCA_964630485.1 uncultured Ignavibacteriales bacterium
CCCGTCGCGCATGGTGACAACTCGTTTGGCGTAGCGGGCGATGTCGCGTTCATGCGTGACGAGAATAATCGTGATACCCTGGTCGTTCAATTCCTGCAGAACGGAGATGACTTCGACGGACGTTTTAGAGTCGAGGTTTCCGGTGGGCTCGTCGGCAAGGACCAGCGCCGGGCGGTTGACGAGGGCGCGCGCGATGGCGACTCGCTGCTGTTGCCCGCCGGAAAGCTGGGTCGGTTCGTGATCCATGCGGTCGGCCAGTCCGACGCGTTCGAGGGCCTCTGTGGCCGCCCGACGGTGGTTGGTGAGTCGCCCGGCCCGGTCGTAGAGGAGCGGCCGCGCGACATGTTCCAGGGCCGAAGTCCGGGCCAGCAGGTTGAACCCCTGGAACACGAAGCCGATTTTCTGGTTGCGGACATCGGCGAATTCGTTTTTGGTCATGCTGTTCACATGCTTACCGTCGAGGTAATAGTCCCCGGCGGTGGGCTGATCGAGACAGCCGATCAGGTTCATGAGCGTCGATTTGCCCGAACCCGAGGCCCCCATTATGGCCAGGAACTCGCCGTCGTCGACCTTGAGATCAATGCCCCGCAGGGCGTGCACGGCGACGTCGCCCATCTGGTAGGTCTTCGTCATGCCTGTTATTTCAATGACTGGTTGCATCAGTTTCTCACTTTATTGCC
The DNA here is from genome assembly GCA_964630485.1 of uncultured Ignavibacteriales bacterium. Taxonomy (GTDB): domain Bacteria; phylum Zixibacteria; class MSB-5A5; order GN15; family FEB-12; genus JAJRTA01. Next base: position 681 of record CAZVUZ010000047.1, read on the forward strand.
GGTACTCATGACGATCATCTAGAATCCGCGCGGCGGGCCGCCGGGCATTCTCATCTGACTCTTGGAACTTGAGGTTGTCGTGCCGGTGCTTGAGCCGGAGATCACCTGTGTGCCTTCCTCAATGTCGCGAGCGATGACTATTTCGGTGCTGGAGCCGTCGGTCATCCCGGTTTTGACGGGTGCCATTTGCAGCAAGCCATCATCGTCGAGATACCAGAGTCTCCCGAAGTTGTTCGAAGATGCGTTGCCGCCCATGCCTGATCCGGGTCCGCCGGGAGGCATACCGCCGCGCCGGGCGGCTCGAACGGAATCGGGGATAGCCTCTCTCTCGGCCTGGCGGCGCTCCATGAATTCGGTCAGGTCGTCGTCGGAGGGCGAGTATCTCAGGGCGGCATTGGCCACCTGGAGGACGTCCTCACGCTGATCAATTATAAAGTCCACGGTGGCCGTCATACCCGGCAGAAGCAGGTTTCTTTCATTGGAAGCGTCGACGACCACCGTGTACGTCACTACATTCGATACCGTTTCCGGTTGCAGGCGCACCTGCGTTACCGAGCCCTCGAAAACTTCGTCGGCATGGGCCTGGACCTCGAAGCGGACCTGCTGTCCCACCTCGATCTGCCCGATATCACTTTCGTCCACCTCGACCAGGATTTCCATATGCGAGAGATCCTGGGCAATTAGAAAGAGGGTCGGGGTTGAGAGGCTGGCCGCCACAGTCTGGCCGGATTCAACATTCCTGCTGATCACCGTGCCATCAATGGGCGATATAATGATGGCGTAATCGAGATTGCGGAGAGCCCGAGTTAGTCCTACCTCGGCCGACGTCAAGTTGGCCTTCTGGGTTTTCAGGCCCATCTCCGCGGTCAGCAAATCGGAGTCAGGTATGAGCTTTCGTTCGTAAAGCGACTGGCTGCGTTCATTGCTGTCCTCGGCCAGGGCCAACTGAGCCTCGGCTCTCTCAACACCGGCCTCGGCGTCGAGCACCGCCGCCTTCAACAGCGTCGTGTCCAATACGGCCAGGAGTTGTCCCACGTGGACCTCGTCATTGAAATCCACGAAGACGCTGTCAATCGTCCCTGATACCTGGGTGCCGATCTCGACCGTGGTCACCGGACTGAGGGTGCCGGAGCACGAGATGGTGCTTTCCAGGTCGCCGCGACTTACTTCGGTTAGTCTATAGCCGGATTCGCTGTTGCCGGAGGTGGATCTGACGGCGCCGTAACCGGCGGCAAGGAGAGCCGCCAGAATCACAACGCCTATTACATACTTGGTTTTCATTTCTTTACCCGAATTTTCAGGTCATAGCCCTAAATTGTCTTTCTGCCATCTAGGACAGGTTCGAACCGGCAAAAGATTAATGGCCGCCCTGATTCCAACCCCGAGGAAACCAAAAAAAAGAACCGCGGCAGATCGGCGCGCGGTCCTTGAAACTGAATCGGAAACGGGGGAGGAGCTATCAGGGCTGATCACCGCTTCGAGTAACGGCCGTTTGCTGAGCCTGAGGCACACGAAGTGTGCGTTTAACCGGAATAGTGAAGCGGGTTTGCTCGGGGCCGTTGGTTTGGATCGTTATTGATTTCTCGAACGACGATTCTTCACCACGGGGGAGCAGGGTCAAAGCCGCCGGGGCACTGGCGCCCGCCGCCAGGGACGACGGCATTGTGATCTCAAAATAGCCCTCGGGTATGTCAACAAGGCTCAGGTCCAGGTCGTGGTCCGAGACATTCGTTATCGTAAACTCTATCTCGTTACGGGCCTTCTTTGTAAACTGCGAGAGATCGAGTTTGTAGGGGCTGATCACGATTGGATAAGTTGAATCGGGGCGGGTCATGACCGTCGAACTTATCGTCACACGGGTCGGCCTTTCGCCATCATTGGTGGCGATTCGGGGACTTTTGGAAATGCGGCTGCGGTAACTGCGAGTGCTGAAAATGACTTCCAGGCGCGTGCTGTCCCCCGGCGCGAGGATCGATTTCTCAAGGGGTGCCTTGGTGCACCCGCAACCGGGTTTTACATTCAGAATCCTCAGGCTGTCATCGCCGACCGACTTCAGCCAGAAAACATGTGAAATCTTTGAGTTCTGCGGGGCGTATCCGAAATCGAATGAGGTTTCGCTGAGAGTCATCATGGGCGTCGCCGAAAGCGAGAGGCTCAGGCACAGCGAAATGATCACGGGTATTATGAATCTAAACATTTGTTTTCTCCTTGAGGTTAACGAGACCGGGTAGTTGGCGAATACCATCTGCCGGGTTCGAATTCATGCGTTCAGCCGATTTTCTCAACGGCCGGCAGCCCGTCGTTATGGGTAAAGAGTTTCTCAGTGGCCCGTTTCAAAAGGGAACCTGATGCCCGCCTGACAACCGGGATGATTTCGGCTTCGAGGTGATTATGGCCCATGCGGGTGAAGGCCGACATGACCTGATGGATCTCATCTCCCGATCTGAGATCGAGGACGAGCAGGTTACAGGTCGTGTCGCAACCGATCACGTCGACGCCTGCCTCGACCAGCCCCATGGCGAACAGCGCATCGCAGAGCCGGTCGTTGTCGAGGGCCACATCGCGGCTGACCCCGGCCAGCGACAGGTCATAACCGACCGTGCGATAGTACCCGAACGGCACCACCGAAATCATAAGCAGTACCATTGCGGCCATGCCGAGGCCGACGGCGACCCGGCGACGGTGACGGCGTTCCGGGTGGAGGATGTGGTTCAGCCACCGTTTTTTCGATCGGTCGAGTTGCCTTGCCCGGGCCTCGGTCACCGTGCGCTGGACGGACAGGGCCGTCATTGCGGTCTCGTCGTTTTTCCCGGCGGCCTCGAGAATGCCGGCCAGCTCCCGCGAGGCGGACAACTCTCGGTAACATTCGGGACAACGTCTCAGGTGTTTTCTAAGCTCGGAATCCACATCATCAATCCGGCCCGTTTTCCGGTACTCGTCTATTCTGATTCTGGCTTCGCGGCAACGCATTTATCGGCCTCGTTCAACAGTGTTTCTTTCGTTTTGGAGGAGCCCCTTTTGCCATGATAAGGCAGAAGCAGCTTCTTCATTTTGCGCCTGGCCCGAAACAGCCGGGCTTTGATGGCGCCCTCGGAATGGCCCATGAGGGCGGCCAGCTCATTGATGGGCCAATCCTCGAGTTCGTGCAAGGTAACCAGCACCTGCTGCTCGGGCGTGAGGGCTTGAAAGGCCCTGCCAAGCCATCGGCGGGCGGCCAGCGTCTCAATCGGGTCGTCTCCACCCGTTTGCCACGCCACCTCCGGTGTCAGCGGTACGAAGCGCCGCCACCAGCGCCGCCGCACCTTGGAGTTGAAGGTGTTGACGGCGATCCGGTAAAGCCAGGGTCGGATCGATGTGGGCTGTCGCAGGCTGTCAAAACCGGTGAAGGCCGCCAGCAGGGTGTCCTGGAAAAGGTCATCTCCGCGATCCCGGTTCGACATCAGCTTCCGACAGAACCTCATGACCCCGAAGTACTCCGGCTCTATCAATTTCCAGAAGAGGTCTCTTCTCTCTTGCATTCGTTTGTCAGACGCTCCTGGCATGGACTTGGTTACGCTTGTTCAAATACATTTAGATTCAATACCTCAGAAAAACAGGCGGCAATCCCCGTTGCCGGGATTTGCCCCTGTCATACCTCTACCAGTCTTACCCTTAAGTCGGCCCTCGGTTCGTCGGTCGCAACCGGATAAGAGAGGAAATGTGCACCGACGGGATCTTAATTGAAACCTTTCCGCCGGGTTTTCGTCAATAGTAGGGTGAGCACTGGTTGGGTATCAGTAAATACAAAGTTTCGGGAGAGAAGCAATGAAGAAGCGACTGATACTGGCCGGTCTGATGCTTGTCATGTCCGTATTTTCCATCACAGTTTTAGCTGAAGATAAGCCCAAAGAGGAGAGGTTGGTCCCTGAAATTCGCGCCTATCGAATCAATCCCCACGCACCGACCATCGACGGCAACCTCGATGACGCCATCTGGAAGAGCTCTAAAATCGAAATCGTCCACGAATTCACTCAGCATGATCCCAACGAGGGCGAACCGCCAACCGAACTTACTAAGGTGGCTGTGGCCTACGATGATGCCGCCCTTTACGTAGCCTTCTGGTGCTACGACGACGAACCGGATGAGATCCAGAAGCAGCTTGTTCGGCGCGATCGCTATTCTGAGGCCGACAAGGTAACCCTCCGACTGGATCCGTTCCACGATCACCAGACCGGCGTGGCCTTTGAGGTCAATGCCGCCGGCGTCCAGCGGGACTGTCGTTATTTCAACGAGAACAACTCGGACATGTCCTGGGATGCCGTCTGGGAGAGCGAGGCAAGAATCCATCCCTGGGGCTGGGCGGTCGAGATGCGCATACCGTATCACTGCCTGCGGTTTTCGGAAAAGGATGAGCATACCTGGGGCGTCGATTTTCAGAGAATCGTAAACCGCCGGGCCGAAACCGATCGTTGGGCATGTGTGCCGCAATCCGAAGGCGGCTTCGTGTCGAACTTTGGCCACCTCACCGGACTCACCGGCATTGTCCCCGCCGGTCACACCGAGCTATTGCCGTACGCCGTGTCGCGTGCCGAAACGGAACCGAAGACGCTGGGTAATCCCGACGGCAAGGATTTTGTCGGCAATGCCGGCTTCGATTTAAAATATGCTCTTTCGTCGGATCTGGTTCTTGATGCTACTATAAACCCGGATTTCGGCCAGGTCGAACTTGACCAGCCGGTTCTGAACCTGTCAACGTATGAAACACAATTTGAGGAGAGGCGGCCGTTTTTCCTGGAAGGCAATGATCTGTTCAGCACCAATTTCCAGCTTTTCTACTCCCGGCGCGTGGGGCGATCGCCGAGTTTCGGCATCAGTGACCCGGAGGCGCTGTACTATACCGACAGGCCCGATGCTACCACCATCCTGGGAGCCGGGAAACTGACCGGCAAACTCAGCTCCAGCACCCATATTGCCCTCCTCAGCGCCGTGACGCAGAAAGAGAAGGCGGAATATGCCGCCGAGACCAACGCCGTCATGGATTCCCTATGGGATGGAGAGTCATGGGCAACTACGATCACCTCGGCTGACACCATCTCTCGCGAAGGGGTCGTGGAACCGACGGCCAATTACACCGTCCTCCGTCTTAAACAGGACGTTCTGCACAATTCAAGCATCGGCGGCATCTTGACGGTAGCGAGTCAGGAAACGGTGCACCCGGCCGTAACCGGAGGCGTCGACTGGCGGCTCTCGACCAACGACAACGGCTGGCGTACTGACGGTCAGGTGGTTTTCAGCCGCATCGACCCCGACCATACCGGATATGGGGTCGATCTCACATTCGAAAAATCCAACGGCGAGCATATTCGCGGTGCCGTGGGCGGAACCATAAAAGATCCCTACCTCGACATAAACAGGCTCGGCTACACGTCCCGGGTTGATTCCCGGAGTACCTGGGCCTGGCTGCAATACCGAACCAGCGATGATTGGTGGATAATCCGCAATTCCTGGAATAACTTCAATTTCAATTCCAACTGGAACTTCGACGGCGTGAATTACAGCCTCGGTGGTAACTTCAATACTCAAATCGAGTTTACCAATAACTGGTCACTCGGTGGCGGCGTGACCATGCAGGCCGAGAAGTACAGCGACCGGGAAACGCGTGGCAACGGTCTCTGGGAGTGGCCCGTACATCCGACCTTCAGTTGGTGGTTCAGCCTGAACACCGACAACCGCAAGAAGGTATCATTTTGCTGGAACCCCGGGGCCGGCTCCGACCGCGGCGGTTCCTGGTGGGCCAACTATCTGGGTGCCGACTTCCGGCCGCGAAGCAACATGGAGTTTTCTCTGGGTGTCAACTACTCCAGCTATAGTAACGCTACCCGCTGGGTGAACAATGTCGCAGATTCCTCGGTCTTCGCCGACCTGGACCGCGACGCCATCTCGCTCTTTGCCTCTGCCGGTATAGTACTCAACCGTAACCTGTCGGTGCAACTTTCGGCCCAGGGTCTGATCACGGGTCTGGATTATGAAGACTACCGCTATTACCAGGGCGGGCTGAATTACTCGGATCCAATGGATGGCTACAACTATGACTACAACTATTCGGCCATCAACTCAACCCTGCTCATTCGGTGGGAATACACTGCCGGAAGCACCCTTTACCTGGTCTGGACAAGGGCGCGTCCGGAAGTCGACGGCACCGTCAACGACGTCGATTTCTCGCGGGACTTCAAGCGTCTGTTCTCTGGCGACTCAGAGAATCTGTTCCTGATCAAGGCGAGTTACTGGATGAATATCTGATAGATTTCAGTATTACCGGACGCCATATATCAAGGTGCGGGTCGGATCGTGAGAGAAAATCACGACCGGTCCGCATTTTTTTTGCCCTTCTGATCACATTGTATTAGAATACACAAGTCGATCTATGCCAAACATTTAGCGGCCCTGGTCGGCAGCCGACAGGCAGTCTATTCAATTTAAGTGCACATTTTTCCTAACAAAACCTGTTGACATTTGCCGATAAATATATATGTATATGCAACAATTGCACGGTTGAGACGTATAACTCAATCGAAAGGAAAGTTGACCATGGGTTTTTTGAAAGCAGAACAGGACCTTCTCAGAGCAGTGTTTGACCTCAAGGTCGCCATCAAGCGGTTCGGCCGCCGGGAGCTGGAAAAGATAGAAGCTGACCTGACCCTGGAGCAGGTCATTGTCCTGAGCATCATCGACGA
>CAZVUZ010000047.1:7493-20184 GCA_964630485.1 uncultured Ignavibacteriales bacterium
GTGCCGATCCGGACCGCACTGCTTGAGCCGGCGGCGTTTTCGTCATCGTATGAATACACCGCAACCCTGACGGGTGTGAAGGAAAGCTCAGCTTTTGCCGCCGTCTCCGACAAAGTCGATCGCATTCATTATAAAGTAGGCGATCGGGTCGAAAAGGACGCCGTTATAATATCGTTTCCGAGCGATAACCCGGCGGCCCAGTATTATCAGGCGAAAGTCTCCTTCGAGAATGCTGAGGCCAGCTTCAACCGCATGCAAAGCTACTATGACGCCGGCGGTCTTTCGCAACAGGATCTGGACAAAGCCCGGACCTCTTATGAGGTAGCCCGGGCCAACTGGGATGCCGTCCGGCAGTCGGTCAAAGTCAAGGCGCCGATCAGCGGTATCCTGACCAGTGTGGTTGTTCGTGAGTCGGACAACGTGCAGAAGGACGACGAGCTGTTTACGGTGGCTCAGGTGGATCGGCTCAAAGCCACCGTCTGGGTCGCCGAGAACCAGATTGCCGATTTGAAAGCCGGCGCCGGGGCTGTCGCGCAATGGCAGGGTAAGGAATTGCAAGGTAACGCGGTTCAGGTCGATCTCTCCATGAATCAGCACCGTCAGGCCTTTGCCGTCGTCATCGAGTTTGACAATTCGGAGATGACAGTGAAACCGGGCGTGACGGCGGATATCAGTCTCCAGAGCTACACCAGTGACAATGCTATCAAGGTGGCGCGCAAGGACATCCTCAGCGATGCCAGCGGTCCCTATGTCTATATCGTCGACGGCGAAACGGCGGTGAAGCGTCCGGTCACGCTCGGCCGGTCCTCCGATATCGATGCCGAGATCGTCGCCGGCCTGTCCGCAGGTGATGTCCTGATTACTGAGGGGCAGTTGCTCCTTGAGGACGGCAAGAAAGTCAGGATTGCCGACAACGATCGCACCACCGAAACAGAATAACCCGGCTCCCGGAACCAGTCAGGTAATTGAAATGAACCAGAACAACGCAGAACACGGCAAAGATAAAGCGAGGGGCTATGATACTGTCTGATCTGTCCATCAGGCGACCCATAATGATGAGCATGCTGCTCATCGTGTTCATCCTCTTTGGTGGCATGGCCTATTTCGGGATGCCGCTTGACCTGATGGCTGACATCGACGTTCCGTACGTAGTTGTCCAGACCGTTTACCAGGGCGCCGGGCCGAAGGAGATCGAAACCCAGATAACCAAGCGGGTTGAGGATGCCGTTGCGTCGATCAGTAAGATCGATCAGTTGACGTCCTATTCCATGGAGGGGATCTCGATTGTCATATTGAAGTTCGACCTTGATAAGGATGTTGATGTCGCCAACCAGGAAGTAACCAGCAAGATCGACGCCATTCTGGGCGATCTTCCCGATGATTCCGACCCTCCCACGGTAGAGAAGATCGACCTGCAGGAGTTCCCTATCATTGAGGTGATTCTCTCCGGACCTCAGACCTCGACGGAACTCTATGACATTGCCGACACGAAACTAAAAGATCGGTTTTCACAGGTTGAAGGTGTGGCGAGAACCGAGGTCAGCGGCGGTCAGGAACGAGAGATTCAGGTTCTCCTCGACGGCCGCGCTGTTACCCAGAACAGCATTTCCCTGTCCCGGGTGGCCGCCATTATCGGGGCGCATAATCTCGACATGCCGGGCGGACACTTCAAAAGAAGGACCCAGGAATACACTGTCCGTATGACCGGTGAGTACGAGAGCATCGAGGAACTGGAAAACGTCGAAATACCCACTGTCTCCGGAAGTAAGAGGCTCAAGGACATTGCTGAGGTCAGTGATGCCGGCGCCGAGGTCCGTGAGCGCACCATGTACTTCAACAATATCGAGAAGGTGAGCAATCCCGATGCCGTCATGCTGAGCGTGGTTAAGAGCTCGGAAGGCAACACAGTCGATATCGCTCATGAGATTATTGACATGCTTCCCGGAATCGAAGAGAGTCTTCCGGCGGGGTGCACACTCGATATTGTAACCAACAAAGCCACTTTCATTGAAGATACGGTGAATGATACCATCCAAACCATCATTCTCGGCATTATCCTGACGGGATTGGTATTACTGTTCTTCCTGCACGATTTTCGGTCCACCATTATTGTGGCCCTGGCGATGCCGATGTCAATCATCTCGGCCTTCATGCTGATGAATATGCTGGGATTCACCAAGAACATTATGACTCTGATGGGGCTTTCGACCTCGGTCGGAATTCTGGTCAGCAACTCGGTGGTGGTGCTGGAGAACATCTTCAGGCTAAAACGTGAGGGCAAGAATCGGAAGGAGGCCGCATCTGCAGGTACCTCGGGTGTGGTGGTAGCGGTCGTGGCCGCGACGGCCACGAATATCGCGGTGTTTGTGCCGGTTGCCAATATGTCGGGTATGATGGGGCAGGTGTTTTACGAGTTTGCCATGACCGTGACGTTCGCGACCCTGTTCTCGCTGTTGATTTCATTCACCCTGACGCCTATGATGGCATCGCTGATTCTACCGGAAAGCAATGTTAATAAGAAGCGGCCGATAAGCGAGAAGGCCGAGGCGTTCTTCGGCAAGATGGAATCGGGCTACAAGAACCTTTTGAGAACCATTATGGCCAACAGGAAGCGCTCTGCGGGAATAATAGTCGCGGCGCTGGTGATCCTCGCAGGTACCATGATGTTCGCGGGTGGTATTGGTTTCGAATTCATGCCTATAATGGACGAAGGCGATATTCGAATTGAGGTTGAACTCCCCACCAGTGCCAATATTGAGGAGACAGCAGTTGCTCTGCAAACCATCGAGGATCGCCTGAAGCACTATCCGTCGGTTAAGCGAATGGTGACTGAGGTCGGCAGTCTCAGCGAGATGGACCTGGGCGTGTTTCTGGCCACGATAAGTGTCAAGCTTGTCGATCCCGGAGAACGTGATTTGACCACCAACGCTACTTCGGCTGTACTGATTGAAGATCTCTCGGATATCCCCAATGTCAAGATACGTGTCCGGGCTGTCTCCTCGATGGATATGGGCGGTCAGGCGCCGATTACGTTTTACCTGCAGGGGCAGGACATTGACCGGGTGGAAGCCTACAAAGAAGAGATCCTGCGGCGCATAAGCGACGTCCCGGGATTGGTCAACCTGACCACCAGTTCACGGCCGGGCGTACCGGAAATCAGTATAAAACCCGATCGCAAGGCCATAGCCGACGCCGGTCTGACCGTGTACGATGTCGCCATGCAGATGCGCGGGGCAATGGCGGGATTGGTCGCAACGCAGTATCGCGACGAGGGTGAAGAATATGATCTCCGCATAATGATTGCCGATGACGACATTGACACTCCTGAAGAGGTTGCCAATCTCCCTGTCTTTTCAAATGGACAGCGCTACACTTTGTCTCAACTGGGCGAGATCGGTTTCGCCGAAGGGCTCAGCAAGATTCTGCACATCGACAAGTTCAAGGCGGTGCAGTTCTCGGCATCGACAGCTCCCGGCGTGGCGCTCGGTGACGTGATGGCCGAAATCGACCTTCGTACGGCGGATTTGAATATGCCCTCGGGCTACGTAATCTCATACGGTGGTACTTCTGAGATAATGAACGACGCCATTGTCGATATGGCGACCGCGCTTCTTATAGCGATCGTCCTGACCTATATGCTCCTGGCGGCGATCCTGGAAAATCTTACCCAACCGCTGTTGGTGCTCGGCACCTTTCCTCTGGCCCTCGTCGGAGTACTCGGTGCCCTTCTTATGACCGGCATCACCATGAACGTGATCTCGATGATGTCCATCGTCATGCTCCTGGGTATTGTGGTCAACAACGCCATTCTGATTCTCGACTACGCCAACGAACTGGTCAGGAACAGCGGTATGGATATCCGTCGGGCCCTGCTTGAGGCGGCCCCGGTGAAACTCCGGGCGATCCTGATGTCGTCCTCGGCGATCATCCTCGGCATGGTGCCGATGGCGCTCGGCATGGGGGCCTCCGGTCGCGAAATCCGCGAGTCGATGGGTATTGTAACCATCGGCGGCCTCTTGGTTTCCACGGTGCTGACGCTGTTCGTTATCCCGGCCCTGTACAATCTCGTGGCCCGCTCCCAAACCAAGTCCGTGGAGGTGAAGTAACATGCGTGCAATTGCAATCAACATAAAGACAATCCTCTTCGGCGCTGCCTTATTGACGACGCTGATGGTGTTGACGCTCACCGCGGCTGTCAATGCCCAGGCTCAGCCGGAACATCTCACGCTGGATTCTCTGCTGAACCTCGTGGCCGAACACAGCCGCGAGATCAAGCTGGCCGAGCAGGAGGTCAAGTACGCCGAGGCCGAGAAGAAAGAGGCCCTGTCGCTGGCCCTGCCGCATATCTCAGCGACGGCGAATTATACCCGCAGTCTCTCGGATGTCTATATGTACCTGGACATGGGCGCCCTCGGCGGTGACGGTGTTGAGAAAATAAAGACCAATTACGACAATGACTACGGCGCCAGTGTCGTGCTGAAGCAGACCCTGTTCAGCTTCACGGTGGCCAATGCCCTGACGGCGGCGAAGCAGTACAAGAAGGTTACCGACTACATTTACGACGCCTCGTACCAGGAGATCATGACCGTCACCAAGCAGGCCTTCTACAGGTCCCTGCTTCTGAAGACGGTCTGGGAGGTAGCCGGTTCCTCGGAAGGAAACGCCCGCGAAAACTACGATGACATGCAGAAGCGATACGACAACGGCCTGGTTTCGGAATTTGCCTTGCTCCAGGCTGAGGTAAGGTATCGCGACGCCGTCCCGCAAACACTCAAAGCAAAGCGCAACTACGAACTGGCCCTGGTGGATATCAGGAATTTGGCGGGAATCGACATGGAGGCGCCGATCGATCTCCTGGGTAATCTCGAGACCTATCCCGAGATACCCTCGATCCTTGAACTTGATGCCATCCTCGAACAGCGCCCGGACTACAACGCCCTTATCTGGCAGGAAGAACTGTACACGACCGGGGTTAGTGCCGAAAAAGCGGCCTTCTATCCGTCGCTGTCGGCGGTGGCCGCCTACGGTTACTCGGCCATGTCCAACGACTGGGCCCTGGACAACGACAACAACCGCTGGACGGTGGGTTTGAACCTGTCCGTCCCGATTTTCACCGGTGGCGCGACCCGGGCGCGGGTGCAGAAAGCGCGGGTGTCATTGAACAAAGCCCGGTTGGAACTGGACCGCGGTCGGGACAATATTGCGCGTGAGATAAAATCGATCCGTCTGCGTATGGAGGAGGCCCATAGCCGGATAGCATCCGCCAGGGCGACCCTCATCGCCGCCGAGAAAGCCTTTTCCATTGCCGATGCTACGGCCAGGACCGGTCTTACCACCCAGCTCCAGCTCAAGGACAGCCGGATTGCCCTGGATCAGGCCACGACCGGCCACTATGCCGCCGTATGCGAGTACCTCGTGGCCTACTCCGACTGGCAGAAGGCCATCGGTGAGGTAAACCAGAGTGGGATAATGTAGGGAAAGAGGCAACTGAATAAATGAAACAGCGAGCTGCGACTACCGGGAAAATCGAAATTGTGCGACGTCAGGAGGACACTGCGTCCGACCCGACCACACGCCATCAATCTCTGTCCCCTGACATCGTTGAGCTGTTGCCGCGGTTCGCCGACGAGTACCACGCCTACGTCGAGGAGGTACTCAGGCCGACTCAGCTGAGACTGAAAGAAATACTCGGGCAATGGCAGCAGGAGAACTGCTGGAACAAGCTGGTCGACGATCGTACCACGCCAGTGCCATCACCGGTGCAGGCATTTCGTGCCCGTATCAAGGATGCCCGCAACGTGGTTCGCAAGGTAATGGCTCACCCCGACAGCTACCCCGACGGGATCGGGCGGAAGAGTTTCGAAACTATGTGCGACACTCTCGGTGTCCGCGTTATCGTCTATTTCCTTTCCGGTCTGCCGGTGATTGATCGGGAGATTCGCGAGAGCGGCATATTCGAGATATCAGAGGAGAAGCCGCCGCACGCATATTTGCCGGATGCTACCTATGAGCATTTGAAACTACAGATGCCGCACGAGGCCAAACCCAGCGGCTATGCCTCCGTTCATTATGTCTTGCGTTTCAACAAAGATGTGGCCCCCAGAGGGCCTCGACCCTGGTTTGAACTCCAGTTGAGAACCCTGACTCAGGACGTATGGGCCGAGATCGAACACATTCTGGGGTATAAGCATAAAACCTCCTCGCCCCAGGTTAGAGGGCAATTCAGACTCATTGCCCGCATGTTCGGTACGATCGACGAGCACTTTGAAATGGTTCGATCGGAATTGGCCCTGCGTCAGAGTCGGGGGCATTACGAGGATCAGGAGCCGCTCGGGGCCGACAATTTCCCCGGGATACTCGCCGAGCGGGGGCTCACGTGCTCCCAATATGATTTGAAGGGCCTGCTGAAAATGGCCGCAAGCTGTGATGTTATCACCGTAAGGGACCTTCGCCAGGTGATGACCAGTGATAATATAGACACCGTTTGCGAGGTCTGCCTTGAAGGGACCGGTAAGAAACCGGTCGGGTCCGAACTGATCGTCTCTCTTCTGCTTCTGTTCGGCCGCCGGCAGGTCATCGACCGACAGGATCTCCTGAAAAAATGGTCACGTCTGCAAAGTCTGTGGCAACAGGTATGAGATACCGCGTGAGAAACAGGAAATACGTCTCGATTGACGAAGTCTTTTTAGAGGAAGGAGGTGATAGACGCGAGTTGCGCACGAGCAAACACGGAAGTTTACGAGTTTCACGAAATATACATCTAAGGAGAATTGACATGAAAAAGACATTGATTATAGCTGCCGCTCTGTGTCTGCTGGCTGTCGGTGTGACGCAGGCCCAAACCCCGACCGAGAAACTGGTCGGCACCCTCGGCGTTGGTATCAACGGCGGCCTTATGCTGCCCATGGGCGGCGATGTGGGTGTCGATGAGTCTTTCAGTGATGCCTTCGGTATCGGTCCGAAGTTTGGCGCGCATGTTAACTATGGCATTATTCCGGAACTTACCGCCCGCGCGGGTTTTTCCTACACCTTCATGAAAGTCGACGACGATTACAATGACGGCGAGGTTCTGGAACCATATTTCACCGCTCCCTATGTCTACGTCGATGCCGTCTTCAATCTCGGTAGTTTCTTCAAAGCTGAAGATAATATGCTTAACCCCTACCTGCTCGGCGGCGGTGGCATGTATTTCTGGAAGGTTACCGACGATGGCGCCGGTGGTGATGCGATCTTGCTGGAGAACAACGAAGAGCTGAGCAAGACCAGCTTTGGTCTGAACTTTGGTGCCGGCCTTGAGGTCTACGCCACGCCGGACCTGTCGATATTCGCTGAAGGCAAATACCATATGATCTTTGCCGAGGATACCGACACTTTCGGCGACTACCCGGAAAATCTGGGAGCTACGGACGTTTCCGTCGGGCTCACATACCATTTCCCTATCGGGGGCAATTAGAGCACAGCCCCCCAACCCTGCGTTGGTTCCCAAAAGCGGGAGGTGTCTTCGGACACCTCCCGTCCTTCCTTGGGGCGGGGGCAGAGGGATTGTCTATCGCCGCAGTTACATGGCCGGACGATCTCACCGGGGGAAAACCACAATTTACAAAAGTCCTTCAGCGACTCTTGCTTTTTAGCACGGGATCAATATTTTGTAATTCAGAAAAGAAGCAATCCTAGGTCCTCGCTAAGGGTCATGAAATTGGATAAGTCAGAGAAAAGCCCCGTCTTACCGCCGACATATTTCTTCCTCGCACTCGCCGTCACTGTTGCGATTCACTTCCTATGGCCGCTGACGCAGGTGATCGCGTGGCCGTATCGATGGTTCGGTTTGCTGCCGCTCGCCTTCGGGGGGTGGATCACTGTCTGGGCCGACCAGATATTCAAGCGTGTGGAAACCACGGTAAAGCCGCACCTTGAACCGACGGCACTCGTTGCCGAGGGTCCCTTTCGCATAAGCCGCCATCCCATGTACCTGGGCATGACCCTCATCCTGTTCGGAGTAGCCCTCTTGCTGGGTTCGGTGACCGCCTTCATTCCGGCGGTGGCGTTTTGTCTCGTTATGCAACTGGTGTATATACCGATGGAAGAGGCGGCCATGCTGGCCGTGTTCGGTGAGGACTACCGGCAGTACCGGTCCCGCGTACGGTGCTGGATTTAGCGCGTCACGATCGATGATAGGCGGCGGCCCGCAGGAATTTACGCGCTTTGGCCATCGTTTCGTCATACTCCGAGGCGGGATCGGAGTCGACGACAATACCGCTCCCGGCGTAGAAGCGAAAAAGGTGAAGAGCGCGGTCGAAATAGCCGGTGCGGATGGCGATCGAGGAATCCATGTCACGCGGCCCCCACAGGATGAAAAAACTGCCGCAATAAATATCCCTTGAATGCGGTTCCAGCTCATCGATAAGTTCCATCGCCCGTTTCTTGGGACAGCCGGTCACCGATCCGCCCGGGAAGGCGGCCATGAGCAGGTCGAGACAGCAGTTTTCATCTCGGAGGCGACCCTCGACGGTCGAGTACATCTGCAGCAGGTTGTCAACGGTCATCACCGACTTGTGGTTGCGCACCCTCACACTGCCGTACTCACAGGATTTGGATATGTCGTTTCGAATCAGATCGACTATCATCGACAATTCGGCGTCCTCCTTGGGCGATGCGAGGAGATGTCTGATGGCGTCGTCGGGGTCAGAATCAAGTTCGCGGGTGCCCTTGATCGGCTGGGAGCGGACCTGGCCGTCCCGGACCTGAAGGAACCGCTCCGGCGAGGTTGAGATAATCTGATACGGATCCGTCTTGTACCACACGTAGAATGGCGCCGGGTATTGCTGAAAGAGATCGTTGTAGAAATCGACGTCCGGGAAGTTTTCGAAGGATAACTCAAACGCTATTGACAGGCACATCTGGTAGATGTCGCCGCGTTGGATGTATTCCAGCACTGCTTTAACGCGTTCGATGTACTCGTCCCGGTCGAGCGAATGCCTGAGGTCGCCGAACATCGGCGTCGGACCGGCCATTGACGACAGCGACGGGGGCGCGACGGCGACGGCGCTGCGAAGGTCTCGTTGCAGATCGCTGTCCCTGGTGGAAATGACCAGTTCGTGGGTCTCCTCGTTGTAACCAAGGATAGCGCCGTACTTTCGCATGTGCCCGGCCGGGAAGGTGTCCGCCCGGTGGCTTGGTGATCGATCGGGGTAGCTCAGGAAACCGAAGGTCGGCAACTCATCGGAATAGGCAAAATCCTTCAACGGTTCCGCCGATAAATCCGGGGTGATCAATAACTCCCTTTCGGGGGCGATTCCGAGATAACTCATCCTGTCCGAGGCAAAGCCGCCACCGGACAGAAACAGGTCGGCGTCGAAGTCGTCACCGAGCTTGATCGCCAGACGACGAAAGTCGTCGGGCGGGATCAAGACCGAATAACCTGAGAGCATAGTCGATGAAATAACATCCTCCGTCTGTCAGGAAAGACTCCGGGTGAAACTGGTAACCGATGATCGGCAGCGTGCGATGGCGAAGGGCCATGATGACGCCGGCATCGTTGTGGGAGATAACCTCAAGTCCCTCACCGAGCCGTTCGATGTGCAGGGAGTGGTAGCGCGCCACCCGCCGTCGCGCGCCCTCAAAGTCAATGCTCTCCGCTCGCCCGTGTACACACCCCGGCAATGGGACCGTCCTGCCGCCGTAATGATCATTTATGACCTGCATACCCAGGCAAATACCCAGAACGGGCGTGCCCGTCTCAAAGAGCGGCCCATAGGATGGGTAGTCGGCCGGGGTACATGGCCCGGGGGAGATGACGAGCAAATCGAAACCGGCGAGATCCGCGACCGCCAGACTGTCATAGGGTAGAATCACCGGCGCCGCCTCCGCGCATTCGAAAAGCAGGTGTTCGAGGTTATTGGTAAAGCTGTCGTTATTGTCAACAATCAGGATTTTCACCGCATTTCCTGTAACACGGGATGAAAGGGTCAGTCGGAGGGCGACTCGGAGCAATTTCAACTTGTGGTATGTGCCCGCAAATACGCCGTCTAATTGCCGTGCTTCGTTGTAAGTTATACGTAACTCATGACCCGAAGTCAATTTCTCCTTTGAAGCGGGCCTCAGAGGGCTCACTCGCAATGAGTGCTCGTATGGTTGCAAAAAGATCTTGACACGGCCTGATGAATAGTTAGGTTAGGCAAAATATATGATTTTCGAAACTAAATTGTGGTGACGATTTGAAGTCGAATAAGAAGACCGGTTTGAGTCTGACGCTGTTTTTGGTCATGCTCAATGTGTTCCCCGCCCTTTCTACTGACATGTATCTGCCGGCCTTGCCCACGATGATCCGGCACTTTGACGCTCCCCTTGGGGTGATTAACCTGACTCTCGTGCTTTTCTTTGTATTCTATGCTGCCTCGATGCTGCTCTGGGGGCCGCTTTCCGATAAGTATGGCCGTAAGCGGATCTTGCTGGTTGGAACGATCGTTTATACTTTATCCAGCATCCTGTGCGGTTTTTCAGGTGATGTATACCAGTTGATTCTTGGCCGAGTCTTTCAGGCCATTGGCGCCGGAACGGCGGTGGCTGTATCCACGGCGATAACCAAGGATGTGTATGGTCCGCGGGAACGGGAGAAGATCCTGGCCGTGATTGCCACGTTGATGATGATCGGTCCCATCATAGCTCCGATTGTGGGTGCCTGGATGCTTACATTTACCTCGTGGCGAGGGCAGTTCTTTGTACTGGCGGGGTTTGGGGTTGTTGCCCTGACATCTTCCGCATTCCTGCGGGAGACGATCACCGTACGCACGGAGGCAGGCGTCTTGGCGTCCATTGCCCGGTTAGGAGTCGTCCTGAAGAATCGTTCCTTCACCAGGGCCCTTCTGCTCTTCGCCTTCCTCGGGGCGCCGCTGTTTACGTTCATCGGTCTGTCCTCAGCTATCTTCGTTGACGGGTTCGGGGTCAGCGAGCAGGTTTACAGCTTGTATTTCGCGGCCAATGGAGTACTCAGTGCCGTGGGGCCTTCACTGTATTTGCTTTTATCCCGGTACTGCAAGAGGTTCAATATCATCAGTCTTGGTTTCTCCCTGGTGCTATTGTCGGGTTTGCTGTTGTTGCTCGTGGGCGGTATCGGCCCGGGGCAGTTCATCGCGGCTGTCATGGTAGCCTCTATTGGCAGCGTAATTCTGCGTGTTCCCAGTATGAATCTCATCCTGGAGCAAATACAAAGCGACGCCGGATCGGCGTCATCCCTGATCTCCGGTTCATTTACCATGATAGGGGGCGTCTGCCTGATGCTGGCGTCGCTCGGTTGGGGGAACCTCGTTTATGTTCTTGGCGCGGTCAATTTAACGGTCGGTGTGTATTGCCTTGCCCGTTGGACCGTGATCCGGAAGAAAAACCTGCTGATAGACACACTCGCTGAAAACACGATCAGACCCGGCGTTGTGGAGCCGGTCAAAGTCCGGGGAGAATAGAAATGAAAAGTGAATCAAGGGATGATGCGATAATATACCTCAGTGGCAGTATGCGTCGCGTATCCCGGTACTTTCGCGAAATAGCCCGGCGCAGCGTGTTTGGTCACAGGCAGCACATGCTGCTCGACCGGCTGTCCGGGCGCCAGAGGCACATGGTTTTTGCCGTAAGGGATATGTGTGATCTCAGGCCGGACGGGGTGTCATTGAAGGAACTGGCCGAGGAGTATGGGGTCACCGCGCCATCCGCCTCGAGTATGGTGGATGCCCTCGTGAAGGAGGGTGTCCTGATTCGTGAGACGAGTTCCCAAGACAGGCGGGCGGTGCGGATCAAACTTGCCGCTGAAATGGACCGTTGCTTTGTCGAGGGAGAGAAGGCCGTAAGAGCATTGATGCGCCCGTTGGCTGATCAACTGGGCGAGAGAACTGTTTCTCAGTGGTGCCGAATCATGCAACGGGTTGAGAAGGTCATCGATACGGGTATCACAGAAGAAACACCGGCGGAATGACGACGTATCTGTGCATTCAATATCAGTCTCTTCTTAACCAGGCAACATTGGCAAGGTGGGGCCCATACTTGCCGGGAATCTCAGCGGTCTCCAGCTTGAGGATCTCGAAGCGGGGGAGATAAATATCTCTCAGTTCCGCCTCCGAAGATAAATACAGTTTCGTCCCCAGTTTCGTTACACGGTATTTCCCCTCGCCCGGAAAAGCCGGGTCGCGCTCGCTGAAACAGACCGAGAGGTATCGGCCTCCGGGACGCAGGAGCCTGGCGACATTTTCGAGATAGTTCGGACGGTCTTCGGGGAAGATGTGGTGCAGGACCTCCCAGTCGACCGCCAGGTCAAAGCCGGCTCCGATTTCACTTACATCATGCAGGAAATCGGCGGCTACAAAACGAACCGTGACACCTTCTCTCTCGGCGAGTTCGCGGGCGTGCCCGATGGCTTCTTCGCTGATGTCAACACCGGTGACGTCGAATCCCTGACGGGCCAGCCAAACGGCATAATTGCCGGCGCCGCAACCGAGGTCTACGACGCGGCAGGGCTCTATTTCCCCCGACCGCACGGCATCGACCAGAAGCGGCGGCGGTTCCGATAGATTCCAGGGAATGTCTTCGAGCGGCATATCCCGGTAGATATCGTTCATTTGTTTGCGTATCTTCATTGCTTTCACGAGATCGGTTGATTGCCTGTAACCAACTATACGCAGGAACCCGGACTTATGTCAAACGGTGA
>CAZVUZ010000048.1:0-20080 GCA_964630485.1 uncultured Ignavibacteriales bacterium
CTCGACGAAAACGCCCTGCTCAAGGCCCGCGGTATCGCCGAGTTCACCGGCCACCCGGCCCTTGCCGACGACAGCGGCCTCGAGGTGGACTTTCTCGACGGAGCCCCCGGCGTGTATTCCTCGCGCTATGCCGGCGAGGGCTGTACCTATGCCGACAACAACCGTAAACTGCTCAAAGAGCTGGAGGGTGTCCCCACCGAACGGCGCACGGCGCGTTTTCGGTGTGTGATCGCGATTGACTGGGCCGACGGCACCCACGACATGGCCGAGGGTGCTGCCGAAGGGATTATTGCCGAAGACGTTGCCGGCCGTGAGGGTTTCGGTTACGATCCGGTGTTTTACTATCCTCATGCCGACATGCGTTTTTCGGAGATGACGCTCGAGGAGAAGAACCGGGTTTCGCATCGGGGTCTGGCGCTTCAGGGCGCGAAATATATTATCTCCGAACGGTTGAGCAAGGCCCGGGGATAAATCCCTTTTGCTCCGGTGCCCCGGGTCCTTTAGACCCGGGATTTCATCGCTCCGAGACAAGGCCGACAGCGACTGATCCAGCTTCAGGTACTTGCCCAAAAACATCATCCGTTCGTTCATGACACAGCTCTCTTTCCACGGCACAATCAATCCTTCTTCAATTATGCCGTAGTATAAGTGTTACCTATGTTATGAGTTTGAACCGAAATGGGTTCGTTTCTCGTATTTTTAAGTTTGGATGTTAGAATCGGTAGCGCTTCTGGCAATAAATCGCCCATAAATGGGTTTCTCCATAAATGGGTTTCTCCATAAATGGGTTTCTCCATAAATGGCTCCCATGCGCTTCGGTCGTCTTCAATGACATTCCGAGGGCAGACGAGAGGTTGTAAGGCTGTTTGTTTTTGCCGGCATCCATGGTCTACTCCTTTACCAAGGGGACTACAGCAGAATATACCGCCGATGCTGTGGGATTTTTGTGAGGGGGAAGATGGCCGGTCCCCTCCTTCGGCGGGCCTTCGGTGAAGACAAACCGTCGCTACGACTCGAATGTGGGGCGGATTTGTCCCCAGACCCGCCATTTTAACAAACCCCGAATGTGATTGACGGAACAGCCGGAATATATTACCGTTACACCAGACGCAATCACAAACATCATGGGTCGGTATCGTCTTTGAATGTATCCGGCCTTATCTAAACGCAGTTCAAGGAGGTAACATGCATCTGCTCAGAACCCTCACTCTTTGCATGATGGCACTTCTGATGTTCACCGCCGTCGCCGCGGCCCAGGAAAGCGCCGATGCCGGCGGCCAGGATTCCATGCCGCCCATGGGGCCCCCGCCCGAAATTACCGAACTGGCCCATATGGTCGGCACCTGGGATGTCGCCATGCAGTCGAAGTGGAATCCGGAAGACACCGCTTGGACACAAACCGCCGGTGTCTGCACTTATGAATACGTGGCCGCCGGCGCCGCCCTTGCCATGACCTTCACCGCCGATATGATGGGCATGCCGTTCGAGGGCTATCAGCTTCTGTGCTTCGACCGCATGACCGGCAAGTGGCAGTCGACCTGGACCGATAACATGGCCGCCCGGATAACCTGGTACGAAGGCGACCCGATGAAGGACGGCAAACTGGTCCTGATCGGTGACGAACTCATGGAAGGCAAAACCATGCCCACCCGCATTACGACCTATAACATAACCGAGGACAGTTTCGACTGGATGATGGAGACTTCGTTCGACGGCGGCAAGACCTTCTTCCTCGGATCAAAGGCGAAGTACACCAAACGGAACCGGTAAACCGGCTTCTTAGCAGATTCTTCTGGTACGGCGGGTTCAACAGCGAACCGGCAAGCCGGCTCTTAGATACGCAAAACAACAAGCCTCGTCGGAACCTCACTTCCGGCGAGGCCGTCTTAGAATTCACACCGCCCATCCCGGCATCTGCGACGGATCAATGTTGAACACGACCGTTCCCACCAGATAAATAAACCCGGTAATCAGCACCACCCCGATCAGGTTCATGACAATACCGATGCGTATCATGTCCCCCATGCGCACCTCGCCACTTCCGAAAACAATCGCATTCGGCGGCGTTGCCACCGGCAACATGAAAGCGCACGAGGCCGACAGCGTCGCGGGGATCATCAGCAGAAGCGGGTTGACCTTTATCGCCACCGCCAGTGATCCCAACAGCGGCAGGACCATCTCCGTGGTAGCCGTGTTGGACGTCAGTTCGGTCAGGAAGGTCAGCATGGTGCAGGTGGAAGCCACCAGCGCCACCGGCGAGGTCCCCGCCAGCACCTGCAATTGCTCGGCCACCCAGACCGACAACCCGGACTCTTTGAACCCGCCCGCGAGGGCAAAACCGCCCCCGAACAGGAGCACGATCCCCCAGTGGAGTTTAACCGCCGTCGTCCAGTTCATCAGCCGCTCCCCCGGCTTCGACCTTGAAGGAATCAGGAACAGGAGCAACGCCACGGCAATCGCAATAGTGCCGTCATCGATGAATTTGGGCACCGGCAATATCGTCGACCAGCCGGGAATGACGCCCCACTCCCCCACCGCGATATCTTTGCGAAAGAGCCACAACAGCGCCAACACGACAAACAGCGCCATGACTATTTTCTCTTCCGCGGACATGCGCCCGAGACTCCGGTGTTCTTTCCTGAAAAGATCCGCGTCGGTTGACCGAAGCCCCTTCCCCCTGACGAAGAATAGTATGACAAGCCCCCATGCGATAGTCAGGAATACCGCCGACAAAGGCAAGCCAAAGCCAAACCATGACGCGAAGGTAATTTCCGGTGCATTGGGGAAATAGATATCGAAAATGCGCGTGAATGAGAGATTGGGCGGGGTTCCGATCAGGGTCGCCACGCCCCCGATGGAGGCGGCATAGGCAATACCGATCAACAGCCCGACGGAGAAACGCGACACCGCCGGCCCGGGCGAGGACTCTTTGAGCTTGAATATCGCCGCCAGGGCTATCGGCACCATCATCATCGTGGTCGCCGTGTTCGAGATCCACATCGACAGAAACGCCGTAGCCACCATGAACCCGAGTATTATTCGCTTCGGGCCGGTGCCGATTATCAGGATTATCCGAAGTGCAATCCGACGGTGCAGGTTCCACCGCTGCATCGCCAGGGCCATGATGAAGCCGCCGATGAAGAGGAAAATGATATGGTTGAAATAGGTCGCCGCCACGGCCTTGCCGGGCATTATGCCCAGGAGCGGAAAAAGTGCCACCGGCAACAGGGCCGTCGCCGGAATGGGGATCGCCTCGGTAATCCACCAGACGGCCATCAGGACCGCCACCGCTGCGGTTCGTGTTACGGCCGGATTGTCGGGATTGAGATCAAAAAAAACGAGCAGGACGAACGCCAGCAACGGCCCCAGAACCAGGCCAACGGTTTGCTTAACGCTTCCGGTCGCGACATTGTTGTTATTCTCATTCACGGCTATAACCCAATAATATCGGGGTCAAAGTGTCCGGGCAATTATTTTTTATCGAACGAATCGGGATCATGGGCCGTCTCTTACACCGACCGTGCCGGACATAGGAACTGCCGGTCGGATGCATCGAGGGATCTCCGGCCACTCTTGAGGGGAACCTGCGGATGGATCCATGGATCCGTTTTTGCTTGACAAAGCGACTGTTTTATAGTAACTTAACACCGCAAGTTCAAGCGTAACATCAAGGCCGAAGCAACATCGGAAGGAATCCCGATGGTGACTCCAACATCGATTCGACAGCGCGCCTTCGTTGGCCAGACTTATATCCTCGCTAATCTTCCAGGCAATCCTATTCCCTGTGTCGGCATCGGCACGGTCACCTCGGTTTCTTTGAGGTCACGTATGATCGAAAAGACATAACCGCGAAACAGATAAGCCCTAAACAGGCGGAAGGAGCCCCCCGCCTGCGATGAATTCGGGGCTCCAAGCAAGCCTTAGGCTAAAGGCCATCCCGGCCCAACTTCCGGGGTGGCCCCTATTATTGTCATACCGGAAATGAGCCATTCGACCCGCACCGTGGCAGGTTTGCGCTCAAATGTCCGGAAACCAACGACGCCGGGCGGCGTTAATTGATTAACCGCGGCAGTGTTTCGTCGTGTCGGCAGGCGGCCGCGTTGCGGCAAAAACGATCTTGCAGGAACTCGGACTCTATCCGATATTGAGAAGTATAAAACGACCCTACCTCGTTTCGATATTTTAGAAGGACTGGCATGCCCTTTACGACCAAACTTTTGACCTCCCGGCTGGCGTTAGTGATCATCCTTGGCCTGGCCGCGGGCGGCTCTCAGGCCGATGTCCCGCAGTTAATCAACTATCAGGGCCGTCTGACCGCCATTGACGGCAACGCCTTGCCCGACTCTGCGTACTGGGTTGAATTCTCGCTTTACGAGGATTCGACCTTCGGCATCGCCCTCTGGTCCGAAACCGCAACGGTGAATACCGCCGGCGGAGTTTTCACGCACCTGCTGGGATCGTCGACGGCGCTGAACAGCGCCATGCTGCAGGGCTATGACCACCTTTACCTCCAGGTTACTCTGGACGGAATACCCGGTGAACGTCTCCGGCTTACCAGCGCCCCGTTCGCCCTGCTCGCCGCCGGTATCGAGGCCCGGGACGCCGACGATACCCTGGCGATAATGACCGATGCCGACGACCACCGGTTGTCGGTGTACGGCTCCCGAGGGCAGGAACAGATACGGCTACACGGCAACGACTCCGGTCGAATAACCATTTTCAATCCCTTGACTGGTGAGGAAGCGGTGGCGCTTGCGGCCAGCACCGACAGCGGCGGGCAACTGGTTCTCGGACAGACGGGTGGTGTACCCGGTATCACGCTGACGGGCGGAGCCTCGGGTGACGATGCCGTGATCCTCCCGGACTCATCGGTAAGCTCGCTCGAGTCGCTCAACGAAGCCGGCTTTACGCTCGACATAAACGTCCACCCCGTCACGCTCCAGAACTTGTCCATGACCGACCTCGTCACGATTGAGATAGAGACTCCCGCCGAAGGCTACATTGTCCTGCAGGGAAAGTGTTATGTGGAACTCAGCGGTACCACCGGGGCCAATCTGGCCATGATCCAGATCGATGAGGACGAGGGCGGCAGTTCTCAGTTCCCGTATTACAGTCTGGCCGGACTCAACAGTTTCGTCGATATCGGACCGGCCTATTTCCCCGTCTACGTGACCCGCGTCTATTACCGATCAGCCGGGGTCTATGAATTCCGCATGGAAGGGCGCTCCTCCTATCCCCTGCCGGCGCTGGCCAAGAGTTGGGACCATGTGCTCACCGCGACCTATTACCCCACCAGCTATGGACCCGTTTACAAGATATCCAATCAACCCGGGGACCACCCCGAAGCCGTCCCGCAGAATCTTGATGACCCATCACGCCCGGATGAGAATGGCTTGTATTACAAAATGGATTTGCGCTATTACGAGAAGGAAGGCGAAGACGCCGTTAATCGCCGGGACAATTAGGCCTGTATCGGGTCTATTTCAACAACATCATTTTCTTCGAGACTACCATATCTCCGGCCGACAGTCGATAGAAGTACACGCCGCTGGCCACCCGGGCACCGTCGCTTCCGGTCGCATCCCAATAGACACTATGCTTTCCGGCCGACAGACGCCGATCGAGTAATGTCGAGACGCGCTGTCCCAGCAGGTTAAAGACTTCGAGTCTCACCACCCCCGCCGTCGGCAGGGCGAATTCGATAACGGTGTAGGGATTGAACGGGTTGGGATAGTTTTGCGAAAGTCCGTACTCCTGCGGCAACGGCGCCTCCGCCGGATCTTCGACATCGGTAAAAATCAGGTCGTCGACAACGTACATGTGAACGGACTCGCCCGTCGAGGTGACGATGATGTTGCTGTCAACCGCGAGGAAAGAGCCCTCACGGCCACCGTAATCCAGCGCCACCGGATAAAGACCGCTGACGTCGTAAATACCAATCCCCTTTTCGCCCACGGTATACATATACCGCCCCTGGAAGACGGCATCCGTCACCGGCACCGGCAGGGTGACGACGGTATCGGTTGAGGGCCGATCTATGTCGGAAACATCGACATAGTACATCAGATCGTAAACGAAATACACCAGGCGATCGCCGATCATCAGCATCTCGTGCACCGGTGCACTGAGATCTATCTCGGAATGGTAGACGAGATCGTAATCCGGGGTTATGGTGTAGACCATGATCAGGCGCTTGGCAATGGACACGAACAAGAGACTGTCGGCCATGCAAACGCCGTTGACTTCAGCGATAAACGGCCAATTCGTGGTATATTCCACCACGGCGGAGTCGTTAATGGTATACACTCCCAGTTTGAGTCTGCCGCGCACGAGGACCCCGCTGAGGCTGTCGGGCCATTGCTCAACGAATTCGATATCGTCGGCATTCATGGTATCGACAAAAATAGAACTCTCCAGATAGAAGCTGTCGGCACTGAAACCGTTGGTGATAAAGGCCAGCTTGTTAAGGCTGGTGTAAAGCACGATCAGCGAATCGCCGTTGCGATCGAAGGCACCCACATTCTGAAGGCCCTCATACATCGTATAGCTCAGTTCCGGTCCTTCTTCGGGAGAAATCTCGTAGACGTCTATGGGATTGCCGCCCCCGCCGGTGAAGAGATTGCCATCGTGGAGTAACAGCGAACTGACCGGCCCCGGACGGTGGAAGGCAGGGATCGGGCCCAACAGGCCGTCGAGACGGTAAAGGTTCAGACCGCTCTCAAAATCGGGCAGGAGCAAATAGTCGACATCGTCAATCGTGACCAGGTCGCCGTCAACGAGATCGTTCCCGATGACAATTTCCGCCGTCAGGCTCAGGTTATAGCGCCTGACAACACTGACCGACCTGTCGGATACGAATATGAACCGGGTATCGGTCACCAGGGTTTTCTGTGCCGCCCTTATGTCACCGTCCAGGGAAGCGACAATTCCTGATCCCGCGTGACCGAATTCTCCGATGAGAATCGAATCACTGTAGGTGGATATGAAATACAGCGCATCAACTTTGCAGAATGAAAGAGCGCGTTCGGGCACAAAAAGATAGCCCAGGCCCTCGAGACCGTCGTCATCCAACGAGAATCGAAAAATGCCATTATATTCATCAAGGACATACAGGGTGTCGTGCACCAGTTGCAACCGGGTCGAGAGAATCGGTTTCATGCTTGAGTCAACAAAGGCGAAGTCACTCAGGCCATCGCTGGTATACCTCCACACGCCCTCGAACCAGCCGCTGAGGAACAGGTCGTCGCCCGCCAGGACAAAATCGGAAAGCGGGATCCCGGGGTCGAATTCGCTGATGAAGATCAGGTTCGGAAGGGCCTGAAGATCGAAAAACAGCATATGTTCATCAACATCTTTCACCACCAGAATGCTGTCGAATATCTTCATCTCCAGCGGCTCCACGCCCGTGAACACCTGGTTGACATGGACATACTCACCCGACTGGGAGTCATACTCACATACCACCACCCCGTCTTTAGCCAGGGCCACGGCAAAACCGTCGACCTGCCGGACGGCGTTGAAGCGGTTCCAGAGCAGGGTATGCTGCGGGTTTTGATCGATGGCGCCCGAGGATGCGGCCAGCGCGGTAACCAGGAGCGCAACGAGTACGAACGATTTTGTCATTTCAAGAGCACCATCTTCTTGGTCGCCGCAAAATCATCGGTACGCAACCGATAGAAGTATACTCCCGAGGCGAACGCAGAGCCGTCGAAAGCCACTTCATGCTCTCCCGCCTTAAGGTTGCCGTTGACGAGGTTGGCGACCTTCTGTCCGAGCACGTTGTAGACGTCGAGACTTACCCGACTGCGCGCGGGCAGGTTAAAACGGATGATCGTCACCGGGTTGAACGGATTGGGATGATTCTGCGTCAGGCTCGCCGTTGCCGGCAGGAGGACCGGCCGGTCGTCAACATCGGTCGGGATACGCGACACCGGCAGGACGCCGCTATTGAGGTTGTCAACGAGGAATCGCCCCCCTGGCCCCATGTCGCTCACCGGCGCGTCGAAGTCCCACACCAACAGCTCCTGGCCGTCACTGACGAGGATCAATTCGACCAGACCGTCGTTGTCGAAGTCGGTTACCAGCGGCGCATAGCGAGTCGGGTAGACTTGTGACGGTCGCACCGGAGTCGCCACCGGCCAGCCCGGCAGGGGGTCGGCATTGTGGTCGAGTATATGGAGCATTTCGCGACCCGTTCCGGGGAGCACATAACCCGAGCGAAACATAATCTCAGGATATATATCGCCGGTAATATTGGCCACGGTTGGATTGCCGAAGGTCGCCGCGTAGACGTAGGCCTCCCCGGCCGGGCGACCGTCGCGCGTCACATAGGGAGAACCATCGGCCCGGAAAATGTACAGCGCGGCGATGTCGTATTCGAAGAAAGTGCACATGATTTCCGGTACGCCATCAAGGTCGCGATCGCCCACGGTCGGGTACGAAACCAGCCAGGTGCGGACGGCGGGCATCGAGACCGGCCACCCCGGCAAATCATACTGCCCCATCGTTTTCACCCAGATGCCGGGATCACCGAGGGTATCTTTGCGGGCCAGGGTAATGATCTCGGGCAGGCCGTCACCGGTCAAATCGGCCAGGACACTCCCCCCCACATCCGGGATGTGCTCGATGGTGGGATGGTCGAGGTCGAAGGCCGGCTCGCCGGTACGCCCATCGAAGACGCCGATGCCGGTATACGGCTCCGGCGATGTGTACGACGCCACCACTTCCATCAAACCGTCACCGATAAGGTCCACCGAAGTTACGAACGGTGAAGTCACGCCACCGTGGGCGTAGGAATCGGAAATCCTCGGATCGAACGACGCGAAGAGCCCTTCCAGGGAATAAAAATAAGGATCGCCGTTGAACTCGTACGCCAGAATCTGACCGATCTTGTTTATGATTACGATCGCCGAGTCTTCCTCAACCCCCAGAAGGGCCACTGTCGGATTGGGATAGGCGTAACCACCACCGATCTGCCCCGTGGAGCATTCGACGGGCCAGCCGTCGGCGAGGGAGCCATCACGGTTGGCCACGTAGATACCGTCGCTGGAAGTAAAGATTATCTCGTCCTCGCCGTCGCGATCCGTATCGTAGATCGCCGGGGCACACCGGGTATCTTTGTCGATCACAATGGGGAAACCGGGCAGGAGGGTACCTTCGGCGTCGAACACGTACACACCCTTGCTCGTCGTCACCACCAGTTCCTTGAGACCGTCATGATTGAGATCGGCGCAGGCGGGAGTCACCCCCGGCCAGCCGATGAATTTCTGTGGCCAGCCCTCGGCAAAGGCGCTGACGATATCAATAGACACCGAGTCCACGAGGGAGTCCTGATCGAAGTACCCGGCCACATATACTCTGAAACCGCCGGTGTCGATGCCGGAGACGGTCCAATCGTAAAGGAGGGAATCGAAGAACTCTCCGGTCGAGGAGGTCAGGTAAACACGGTTTTCGCCCAGGCGCCGATATTCAACCCGCATGGAATCGTAATCGGGCCCATAGGCGCTGCCCGTGACGGGGATGTTGTACTTCACTTCCTCGCCTTCAACCGGTGAGACAATCTCCAGCTTGCGCTGACGCACGTACACGCAGGAGGTCACGGAACTGCGGCCGTAATGGTCGGTGAGCCGGAAGTTAAGCTGGCCCTCAATGGCCGGGCTGGAGAAAACATATAGAAGGGAATCATCTTCGACTGTGCTGCCCTCGGCGAGGAAAAACCACTGCGGCGCCGTCGGGCCGACCGAATACTCCAATTGCCAGCTACCTTCGTAGCCTTCGACAACCCCCATGCGAATTTCTATATTACCGATGTAGCGGTTTCGTCTGACCGGTTCCGTCAGGTATATTCCGCCATACTGCACAACCCCCAGGGCATTGGCAACATTCAGGTATCCGTAGCCCGACAGGGTATCCGGTCCGACCAGGGTATCGCCCCGGTTCAGCGGATCCACGAGATCGTCGGCACCCAGCTTGATTATCTCTTCGAGTTCGGGAAGGGTTATATCGGGACGGTAGGACCAGATCAGGGCGGCCGCCCCGGCCACCATCGGCGTGGCCATGGAGGTGCCATCGGCCAGGTAGTAGAGACTGTCGTCACCGATAATCCTGAGCCACGGCTCATAGGCGTCAGCATAGAGATCGGTGCCGGCGGCCCTCAGTGAGAGAATATCCAGCCCCGGCGCCACCACATCAATGTGGGCACCGTAGGTGGAAAAGTCCGTCATGTAACCGTCCGAATTACCGGCGGCAACGACAAAAGTCGAGTCGTAGGCGGCCGGGTAATAGCGTTGATTGTCGCCGGTGTTGCCGGGAGCAATGGCTACGAACACGCCATTGCGGCGGGCGAAAGCCAGCGCCTCGCGAAGCAAACCCGATTCAAAGGGCGTTCCCCAGCTGATATTGATCACCTGCGCGCCCGCATTGACGGCATAAACAATACCCGCGGCGCCTACCGAGGTCGTGGCGTTGGGCCGTACCTTTACCGGCATGATAGCAACCCACGGGGCCACGCCAACGACACCGTGAGTGTCGGCATTCGCGGCCACAATGCCCGCGATATGAGTACCGTGGCCAACGGAATCGGTAGGGTCATTATCGGTAACGGGGGTACCCAGTGTCTGGATATCGCCTGACACATCGTACCCCAGGGTATCATCCACGAAACCGTTGTGGTCGTCATCAACACCGTTGCCGGGTATCTCGTCGGGATTGCGCCAGAACCGCCCCTGAAGTTCCGGATGGACGAGATCAACCCCGGAATCGACAATCGCCACCACGACCCTCGTGGCCTCGGGCGGCGGCGCCACGTAAAGGGGTTCGATGTCTATATCCGCACCCGGAGTGCCGGACTTTATTACCAGCTGATCGTTATACTTCCCGTCAATGCGCTTAATTCCGAGGTATTCCTGACCCTCATTCCGGAGATACCACTGGTACGAGAAAAGTGAATCGGTGGGATAGTCGAAGAATTCGAGATAATAATCGGGTTCGATGTATTCGACGTTGTCCCGGCCCAGCATCGCCAGGATGTCGGGAGAGGCTAACGACTGTGACGAAGAGGTGACGACAAAAACATGGTCCCAGACCTCTGCCCCGTTGAATCGGGAATTTACCTGTATCCGGGAAAATCTCGTCATTGAGGCTTCCTTGCCGAGCGACTGCGACAACATGTCGGGGCGCACATCTGATTTGAGCCTGACGATAAACTTCCCCGGCACGGGACCGGTCGGAGACTGCGGCGCAGGTCCGGCAACAAGGCCGCTCGACAACAGCACCGCTAACAGCAAATGGCAAATCGCAATTCTGATCATAATTAATCCAACAACAAAGATTGCGCACTTTTTGTGCCGTGAGGGGGCGGCGCAGGGGCTTTTATGTCGAGACGAACACCTCCCGGATATTGTTGAATGCCATCTACACTTGCAAGATACTATGTTACAAAAACTTGTCAAGACAATAGCCCCCCGGGTGGCGTCAGCAAAGAAACATGTGGTCAGACTACCGCTTCCAGCTATTAAACTTGATCCTCGGGCCTCAGGACCTAAATTGACACATATGATACGCCAAAACAGACTAATCATCATGGCGGCAGTATGTTTCTGCACACAATTCGCCACCGCAAGTATCCATTCCGCGACCGGCTTTCGGGATGAACAGCAGGAATACCCCCGTGTTCGCACGGCGAGACAGAACACTGAAACCGCCCTCAATTCCCTGTATACAGCCGCCGGTCTCAAACGTGATTCGGCGAAGATATTTCTCCGCATCCTGAAACACGAACGCATTCTGGAGGTCTGGGCCGGAGAAGAAGTGTCCGACAGCCTGCGTCTGCTCGCATCGTTCGGCATGACGGCCTATTGCGGTCGGCTCGGCCCCAAGCGCGCCCAGGGGGATTTTCAGATTCCTGAGGGCATCTATCATATCGACCGCTTCAACCCCGCCAGCTCATATCATCTTTCGCTCGGAATCAACTACCCCAATAAGTCCGACCGTAAACGTACAACCGCCTCCCACCCGGGCGGCGATATTTTCATTCACGGTTCCGCTGTCACCATCGGTTGTGTTCCCATTGGCAACGCCGCCATCGAGCAACTCTACATTATGGCCGTGGACGCTCGTAACGCCGGTCAGGAGCGGATTCCCGTACACATTTTCCCCTGTCGCATGAATAGTGATAAGAACCAGCAAATGTTGAAGCTTTTGTCTGAGGACTACGGCCCACCGATGGCCCTGTGGAACGAGCTTACGGCCGTTTACAAAGCCTTCGAAAAAGGACGGCGTCTTCCGAAAGTCGAGATCGACAGGAACGGGAGTTATTCGGTGTCCGATATACCATAGCGCCCACGCATTCTTCCATCCATATCGAAGCGGCTATACCAACCGTTCTTTTT
Organism: uncultured Ignavibacteriales bacterium; assembly: GCA_964630485.1. Classification (GTDB taxonomy): domain Bacteria; phylum Zixibacteria; class MSB-5A5; order GN15; family FEB-12; genus JAJRTA01. The sequence continues at coordinate 12,390 of CAZVUZ010000048.1, forward strand.
GCTCAGCCGGACCAAGTTTTTTTTGCCTCGCACCACCGAATAGGTTTACTTTAGGTGTCGATAGAATACGTATTCCGGGTAATGTAACTGATTGGACAATTTCTATTTATGGCCACGGTAATTCGACATCTCATTCGCAACGTATTCACTTCCTGGATGGTCATGGTTGTCGGGTTGGTGGTGACCTTCTTCTTCACCCCCTACCTCATCGGCCAGCTGGGAAAAGAGCAGTACGGCATCTGGTCGTTGGTTTTTTCTCTTGTTGCCTATATGCGCCTGGCCGATGTCGGCATGAACCAAGCCCTGGCCCGCTATATATCGAAATACTTCGCCGTCAACGACTGGACGCGGCTCAACCAGGTCATAAGCTCGTCGGCGCGAATATACACCTTCATATCCATTGCCATTGTCGCGGTGTCGGCCGGGCTGGCCCTGGGAGTATTGCACTATTTCAAAATTGATCCGGAATTCCTGCGGATCGCCCGAATAACCCTGATAGTCATCGGCATTAATCAGGCTGTCACCTACATGATGCTGCCCTTCGCCGCGCTATTGCCGTTTCATCGCACCGATATCGTCAACTACTTTGAAATAGGCACCCTGCTTCTCCAGACGGCGGCTATTGTGGTCATGCTTGAGCTTGGCTACGGCCTGGTGGCCATGTCCTTCATCGTCCTGGCGCTCAATATCATCGCTCATGCCTGGCGCTGGAGTATTCGGCGGCGGATGTTCCCCAAAGTGCATTTCTCCATGGACGGCATAACTCCCGAGATGACGCGCGAACTGCTCAAGTACGGCTCGACGTCACTGATGATTGTAGCCGCCTGGATCGTGGTTTTCCAGACCGACAACATCGTCATCGGACGATATCTCTCGATGGAAGCCGTAGCCCTTTACGCCGTTCCGGCGGCAATAGTCACTCAGCTGCGTAACTCCATCAATGCGATCGCGATTCCGATCGTACCCACGATAAGCCATATCGAGGCGGAGAAGGACGACGCTAAGATAATGGAAATCTACTTGAAGTCATCGCGCTATCTGTATTATCTGTCGGGGTTTATATGCGTCAGCGTGTTTCTTTTCGGCAGCCCTTTCATCCTCCTCTGGGTAAAAGAAGAATTCGTGGCTTCGATCGACATTCTCTACGTTTTGATAGTACCGGCAACCATATATTTGCCCCAGATGATTGCCAATTCGGTTCTGTACGGAGTCTCGAAGCACAAAATACTGCTGTACATAATGGCCGCCGAAGGAATCTCAAATATTGTTCTCTCGGTGATTCTGGTCCAGAGTTACGGCATTGTCGGGGTGGCTCTGGGAACGGCCATACCTCAGCTTATTATATACCTGTTCGTTTACCCGTATGTGTTCCACCGCGCGATGCACACTGAGCTTTGGCCTTTCTACAAAACCGGGCTCCGCTCGATTGTCGCCGCCGTGATTTTCACGCTCCCCGCCGCATACCTTATGATTCACCTTCTGACACCGGATTCGTGGCTCCGATTTATTATTGACTCTACCCTGGTGACCTCGATAATGATGGTAGGATTCTTTACCTTGATTCTGGAGCCGGCCGACAGGGAACGAATAGTCAGCAAACTCAAAGCCCTGGTCTTGAGAGGTTGAGCGACAACCGGGCGGAATACGACACTCCCGCCCCGGATCCTCGACGGGGGTTGGGCGTTAAAATAAAGTGATGCTTCAGATAGTCGCCATAAAGAGCATGAAAGTATAGAATTGCATACCGCCGGCAAACAGTACATATCGGCCCGGACACTGACGATAATAGCGCTCATCCTCGTCTGTCTGGCCGGCGGTATCGGCGTGATTTTCCCCCCGCACATATATCCCATCGCCATCGTAGTAGGATTGCTGGTGGTGGCTCTGATGATTTACAGCCCCATCACTTCGCTGCTGGTATACCTCGTATTCTTCCTTGCCTGGCCGCAGGAGTGGGCCCCCTATTTCAATTACCTGCCCGGATTCACGGAACGGATAATCGGTTTTATGGCCATCGGAAGCATGGCCCTTTCGCTCATGGTAAAACGGCGATCAACCTTTTACATGGGACGTCCGGGCTACGGGCTGATTGCGTTCATTGTAGCCCTGACGCTGTCCATTTTCACGGCCTACTGGCTGACTCAGGTCAAAGATACGCTGATTGACATGCTTCGATTTCTGACAGTCTTCGCCCTGATCGCGAACATTGCCGACACTCCGAAAAAGCTGAAGGCTGTCACTCTGCTATATTTCATCCTGACCGGCATCATGGCCACGATGTCGGTGGTGAACTACTACAACGGCATATTCCAATACACCATGCACATTCAAAGGGCGTTAGGGCTCGGGCTCAGTTATGCCGATCCCAATTCGCATGCCGGCAACCTGGCCTATTGCCTGCCGCTGCTGGTATACTACATCAAGGAGACCGACGGCAAATGGGATCGCTTGCTGGTCGTGGGTATCGGTCTCATATCCGTGTGGAACATTGTCCTCACCGGCTCCCGAACCAGCATGATCGGCACCCTGTTCCTGATCGCGGTTGTCGTAGCTCGGTCGAAGAAGCGTCTGGCTTATGGTTTCCTGGCCATTATCCTGGTCATTGCCATCGGTACCATCATGCCGCAGCAGTACAAAGATCGATTCATGACGGCTACGGAGGTGGTCGGCGAAGACGGCCCCGATGAATCGGCCAAAGGGCGCCTTGAGGGCCTCAGAGACGGTTTTTATCTCTTTCTCAAGCACCCGATAACCGGTGTTGGCGCCGGTTGCTACAAAGTCGCCCGTGGAACCGAATTCGGCATATATATGTCCTCGCATTTCATGCTGGGTGAGTTGATAGCGGACGGCGGCATAATCGGCACGGTTACTTTCATATACTTCGTCTACGCCATGTTCTGGACGATCGGCCGCACACGCCGCTACATCACCAGCCATCCTCCTTCCCAGGACAATCGTTTCCTGCTGGCTCTCGTCCAGGGCATTCTCGTCTCCATTTGGCTGTTGATCCTTCAGGGCATGGGGACACACAATCTTTACCGGTTCAACTGGTACTTTTTTGCCGCCCTTCTCGCGGCGGCCTACCGTGTCACGGTACAGACCGAAGAGGACGCGATTGCCAGAGAGACTGTGCTCAAGCAATTGCCGACCGGCGCCACGGATACCAAAGACGCGTGATGGCGTCGTCTCCACAGCGATCCGAATCCGGCAAACACAAAACTTGACAAACTCGGTTTACGTTAAGAGTATTCAGAGGGTTGGGGCAAAATTGCCGGGAACGTCGTTCAGGCGTTAGCCGATCCTGCAGATGATAAAGCGCATTCAAACCGTCGGTCGGGATTTTTCGTTATCATATTTCGACGCGGATAGAAACCAATAGCGGACAAGGTGCTGATTATGAATAGTCGAGCGACTTTTCTCCTGAGCCTTGTGGTATGTATCATGCTACTGGGCGTGTTCGTTAACCACTTCTACGATTTTACGGTGGATGACGCGTACATCAGTTTCCGATACGCGACCAATCTGGCCGAGGGCAACGGCCTGGTCTTTAATCTCGGCGAGTGTGTAGAGGGCTACACCAATTTCCTTTGGACGGCCCTGATCGGCGGCCTGATCTACCTGGGGGCGGATCCGGTGCCAGCTTCTAAGGTACTCGGTATCATCTTCGCCCTGATCACCCTGGCGCTATTGCTCGAGACCTCGATAAGACTACTGCCGGGCAGGGGATGGCTCAATAAAATCCCGTCCCTGCTCCTGGTAACCACGCCATCCTTCGCCATCTGGACCGTGAGCGGTCTGGAGACAATCATGTTCGCCTGCCTCCTGTTGATGACATTTCGCCTGATTCTTTACGAAGAATCCTCACCACATCGCTTTCAATGGTCCTGGATACTGCTGTTTATACTGACTCTTACACGCCCCGAAGGTTTGCTCTTTTTCGCTCTCGCGGTCGTCGTGAAATTTTTCCCCGAACGCGATTTTAAGCGACTGGCGCGCTGGGCCGCGCCCTACCTTATTCTACTGGCCGTGTACCTGGCCTGGAAATACTGGTACTTCGGGAATCTCCTGCCCAATACCTTTTATGCCAAGACCGGCCGGGGTCTCTACCAATATCTCGGCGGACTGTTTTATACCTACTCGTACTTCAAGAATTACGGCGGTGTTGTCGTACCCGTGTTGGTGCTTTTGCCCTTGCTCACCTGGGGAAATCTGACAGGCGTAAAGAAGAAGGCATTGTCATTTCTGCTCCTGTCATTCGCCGGCTGGGTCGCCTACAGTGTTTACAAAGGCCACGACCCCCTGCCGTCTTTCCGTTTCTTCGTCCTGATACTCCCCATCACGTTCTTGCTGATAATGCAGGGACTGGCGGTGTTGCAGGATGCTGTCAGGAAACTGCTGCAGCCCTCTCGCCCGGCCTCGGTTGCCGCCGGATTGATGACCGTGGCCATTGTGGGCTTGCTGGTGACGCAATCCATGATTGTAACTTATTTGTCGACGGCAAGCAGAACGCGCATGCAGGAGTACCAGGTACATATCACGGGCATGGACGCCCGGCACGAATTTATCCCCATGGGCAAGGCCCTCAGGCGGCTGGCTCCGCCGGATGCGGAAATCGCCGTGATCGACGCCGGCGCCATACCCTATTTCTCGGGGTTGTACACGATCGACCGCTGGGGCCTGATTGACCCCCACATCGCTCGGCACGGTGGCGGCGGCAATATCGGCGAAAAATACGATGCCGCCTATATTCTTGAGCGAAAACCGGCCTTCATTCAAACGAAAATGTACCGGAGTTTCTACAACCGGCTGAAAGAGGGCTCCCCGGTGACAATGGAAGATTTCGACTGGCCGGGAGATTTGCATCTTTTCCGGGACTCTAGCTTCACCACTGATTATCACATGAGTGCCGAACCTGTTTTAGACGGGTTTTTTGTCCGAAATGACTTATCTTGGCTGTCAACTGGGGCAGGCAATGCCGACCCTAATGAATAACGGAATTACCCGAATAAACAGCCGGCGAATCGGGTCGGCCGGCCTCAGAGATGTAAGGAAAAGATGGAATTGGCATTAGATCTCGGATTCGTGATATATCTGGTCGGATTGATAAGTCCCGGTTTTATAGTGGTTTCGCATTTTCGCCGACGCGGCTGGTTGACTGACCCAACCGATGTTGTCGTCTGGGGCTATGGCCTGGGCTATGTCTGGGCTATCCTGATTACAATCCTGCTCATGAGTTGGCATTTACCGCTGTGGCCGCTGCCAGCGGTTTCACTTCTGGCAACCGTTGCCTACTTCAGTCTGAGATCACGGAACAAGCCGATTGCAGGAAGACGCCCCTTCCACACCATCTTCTCAGACAATTGGCCGTCGCTGGTCATCGGTCTAACGGCTGTCGGTATCGCGGTTCTGGTGCTGTCTCGGGTGGGTATTGACAACGGCCATGGCAGTGTCTTCACAACGCTTTTTGTCAATGACTACTTCAATCACATGGCCGTGACCGCCGAGATCTCACGGAACGTACCGCCGCAAAACATATATTTCCATGGACAGCCGGCTCATTATTACTGGTTCCTGCATGTCATACCGGGTTCGTTTCACCGCTTAGCCGGTCATGCAAGCAACGTCCGCAGCCTGCTGTTGATTATCAATGCCGCCAACATAGTCATGTTGTTTTTGACCATCGGCCGTCTTCTGCAACTGACGGGAGTCGGTCGACGCGCCATCGCATGGTCGCTGGCCCTGTTCGTATTCGCTTACAGCTATATCGATCTTTTCCTGGCCGGGCGAGAGTTTGGCCAATGGATCGATATTACGGGAATAGTCCCTGCGCTTGCCGGACCGTGGGCGAAACTGGAAAGTATCTCGGGACTGTCGCACAGCTACATGCGTGATTTCTTTGTGGAACCCCACAGTGTGGCCGCTATCCTCTTCACGGCCCTGGCAATTCAGGTGCAGGGTTTCCGCGCTACGTCGCTGCCGAGATTCGTCAAAGGCCTCGTGTTGGGCCTGCTCGTTCTGGGCGCCTTTGGTTGTGATTCGTTCCTTGGAGTCATCCTTGCCGTCTGGGTAGGCGCGGACACCGCGATTAATTTCTACGAGGCGCCCTCCCGGGACCGACCGGGTTTTATCAGCCTCATCGCAGGAATCGCCGTCGTAGCCGTGGTCGGGCTGGCCTACATATTCGGATTCCAGATGACCGAGGGTCAGGGAGGGCTTCGGAGCCTCAGTCCCATGACCGGCGTCATCGCCACCCTGCCCTTGTATCTGGCTCTTGACTACGGCGCTATCTTCGTGCTGGGTATCGCCGGCTGGTGGCTCGTACGGCGCCGCAGGATCCAGTTTACGCTTCGTCATCTGTGGCTCCTGGCCGTTATTGCGCTGATCTTCGGCCTGTTCGTAAGACACGCTGTCGAATACGACATTATCCTTCGCAAGTCCGGCAAACCCCTGCAATTGATGCTTATCGTCGGCTGTGGCATCTTCTTTCAATACTACCGTCCGGGCCGGCGGTGGCAAAGGGCTCTAACCGTGATTGTCATCCTGCTGGCCCTGCCGACCCTGGCTCTCGACATTCAGGCCTTCGGCGGGTTTTTCGGCAGCCGCGGCCTCGAAAACAGGATCAGTCGTGAGAACATCGAGGCCATGCTCTGGATACGTGACAACACCCCCGACAGTGCGGTCGTTCAGGGTAAGCCCGCCTACCAGGGTGAGTACCTTTACGAATTCAATCCTGTCCCCCCGATTGCCGAACGTCCGGTCGCCGTGGGAACCTACATGATGTCTTCGCTGTGGGGTGTCGGCGGGGCTCGGGCCATTCACAGAATTCGCGAAGTCGAGACCATGTTCGAAACAAGAAACCTGGACAGCCTTTTGACTGTTATCAAAAAGCATAATATAAGCTACATTTATGTCGGTGACCAGGAGTGCAGGGCATTTGACTTATCCCCATACCTGCGTGGTGACATCGACGGACTTTTCGATACCGTGTACAACAGGGGGGGGATTCGGATTCTGGAAGTCAGGCAACCGGAACAGACCGCCGTCAGCACAATCCCGCACTCGGGCAACCGACCTGGCGGACCTTCCTAGAGGAGTCTTGAGTTGGACCTGCTGAAAATATTGGCACAGAGAGTCTTTCTCCCCCTGTCGCGCAAGCGCGAAGGGTTTGGAGTTGTACCCATTTTCAATGAGCTTCAGCGCACTCAGTACCTGCCGCCGGAGCAATTGAAAGAACTGCAGTGGGAGCGATTGCGGAACCTGCTGCGGGAAGCCTACGACAATGTCCCTTATTACGGAAAACTGATGGCCGAACACGGTCTGACGCCTGACGATATAAGGGACTTCTCCGACTTCAGGAGACTCCCCTGCCTGACCAAGTCGGACATCCGACGGCACAAGGACGAGATGCTGTCGAAGCGCTTCAAAAACGAGAACCTGGTCCCGAAGAAGACCGGCGGTTCGACTGGCGTGCCGTTGCATTTGCTCTGGGATCGCGAGGCCACGGCCGCCAAGCAGGCAGCGACGATGCGTCATGACGGTTGGGCGGGCTATGCCCCCGGGGAGAAATTCGCGCGCATATGGGGCGCCGACGTCGGCAGCGATTCCTTCCGCGCCCGTCTTTACAACGCCCTGGTGACCCGGTGCCTTGCTCTTGATGCCCTCTCTATGGACGAAAAATCCATCCGCGAGTT
>CAZVUZ010000049.1:0-20035 GCA_964630485.1 uncultured Ignavibacteriales bacterium
CCAGGGCAAATCCGTTGGTGTGCAAACCGGTCGAGGGCAACCCCAGGCAGACATAGCCCTCACGGCTGGTGGCGCCGTTAATGATCTTTTTCTCGTCGACAACGCCGACGATAAATCCGGCCAAATCATATTCACCCGGCTGATACATGTCCGGCATCTCGGCCGTCTCGCCGCCCAGAAGCGGCATGCCCGCGCCTCGGCAGGCGATGCTGAGACCTTCGACTATCTCCGCTATGGTATTCGGATTAAGTTTGCCGGTGGCGATGTAATCCAGGAAAAACAGCGCCCGCGCGCCGTGTACGAGGATATCGTCCACACAGTGATTGACCAGGTCCTGACCGACGGTATTGTGGGTGTCGGTCATGAAAGCCAGTTTGACCTTGGTGCCGACGCCGTCCGAGGACGAGATGAAAACGGGCGCCTCGATACCGGTCAGGTCGGGTTTGTAGAAGCCACCGAAAGCGCCGATCCCGCTCAGAACGTGTTTGTTGAAAGTGGCCGCGGCCAGTTTCTTGATTTTCTCCACCGCCTGATCACCGGCATCAAGATCGACGCCGCTGTCGGCATAGGTGATTTTTGTCTTTTTGCTTGAGTCCGTCATGGGCGTTATATAGGTTTCAACCGAGGGAAAGTCAATATCTTACAATTTGTCCAAACGGACGCCGAAAAGCGAATGACCCAGATCGGGATCCCGGCACAGGAGGAATTTGAGCCGTGACGCAATCACCCTATGACGTACCGGAACTCTACGAGTTCGCCTTTGAATGGCGCGACTACAAAAAAGCGGTCGACTTCCTCACCGAAGCCGCCCGTTTGAGCGGGGTCGCGGAGATAGCCTCCATGGTCGAACTCGGCTGCGGACCGGGCCAATACTGCCGCGAATTCGCCCGCCGCGGTGTCACCGCTTTCGGTGTCGATATATCGCCCGACATGGTCCTCTACGCCCAGGGCATCTATGACGCCGAGAAATTGCCGGGCTACATCCTTGAGGCCGACTTCCGAGGTTTCTCCCTCGAAAAACCGGTGGATCTGGCCTGCTGCATGATGGCCACCTTCGGTTACCTGCTCACCAATCAGGATATTGTCGATCACTTCAACGCTGTCGCCCGCAACCTCAGGACCGGCGGTCTCTACGTTCTCGAGTTACCGCATCCACGGGATATTTACGATATTGACAAGAGCACCAAAGATGTCTGGGAGATGGAGCGGGAGGGGGCCAAACTGTCAATTGACTGGTGCAGTGACGCCGTTTTCAATCCCATTGCCGAGACCGACCGTGGGACGGTGCGGATGGTGCTGGAAGAAAATGGCGCTAACAGGACCCTGGAAAGCCCCGACTGCACGAGACGTCTGAGCCTCGGTAATTTCAAGGCGCTGTTGGAACTAAGCGGTAAATTCGAGATCGCCGCCGCCTATGGCGACCTCGAGATCAATCAGGATTTCGACAGTACGAAAAAATCCTGGCGCTACATCCCGGTGCTGAGAAAACTGTGAGACTGCGAGGCGTGTGCCTTACACCTCGCGCTCGGTCCAGGCAATAACCGATGACGGGAGAGTATGGGCCAGGTGCAGCAGGGCCCCCAGGACCAGCATTGCCAATGAGGTGTTGCCACGATAGGCGAAGGCGGCATAGAAAATCACGGCCAGAACGGTGACGCTAAATATCGCATAAGAGTGCCTGAGGGCATTGTGCACCACCTGTGCCTGGCGTTCATCAAGCTCATCAAAGGACATATGCACCAACTGCCACAGCCGGGTCCGGATATGCAGCCACAAAAGGCTCATCCCCACCAACACCAGCGACACCATGGTAAGGATACCCAGTGACAGCGGCCACCCGCCCTGCTGTCCAAAATAGAAGAGCAACAGGGTTGCGATTACACTGCCGTAGGTGATGATAACCCAGGCCTTACGTTTCGATTGTGAATTCTCCAGTGACATCTCAGTCTCCTTTCGCCTGCCTGCGTTCAAGCAGTTCCTGGCTGAGGGGCTTCAGCGGCGCGGTCGAGAAAATCAGGTCTAACGGCAAGCCGAAACACTCGCCGATCCTGAAAGCCAGGTCCAGACTCGGATTGTATTCCTCTCGTTCGAGATAACCCACCGTCTGAAAATTGACGCCAATTTTCTCAGCCAGTTCTTTGCGAGAAAAGCCGCGCTCTTCTCGAAGAACCCTGATCCGGTTAAATATCCTTCGTCCTTTCATACGTCGAATATAACATATTGTTGTATTTATACAACATACATTTGTAATTATTTTACGCTTTTTTAGAGATCTACAGAGCAACAGGGTGCTTCCATTCAGCTGGGGAGTTTGATTGGTCTTTGAAAAAGACCACCGTCAGAGGTCTAAATCACTGTAAATCAGCGGGGTCAGCGACCCTCTTCGTGGAGGGTTTCGAGCAATTGTTGAAAATCGTCGGGAGGTTGGCAGGTGATATTGAGTTCCTCGCCGGTCATCGGGTGGGTAAACTCGAGGCGGGTGGCATGAAGAGCCTGGCGTTGCATGAGGCCAAGAAGTTTGCGAGCGAAAACCCGTTCCGGGGCAAATACGCCCCGGTGCCACTTGTTGCGGCCACCGTAGTCGGGATCCCCGAAAACAGGATGTCCCAGATGGGCGAAGTGGACCCTGATCTGGTGCGTCCGACCGGTTTGCAGATTGACGTCAAGCAGATCATAGGAACGAAATCGATCGCTCACCACAAAATCGGTTTCGGCGTGGCGGCTGCGGACATGGGTAACGGACATGCGCCTGCGGTCGCGCACCGACCGGCCAATGGGCAATTCGATGGTCCCGGAATCCTCGGGCATATGTCCGCAAATCAGGGCCAGGTAGGTACGCTTCACCTCGCGCTCCTGAATCATTTTCTGCAATTGCTGATAGGCATCATCACTTCGCGCGACGATTAGCAGGCCCGAAGTCAGTTTATCCAGGCGGTGGACGATACCGGGACGGTCGTTGCCTCCGATAGAAGCGAGTTTGCCATACCGGTGAATCAGGGCATTTACAAGAGTTCCGGAGTAATTTCCGGGCGCGGGGTGGGTAACGATCCCCGGAGGCTTGTTGACAACCACCAGGTGGTCATCCTCGAAGAGAACATCCAGGGCAATATCCTCGCCCTTGACATCAAGGACCTCCGGTGGCGGCACGCTGACCGATATTTCCTCGCCGGACGACACCACGTGTTTCTTGGGTACCTTCGCGCCATTCACAAGCACCCGACCCTCGGCAATAAGCTTCTGAATGCGGCTTCGCGTCAGGCCGAGTTCAGTTTGACCACTCAGGAAACTGTCGAGGCGTTGCGACTCGACTCCTTCGGAAACGACTATCTTGAATTCGGCTGCTGTCTCTTCGTGCTGCATCGTTCTTAAGACTGCTAATTCTGATCAGGACCCGCCTGAACAATTGTAAGCATCTCCTTTACGGCCCGTTCGAAACCAACAAGCAGGGCTCGCACCGTGACGGCGCGGCCGACAACAAACTCGTCGGCTATGTTAAGATCCACCAGCGGCCGGACATTGCGATATTGAATGCCGTGGCCGAGGTAAACGGCGAGGTCGGCTTTGATCGCCGCGTTACCGGCCGCATCGAGGCGAACCAGTTCCTGTTGAGCGTCTTCAATCGTCGCCGCGCCGCCGTAGCGGGCGCAATTGAGCATTACCATGGAAGCTCCGGCCTTCGCCGCTGCTTTAACCTGGGCCGCTTCCGGCTCAATGAAGAACCCGGCATGCACTCCCACCCCGCGGAAACGAGCAACGACGTCCGTGAAGTCGACATCCGTGGCGCCGAGATCAATCGCCGAGATCGGGGCGTCGGCGTTTCCCTGGTCATCCCCAAAAGTCACCATCCACGGTTTAACTTCCATCGCTTTCTGGATGATCCCCTCGTCGGGCGGCACTTCCACTGTGAGTTTGGACTTGACCACTCCCTTGAGGAGGTAAAGGTCGCGATCGCGAATCAATCGCCGACTGCGCCTGAGCTGGACGGCCACGCCGTCGGCCCCGGCCAGTTCCGCAAGCACGGCCGCCTGCGCCGGGTCCGGCTCGGTAAGGGCCGCGACCTCACGTAATGCCGCCACCATATCAACATTTACACTCAAAGTGCCCAAGATCCATCTCCTTGTTTCTAATAGTCCCCAACCCCGGGGGTACCGTGGCTTCCATACCACTCTGCAAACATATCGAACTCAAAGGGGAACGTCAATTCAAAACATGGGCCGTTCCGGACTTAAATCAGCTCATTTTGCACGAGCAATGCAGTCAGATCGCAAAACTGCTCGATGGTGAGCTGCTCGGCCCGGACATTCGCAGGCAGGTCCATATCGGCCAGGATTGCCTTTGCCACCTGTGCTCCGGGTATTATTTCCGGAACAAGGTTGTTGATCAGCAGTTTTCTTCGACGCGCGAATGCGTGGCGAACAACAATTTCAAATTGAAAGTCGTATTTGATGGGCTCACTTTCGAACGGCAGCAGGCGCACCACCGCGGCGTCGACTTTCGGTTGCGGCCGGAAGTCTTTTGCCGGCACCGAAAACAGGTATTCAACATGGTAATGCAATTGCGTGTTGATCGCTATCGGCGACCAGAGCTTGGAGCCGTGGGTGGCGCTGAGGCGTTCGGCAACCTCTTTCTGGATCAGGAACACACATCCGGTCAGGCGCGAACGATGGCGCACGACAAAGTCGATTACCGGCGAGGTAATGTTAAACGGCAGATTCCCGACCGCAAAGAAACGATCCGGCAGGAGAGTGAGATCGACGTTGAGAAAATCCTCGTTGAGGATGCTGACATTGTCGTGTTTCCTCAGCAGTTTCGTGAGATATCCGATGACATCGCGGTCGAATTCAACGGCGACGATCTCCGCTCCGGATTCGGCCATGGCCAGGGTCAGGGCTCCGCGACCGGGACCGATTTCCACGATGGGCCTGTCCGGCTTCGGATCAATTTCCCGGACAAGGCGCTGGATAACGTCGTCCGATTTCAGGAAATTCTGACCCAACCGTTTCTTGGCGTGGTAACCGGGCATGCCTCAGTCTCCAAAGATCTCAACGAGCCTGAAAAGCTTCTGGCAGTTGCGGTCGGTGATTTTCTCCACTTCGGTGGCGCCTATGGCCTTCAATTCGGCCAGTTTGTCGCAGACATGCCGGACGTAGGCGGGGCGGTTGGTTTTGCCCCGAAAGGGGACCGGCGTCAGAAAGGGAGCATCGGTCTCCAGAAGGATCGACTCGAGGGGCACCTCCGTCGCCATTTTCGCCATACGGGAGTTCTTATAAGTCATACTGCCCCCGACGGAGACATGGAACCCCAATTCGATCACCTCGAAGGCATCGTCGGCGTCTCCCGGGAAACAGTGGAAAACTCCCCCGGGAATACTGCCGGTGAAGTCCTTCACGATATCGACCGTATCCCGGAAGGCTTCGCGCGTGTGAATCACGATCGGGAGACGAGTCTCGACGGCCAGCTCGAGCTGGCGGCGGAAGGCCTTCCGCTGAACGTCTCGCGGGGAGTGGTCACGGTAGAAGTCCAGTCCGATTTCCCCAATGGCCACAACTTTCTCGTGCCGGGTCAGGGCCTTGATTTGATCGATCGTGTCGGCGGTCATGGTTTTGGAGTCATGCGGGTGAACCCCGACGGTGGCATAGATCGAATCATAGCGTTCGGCCAGGGCGATGGAATCGTGCGAAGTCTGCAGATCCACCCCGATATTGATTATCGTATGCACCCCCGCCTGACGGGCCTCCTCGATGATGTCATCGCGTCGACCGTCGAAGTGGTCGAAATACAGGTGGCAGTGAGAATCGATCATCAGCTTAACTTGGCGCCGGCCGGAAGGTCACCATCGGGGGTTACCACATAGAGCTTCTTGCCGGACTTGGCGGCCAGGAGCATGCCGTTGGATTCGACCCCGCGAATGGTCGCCGGCTTGAGATTGGCCACGACCACGACTTTCTTGCCCTTGATTTGCTCCGGTTCGTAGTGCTTGGCAATACCGGCCACGATCTGGCGTTTTTCCTTACCCAGGTCGATTTGGAGCTTGAGCAGTTTATCCGCACCCTCGACCCGTTCCGCCTCAAGCACTTCGGCGACCCGCAGTTGCACTTTTACGAAATCGGAAATATCCAGCAGACCCTCTTCAGTGACGGCCTCATCCTTCGCCGCCGGTTTTTTCGCAGCCTTTTCCTTCGGCACGTTGAAGCGCGGGAATACCGGCTGGTCGAGATGGATCTCGGTCCCCGGCTTGAGGTGGAAAAACGTCCGGGCATTATCCAGAGTAAGGGTGGCGTCGCCCTCGGACAGCACCGCGCGGATTTCCCGCATTTTACCCGGCATGACCGGGAAGAGAACGATGGAGACAATTCGAATCAGTTCGCAACAGGCATACAATACCCCGCCCAGTTCCTTCGTCTTGCCCTCTCTGGCCAGGATCCACGGGGCGGTATCGTTGAAAAATTTGTTGGTTGCTCGCACCACGGCCATGGCCTCATCGATCGCATGACCGATGCGATAGTGGCCGATGTGTTCGTAGGCGGCATTGGGCAGCCGCTCCGCCTTTGCAAGCAACTCGGGCAATCCGGGAAGATCCTCGTATGGCTCCGGGAGGAGGCCGTCGCAATTGACGGCGACCATTTTCGCCACGCGCGAGACCAGGTTTCCTAGATCATTAGCCAGATCGGAATTGTACTGCGTCACGAAACGGCTGGCCTGGACATCACCGTCCTGGCCGAACGGAAATTGCGTCAGCAGTAAATACCGGGCGGCATCCACGCCGTATTGCTCGACCATCTCGTTGGGGTCAATGTGGTTGCCCAGCGATTTGGACATCTTGGCTCCGTCGACCGTGAAGAAACCGTGCAGGAAAATGGTCTCGGGAAGTTTCAGCCCGGCCGCCATGAGCATAGCAGGCCAGTAAAGGCAGTGAAACTTGAGGATGTCCTTGGCCATCAGATGCACTATCTCGGCTTCGTTCCACCACTTGTCAAAAGTCTCCGGATCATCTTCATAACCGATGGCCGAAATGTAGTTCGACAGAGCATCCACCCATACGTAAGCCGACTGGCTCTCATCAAACGGCAACGGAATACCCCATTTGACGTGTTCACGGGAAAGCGAAAAATCGGGCAGATCCTGGTTTATGAGTCCCAACACCTCGCGGCGGCGGAACTCCGGCAAAATCAGCAGTTCCTCCGATTCGATCTTTTCTTTGAGCTTATCCATGTACGCCGTCAGCCGGAAAAAGTAGTTTTTCTCCCGCAGTTTCTCCGGCGCCTTGGCATGGTACGGGCACAGGCCGTCAACGAGTTCCTTTTCGGTTAGGAATTTCTCGCAGCCAGTGCAGTAAAGCCCCTCGTAGTAATCGCTGTAAACGACATCCTGCCCATCCTCGGTTTTCGCGTCGCGCATGGCTTTGAGAATTTTGACAACGGCTTTCTCGTGCCGCTTGGAGGTAGTTCGGATGAAGTAATCGTACTCGATGGAGAGATTCTTCCAGGCCGCCTTGAAGGTATCGACGATGCCATCGCAGAACTTTATCTCGGAGAGACCGGCGGCCTCGGCGGCCTCGGCATTTTTGGAACCGTGCTCATCGGTGCCGGTCAGGAAGAACACTTCGCGGCCGGCAAGGCGATGAAAGCGCGCCAGCAAATCGGCCGTGATCGTAGTATAGGCATTACCGGCATGCGGCCCGGCATTGACGTAGTAAATCGGGGTAGTTACAAGAAAAGGGCGAGACAAATCATTCTCCTCGGGCGGTTAATTGCCATTGTCGTTGTTATCGAGTTTTTTGAGAGCTTCCTCCGTCTCCCGGTCATCGGGCTTGTTCTTTCCGGGCGCCGGCTTCGGGGACGGTTTGCGCCCTCCACCGGCACCGGGACCACCCGGTGTTCTGACGATGTTTTCGAGGCTGCAGCGGAACAGACGGTTCTCCTGGTCGCGCACAACAGCCTCGGTTTTGAAGACATCAATGCGTTCAATATTGCCGCTCTCCCCCGTTTTGGACGTGATATGCGCCCCGATTCCGGGAAATCTCCCCTTGCAGGTCGTGTAGAGATCGACCTCGTATCGCAGGCAACATAACAGACGGCCGCAATTGCCCGAGATCTTGGCCGGGTTCAGCGGTAGGTCCTGCTCGCGGGCGTGTTGTGTGGAAATCGGCTCGAAATCACGGATAAAGGAACTACAGCATTGACGGCGACCGCAAATGCCGAAGCCGCCGAGACGGCGGGCCTCATCGCGCACGCCGATCTGACGCAACTCGATCCGCGTCCGGTAGCGACCGGCCAAATCCTTGACCAGGTCGCGAAAGTCAACGCGATGGTCGGCGGTGAAATACACCGTCATTTTATTGCCGTCATACTGGCACTCAACATCGACAACTTTCATCTTGAGGCTGTGTTTGGCGATCAGCTCGATTACCTCCGAGCGATATTGGTCTTCCTTTTCCCGGATGCCGGTCAGCGTACTCAGGTCCTCGTCGTTGGCCGGTCTCAAAATCGAACGGGGTTTATCCCGATCCGAAAAGTCAATATCGGCCTCGACCTTGTGCAATAACATGCCAATATCCTCGCCTCTCTCGGCCTGAACGATCACGTGGTCGAGCTCGACGAGGTTGTGATAGTACGAATTGAAAAAGAACTCCTTGCGGGAGCCCTTGAATTCTACCAGGTACAGTTCCGCCATTTGGATACTCCTAGGTGGCTGGGGCGGCGATACCGCACTCAGGCGGCATCGATTTGCGACCTGAGCTTTATTACCAGCGCCGCCAATGCCCCCGGAATATGCACATTGAGCCTCAGGTCAGCAAGGGTATTTTTGATCGCCTCGGTCATTGAGGCGGCGATACCGGCCGAGGTAAAGCGGGTGGATAACTTCCTGATGTCGGCGACGCAGTCGATATTGACCACGGCGTCGTCCTCGCCCAGGACCGAGTAGTTATTGCAGTCCCGGATCAGCGACTGCCAGAGCCGCAACATGTCTTCCACTTCGGAGAGGTTTCCCAGATTCACCATTTCCCTGAGATGGCCGATCGTTTCCGCGTTACCCCCGAGAAAAAGAGATTTGAAAATGAGCAGGCAGACGGAGCGCCGAGAGCCGTCGTCATCGGGATCATGCCGGACCAGGTCGATTGCGCGGCCCAGGGAGCCATCGGCCAAACGGGAGATCTGGTCGGCGCGTTTTTCGGACACCTCGTAGTGCTCCCCGAGATAGCGTCTGATATTCACCGCCGAAATCCTGTCGAGCCTGATTTTCTGCGCCCTCGACTGAATGGTCGGCAGAAGCGACTCGGGCCTGTCGGCGGTGAGCACGATGACCGTATTGGGAGGCGGTTCCTCTATTAGTTTCAACAGGGCATCGGCGCTGTCGGTGCGCATCCGCTCCATGCGATAAAACAGGGCCACCCGCATCGATCCGGGCGCGGCCTTGCGGGCCAGGCTCCTTTTAATCTCACGGGCAACACTGATCGGTATATTGACACCGCCCTCGGCCGAGGGCAGGTGAAACGGCTCTTTACGTTTTTCGTCGAGCAGGGCATTCATCTGGTCGATGGCCTCTTCGGCATTCTTGTGCTTGGGCAGAGGCACCGCAATCATGAGCCCTTCATGGTTGATGGCGGCGACACTGCGGCAATTCCGGCAGACGCCGCACGGCGCTCGCAGATTGGGATCGCTTTCGAGTTCGACCGGACCCTCACAATTTAGCAAAGCTGCCCACGTCAACGCCAGCGGCCAGTGCCCCAACCCTTCGCGACCGTGAAACAGGTAGGTGCCGGCGACGCGATCGGTCGTGAACGAGCGGGATAGTATGCCCCAGGCGCGGGGCTGCAGAGCTATGATATCAAAAGGCGTCAATACGAATCCATTTCACCGGGTCGAGGGTCTCCCGACCCTTGCGCAGTTCAAATTTAACCTGACCCTCTCCCCCGGCCAACGCCAGGCGAGTCCCGGTCTGTACCAATTGCCCGGTCTTGACATAGGTTTCACCGAGGCCGGCGTAGGTACTGTAATATTCATTGTCATGGTTTATGATAACAAAATTACCGTAACCCCGCAATTCTCCCCGGTAGGCCACGGAACCGGAAGCTACCGCCGATACCGGCCGGCCGGACTTGACCTGGAGGGTAATTCCCGGCGAAAAAGAGCGCAGGCGCGTCACGGGATCGATCGAAGCCCCGTAGGGTACGACAATCTCCCCCCTGCAGGGCGACGGCAACTGGCCCTTGAGAGTGATGAAAACCGACGGCTCGAGCACCGGAGCCTGGGGGGCGGTCGCCTGGCGTTCCCGGCGTTCCTCCTCGAGACGGGTGATAATATTCCCCATGTCGCGGGCGGCCTGCTCGAGCATAATTATTCGGTCCGCCTCCATGGTCTTTTTCCGACGCAGGGTTTCCAGCTGTTGCTGCTGCCGCTCTTTCCGGCTGGCATCCAGTGAAGTCGCCGTCTCTTTCTTCTTCTTCAGCGAGGTAACTTTTTTCTTTTCGCCGGAGAGGCGGTCGCGCTCATCAATGGAGGCCGACAGGTAATCCGCCGCCTCCACGACATTCCCGGACTCGTAATCGGCCAGAGCCGAGAGGTAAATGACCTGGCGCATCGATTCCAACTCGGAGTTGGGACGGTCGGAGACGAAAGCAACCGGTTGACGAGAGGCCAGGTAGAAATGCCGCAAACTGCCGAGATACCTGCGGCGGGTACGCTCGTGAGTTTCCTCGCGCGTTTCGAGCTTATTTTCCGCCTCGGTAATATCCCGGCGGACCTGCTTGAGCTCGCTGTTAAGTCGCTGGATAAGTTTGCGATTGGAGGTTATGCGCTGGTCAAGGTCGGAAACCTGCTTCTGGACGCTCAGTTCTTCATTCTTTAGTGAGTCCAGCAGCAACTTACCGCGTTTGACCTCACCCTGAATCTCCTCCAGCTCCTTTTTCTGGTCGAGAATACCGCTCTTGTTCTGCTGACCGCGAACAAGGCCGGCAGCGCCCGCGAGCAGCGCCAGAGCTATCAGGATTTTCAGTGGCCTCGAAATCATGGCGTGTTACTTCAGCATCTTCCTGATGCCGAGATAACCCGAGAATAGTCCCACGAGGGCCGTCACGGCACAGAAATAGAATATATCGGCCCGAGCCGGGAAAACCAGTTCGAACTGGGTAAACGTGACCTGGGGAGCGGCGTAATGGATAGCCACCCAGCCCACCACCGCCGAAAGGCCGCCGATTATCAGGCCTTCCAGTAAGAACGGTACGGCCAGGAAGAGGCGGCCGGCGCCCAGGAGCCGCATCTGACGGAATCCGACCGCGCGCGTGCGCGTCATCAGGCGGATGTTGTTCGTTGTATTGATTACCGCCACCAGCAGGATCAATGCCCCCAGGGCCATGCCGAGACTGAGAATGATATTGCGGGTGCGCTCGGCTTTGGACAGCCAGCGGCGACTGAAATAAACATCGGAAATACCGTCGGTATACACCAGGTCATTCTCCAGCCGCGTCATGTCCACCGTGTTGAGGTAAACCGGGTCAAGCTGCAGGACGAACGATCGCGGCAGGGGATTGGTGGCATCGTAGCCCACCAGAAGATCGGTTCCCACCAAAGCGCTGAGCTTTTCGCGAGCCTGTTCCTTCGAAACATAGGTGGCGGAAAGGATACCATCGATACCCTTGAGCGTCTCGGCGATCTCGCGCACGGACGTTTCCTCCACGGCCTCATCGATGAAAACTTCCATCTGAAGTTCCGACAACAGACGGTTGTAGAACCTTTCCGAAGTCCCGGCTCCGATCCAGAACAGATCGAAGAGCAGAAATATCAGGGTCAGAGACAGGAAAGACCCGAGGACGGTACCGGCATTGCGGTACATGTTGCGGGCAAGTTCCTTGAAGATGTGTCCGATCCGGGTCATGTCAGGCGGCCGTCCTCTATCTGGTAGTAATCCGTGTTGGGCAGTTCGCGGCCGAGATCGCTCGAGGTGAGAATCAACATAGATCGGCCCGAGACCGAAGTCTTAACGAGGTAATCGTATATGCGATCAAAAGTGGCCGGGTCCAATCCCGCCGAAGGCTCGTCAACGATAAGCAGCGGCTGGTTGTTGATCGAGGCCCGGGCAAACTGGGCCATGGTGTACTCGACGCGAGTCAGGCTCTGCGGATACTCCCCGGCCTGTTTGACCAGCGAAAACTCGGTCAGCATCTTGTGCAGTCGCTCGAAGCGCAACCGTCGGCGTTCCCCGCTGACGATAAGCGGGTAGACGACATTCTGAGCCACGGTATACGACGGCACCAGGGTGTAAATTCCGCCCACGCCGCCTACCTTGCCGCGCAGTTTTTTCATGAGACGGTGGCTGCGCGGTTTGACATTTTCTCCGAAAAGCTCCACTGAGCCGCTCTCAGCCCGGCGCAACCCCACCAGTAACTCCACCAGGCAGGTTTTACCCGAGCCGGCCGCGCCCGTAATTACCGCCGAATGATTGGCTTCCAGACGGAAATTAAGGTCGGAGAAAATCTGCTCGCCCCGATCTGACTTCAGGTAAAGGTTGTCCAGTTCAATTACCGTCTTGGCCGCCATTAGATTAACTCAATCGCCGGTAAACCCCGGGTTTGACATTTTAGCTTTGAAAGTGTAACATCAGTTTTACTCAAGGAAGTTACGACTTTTCTCGAAAAAGAAAGTTATAAACGATATGCAAGCAAGGACAACTAAAAACACGATGAAGAAAACCTGGTTGACAGTCGGCCTGATATGTTTCCTGCCGATTCTGGTAGTCGGACAGACATGGGAGTCGGTGGAGTTTCCGCAGGACGAAACCGTGACCGGGGTCTGCTTCGTTTCGGAAGACACCGGTTTCGTGGTGACGCATACCGGACGCGTCGGTCGAACCGTTGACGGCGGTAAGAACTGGAAACTCGCAGATGTTGCCAGAGGCGTCATCCTGGAAGATGCCTCGTTTCTCAACGGCAGTTTCGGGATCGTCTGCGGTCGCAACGGCGCCCTGTATCGCACCAATGACGGCGGCCGTGGGTGGGAGAACAAGTCCCTTAAGGATACCATCCCCTGGATCTATGACGTTGAGGTACTTGACGAAGACCATGTTATCGCGATCGGTTCCACCCGTGACCCCGAAAATCCCTACACCGGCCTCATGCTCCGCTCAACCGACGGGGGAGCAAGCTGGGAGCCACAAAAGTCGGTGGGCATGGGCTATAACGAAATCGTCTACCAGGCCAACGCAGCCGTGTACCTGATGTCTTTCGGACGGATCAATATCTCGACGGACAAGGGCGCCACCTGGCGAGGCATACCGACCCTGGACGGCGAGGCGGCCCGCACTTTCTCCCTTCACGGCAAAACCGCCATTATTGGCGGCCCAACCGGTGTTTGCGCCGTCTCTCACGACTCGGGGAAAAACTGGACGAAGATCCCACAGCCCGAAAACAGGAGCTTTGTTGCCTGCGAGATGATCGATGACGCCACGGCTTACATGGGCGGCATTCCTAATATTTTGCTTAAATCGACCGACGCCGGGCGGACATGGAGCGAGGAAGAGGTGCCGAAACCGTTCAATGTTCTCGACCTGTGCCAGGCGGGCGGGTGGCTCTGGGCGGTTGGCTCCGACGGCGGCGTCATGCGCAAGAGAGTAAAATAACCGCGGACAGCCCCCCGTTGGGAACGGGCAGGTTCGTAAACGAAAAATGAAAAAGGCACCGTTGCCATACCGGCAGCGGTGCCTTCATAATTGTATCACCCGCTAAAAGACTCTAGTCCTTCATCGAGGCCAGGAACTTCTGATTGTTCTTGGTCTTCCTCAGTCGATCCAGAAGGAACTCCATCGCTTCAATCGGGTTCATCTCCGCGAGGAATTTACGTAAGACCCAGACCTTGGTAAGCACGTCTTCCGGAATGAGCAACTCTTCCTTACGCGTAGACGACCGGTTGATGTCCATGGCCGGGAAAATTCGGCGATCGGAAAGGCGTCGATCGAGAACCATTTCCATGTTGCCGGTGCCCTTAAACTCCTCGAAAATAACTTCGTCCATACGCGAACCGGTTTCGATGAGAGCTGTGGCCACCACCGTCAGGGAACCGCCCTCTTCGATATTTCGAGCCGCGCCGAAGAAGCGTTTCGGCTTGTGCAGGGCGTTGGAATCGACACCACCGGAGAGGATCTTGCCGGAGTGCGGCACGACCGAGTTGTGAGCCCGCGCCAGGCGGGTGATGGAATCGAGCAGGATAACGACATCATAACCATGCTCGGTGAGACGCTTGGCCTTTTCCAAAACCATGTTGGCGACCTGGACATGGCGGTCGGCCGGCTCGTCGAAAGTCGACGATATCACTTCGCCACGAACAGAACGCTTCATATCGGTAACTTCCTCCGGGCGCTCGTCGATCAGCAAAACGATCAGGATCACGTCGGGGTGATTGGTCGTTATCGCCTGCGCAATTCGCTGTAGAATGATCGTCTTACCGGCCTTCGGCGGCGAGGTAATCAAAGCGCGCTGGCCCTTGCCGATCGGGCACATCAGATCGATAATGCGGGTAGTCAACTCATCCGGGTGAAGTTCCAGCTTGAATGGATCCTCCGGATAGAGCGGCGTGAGGTTGTCGAACAGGACTTTGTGCTTGGCCTTGTCCGGCTCGTCGAAATTGACCGCCTCGATCTTCAACAACGCGAAATAACGCTCGTTTTCCTTGGGCGGACGCACCTGGCCGGAAATGATATCCCCCGTTCGCAGGTCGAAACGCTTGATCTGCGAGGGCGAGACATAGATGTCATCCTGTCCCGGCAGGTAGTTGTAATTGCCCGAACGGAGAAAACCGTAGCCCTCGTCGAGGATTTCGAGCACGCCTTCGGCCAGAATCATGCCGTCGGCTGTCGAGGCCGTCTCCATGATTTTGTAGATCAACTCCGACTTCCTCAACCCGGAAACACCGGGAATGTCGAGTTCCTCGGCGATCTTGAGAAGGTCGGCGATAGTCTTTGCTTTGAGATCTGAAAGTTCCATTAAAACTTCCCATCCTATGTGTATCTTTTATAAAATTATTGTCGAAAAATCAACTCTCGGAAAGCTCCTCGACCGGAGCGTCTCCCCAGAGTTTCTCAAGGGCATAGAACTGACGCGTGGGCTCCCGGAACACGTGGACAACCACGTCAATATAATCCATCAGGACCCAGTTTCCGTCGGAGTACCCCTCGGTGTGGAAAGGCTTGTGGCCCTTTTCCAGTAAACCGTCATCAATGGCCCGGGCAATGGCTTTCACATGGACGTCCGCTTCGCCGGAGACAATGACAAAGTAGTCGGCTACCGACGAAACCTCCTCGACTTTGAGGAGTCTGACATCAAAACCTTTTTTGGATAGGGCCAGACGGCCCGCGGTGCGGGCCAGAGATAGTGGAGTCAGTTTGTTCAAGATACTTCTGTTTTTACTCCCTGCCTAAACGTTGCGCCAGGTTGAGGGATTCCCAGTCTTCCCCCAGGACCAGCGTGGCGGAAATCTGCCGGTAGTTTTTCTCCAGCGGCCGGTACACGACCGTTGAAGGCTCCAGCCCTAATTTACCCGCCAGCATCCTGGCTACCTTCATATCTTCATCTCGTGAAATTATAAACGTGCCGGTGACTTTGTGCAAATCAAAGTTGTCGGTGTCAACCACCTTCACTTCTATGTCGCTGTCGGCATAGTCGGCCAGCCAGTCGGAGGCCCGCGCCGCAAGACCGTTGACCTCGCAACCGTTGAGGACCTGCAAACGAACCACGTAATCCGGGCTGTCGAGTGTCTCGGAGACGCCGGTTGTTATCTTAAGGGTCATCGAGGCCACCCAAATGACCACGACGAGGAACACCACCACGATACCAATTTCCAGGTAGCGGTTCCTCCGCGAATTGGTGGCTTTTCGCCGTGTCGACGACGATTTCTTACTGCTTTTGGTTGTTCTGGATTTTTGCATTTGAAAAGGTGGAGAGGGCGGGGTGTTTCACCAGATGCGGCGATCTACCTTAGGGCCCAAGGGGGTTGTGCCAAAAGCTGCTCCTGTAATTATCGGGCGTATAAAAACCATTGTACTGCTGCACCATAAAGGTCATGCGAAACTTTTCCGAAGGATGATAATCGAGCGTGAAACCCGGCAAAATCGAGGCCGACTGCTCACCGACGCTGAAAGCTCCGCCGGCATGCGCCACACCGAGATTGACCGTCAGGGAAAGCTTCGGCGAAAACTCATAAAGCATCGAGGTGTTGAAAAGCCCCATCGAGCCGGAGTTGCCGCCGCCGGAAAAGAATCCCACCGAATAGCTGTGCGACCATTTTATCCGCGAAAAATCAATCAGCGAAAAAGCATTGGAAGCCGCCCTGCCGCCAAGTGAGTTGGCCTGCATTGAGGACTCCAATTCGGCCTGGTCCGAAGACTGGGCGAACGAAACACCAGCCATCAACACCGTGCACAACAAAAGGAAAATCATTAACAAACGCATATTTCTCATCCCTCTTCGCAATCTACCCGACTTTACCGACTCAGTCAACAAAAATCCTCTACACAACAGGTTATCGGCAAAGCTCCGGGGGCAGTCTATACCCTTATAACGATTGCGGGCCCGCTCGGATCAAAAAAACCGGGCCGGGTCAAATACTGAACTTACGGGCCAGCAGTTCCAGTTGCTCGGCCGAATTCACTCCCAGCCCCTCATCGGAATCGCGGGCGACCGAAACCGCCACCGGCAGGCCACGAGCATGCATAATACCAATCGTGTCGGTCAGGTAATATTCGCCCTGGGCATTCTTGTTGTCAACACTTTCGAGGGCTTCAAACAAAGCACGATTATCGAAACAAAAAGTACCCGTATTTATCTCGTTTATTTTAAGTATGTCTTCGGAAGCATCCTTGTGCTCGACGATTTTCTTCAGGATGTCCGAGACGCCGTCGCGGACAATGCGTCCGTAACCGCCCGGATCGTCAACAATAGCCGAGAGGCAGGTGGCCGCGGCGCCGGCCTTTTCGTGCGTATCAAACAGGTGTTCAATGGTCTCAGAGGTCAGAAAAGGCACGTCGCCGAGAGCGACAAGAGTGGTGCCGTCGAAGTCGCGCATAAACTCGGACGTCATCAACACGGCGTGACCGGTGCCGAGTTGTTCCCTTTGCCAGGCAAAGGACACCGGGTAATCGGCCAGGGCTTCCTGAACCAGTTCACCCTTGTGACCGATCACCACCACCAGCGGATCGAGTTTAAGTTTCCGAAGCGTGTCCGCTATGATGCAGATCATCGGCCGGTCGTGAATACGGTGGACAACCTTGGGCAAATCCGATTTCATGCGTTTGCCTTTGCCCGCGGCTAATACAATAGCGGCTCTCCTGGAGGCCATATATTCTCCCGATTAAACTGATTCGGCTTTAATCTGAGGCCCTGCGCCCCACAACAGGGTTATGCGCCGGTCGGCCTGTTATCATCGTCGACGTGGACGATGGCCGGTCGGAATCCGACAGCCTCCGCCTTGTCGATCTGACCGTAGGCGATGATAATGACCTTATCCCCTACCGTCCCCTTGCGTGCGGCGGCGCCATTGAGGGCAATAACACCGCTTCCGGCCTCGCCCTCGATGACATAAGTCTCGAAGCGCTCGCCATTGGTAATGTTGGCCACCTGAACCCTCTCGAACGGCACCAAATCGGCCTTTTCAATAAGGTCCGAGTCGATGGTAATCGACCCGATATAGTTGAGGTCGGCCTCGGTTATCGTGGCCCGGTGTATTTTCGATTTGCAGATAGTAATCAACATATTACAAAAATCCGATTCATCGAGCTCGCTCAGTCAGTCAATATACTAATTTGTTGGCTTCGGGCAAGCAGTTTCCAACCGCCCGGAGGTTCTCGCCTCTCCTTTAACGGCAAAAACGGCAACCGGTTCCGTAACTAAAACACAGATCAGGGGTTTATTTGCACCCAGGTGCGAGCCGGGTAGATCTCCAGTTCGCCGCTGATCTCATCGAGAAACGTTTCAAGATTCTTCCAGCTCACCAGTCGCTTGGCTTTGGACGCCGACAGCCACTTGAATTCGCTGTTTTCGGATGAAAGGACAACCTCAGATTCGGAGTCCACCACGGCCACGATCAGGGGCAGGATCCAGATGGCATCTGCAAGCGGTTCATAGAATTGCACCAGATACTCGGTGGCCCACATCTCGAGCGGCGCCAGGCCGCTTTCTTCCTTCAACTCGCGGACCACGACCTGGGCCACGGTTTCCTCGCCGCGCTTGCCGCCGGTCATAAAACCCCAGTAGCCGCCATAGGTCTCGCTCTCGGACCGCCGCAGGATAAGGAATTTCCAGCCGTCGTAGTCTTTTTTGACCACCGCGACATTTACCCCGGGGGACTCGATCTTTATGTTCGTTGGCTGATTCATGTCACTCACGTTTATTGCGTTTCTTGTCGACCTTGAAGGCCCAAGGTAATAATCCCTGACAATTCGTCAATGCCTATTTGAAATATATACGGGGAAATCGGGAGAGTTTAGGTCAGCTTCATATTGTCTATAAGCCGAACGCCGTGGACGTGAACGGCCATTGAAATCACCGTCCCTCTGGTGAGCTTCGATGTTGGGGTCAGGGTATCGAAATCCGTGAAGGCAATATAGTCGATTTTGGCCGACGGACAGGCGGCCTTGATAGCGGCTTTCATTTCGCGCTCGACCTTTTTGACCGACACTGCCCCACTTCGATACATTTCACGGGCCGTTCGCAGGGCATAATGCAGACCGCGGGCCTCGCGACGCCGGTCGGCTGTGAAATACTTGTTGCGCGAAGACATGGCCAGCCCGCCCTTTTCGCGAACCGTGGGCGCCACGATGATTTTGATGGGAAAACCCAGGTCGGCCGTCATTTGGCGCAGGACCACCGCCTGCTGGAAGTCCTTCATGCCGAACACGGCGACATCGGGACGCGTGATATTAAAAAGCTTGGTGACTACGGTCGTGACGCCGCGAAAATGGGTCGGACGTTTGGCGCCCTCAAGCACGCCGGTGAGCTTCTCCACCGTGACATAGGTCTGGAAATCGTCAGGGTAGATATCCGAAGCGCTCGGCATGAACACGATATCACCCCCGGCATCTTTGATCTTGCTCAGATCCCCTTTTTCGTCGCGGGGGTATTTATCGAGGTCTTCGTTGGGGGCGAACTGGGTGGGGTTGACGAAGATGGTGGTGATGACGACATCGGCGAAGCGGTGGGCGCGTTTGATGAGCGAGAGATGGCCCTCGTGCAGAAACCCCATGGTGGGCACGAGGCCGATAGTTTTGCCTTCGGCCGCGAGTTGCCTTGAGACGGCCTGCATTTTCTTTATGGATCGAATGACCTGCATTTTCCTGCCTTAATTTCCCGACTCTCGCCTTCTGAGGCATATTTCGGTCCGGTCCTGTCAACGCGTGAACATATGACACGGTTTCCCGCCGCACAAGGGAAAACGCGGGGGGCGCGCATCACCGTTTTTGTGTGCGGCGTACGTCCTCGTGCGCCGCAACTCCGGTAGCCCACCCGTCCTCGCCTGCCCGCCGAAGGAGGGGGTGGGATTTCCAGCGAGGCGTATTTCCTCATGCACCGCGTTTCTTCGGTACCCCACCAGGAGCGAAGCGTATGGTGGGTTTAAGGCATCAACGCGGCACAGTTTTGGGGATTGACGATTATTGAGAAACTAGACGAGTGGCGTAGTTGTCATGAAAGGATCCCACCGCAAGCGGATGGGGCACCTGGCCATGAAGCAGCACGGCCTTACAGGCCGTGAACTTATCTCTGGATTCCTGCCTGCGGGCCTGTTGAAAAAGTCTCCATTCGCCTGTGGTGTTGGGCGACCGCGCTAGACACCAGTTATCCAACTTATTGGCAGTCATGTGAATTGACTGACTGCACCTGTATCACAATGCGTGTCGTTTTGCCGCAACAGGGGTTTGTCAACAAGCCCCTGCGCAGGAATGACGGACAGATAAATCTGTTTTATCCGCCTGAAACACACCGCGTGCGTCAAAACCGCAGACGGAGGCCGAACTGGTTGATCGACTCGCTCTCGAAACTCGATATCACCCGCTG